>DATIMT010000192.1:0-12757 GCA_035475035.1 Arthrobacter sp.
CGTCGTTTTCGATGCCTCCATGACCAGCCTCCGTGCCGCCACCCTGAAGAAGGCCATGCTGGCAGGCAAGCACATCTTCACGGAGAAGCCCACGGCGGAAACGCTGGAAGAGGCCATCGAACTGGCCCGGATCGGCAAGGAATCCGGCGTCACCGCCGGCGTTGTCCACGACAAGCTGTACCTGCCCGGCCTGGTCAAGCTCCGCCGCCTGGTGGATGAAGGCTTCTTCGGCCGCATCCTGTCCATCCGCGGTGAATTCGGCTACTGGGTCTTCGAAGGCGATGTCCAGGCAGCACAGCGCCCGTCCTGGAACTACCGCAAGGAAGACGGCGGCGGTATGACCACGGACATGTTCTGCCACTGGAACTATGTCCTGGAAGGCATCATCGGCAAGGTCAAGAGCGTCAGCGCCAAGACCGCCACCCACATTCCCGCCCGCTGGGACGAATCCGGCAAGGAATACAAGGCCACCGCCGACGACGCCTCGTACGGCATCTTCGAGCTCGAGACCCCCGGCGGGGACGAGGTCATCGGCCAGATCAACTCCTCCTGGGCCGTCCGGGTCTACCGGGACGAACTGGTGGAATTCCAGGTGGACGGAACGCACGGCTCCGCCGTCGCCGGCCTGAACAAGTGCGTCGCCCAGCAGCGCGCCCACACCCCCAAGCCCGTCTGGAACCCGGACCTTCCCGTCACCGAATCCTTCCGCGACCAGTGGCAGGAAGTGCCGGCCAACGCTGAACTGGACAACGGCTTCAAGCTGCAGTGGGAGGAGTTCCTCCGCGATGTGGTGGCCGGCCGCGAACACCGTTTCGGCCTGCTCTCCGCTGCCCGCGGCGTCCAGCTGGCCGAACTGGGCCTGCGCTCCAATGACGAACGCCGTACCCTCGACATCCCGGAGATCACCCTCTAATGACTTCCCTCATCCTTCCCTCCGAAGACGGCGGCACCAGGGAATACCGGCTTCAGGGCGGCGCCACCTGGGCCCGCCCCACGGCGCCCCTGACTGCGCGCCGCGCGTATGCTGCTGCGCATGTCATCCCTGAGGTCCTGGCCGACAACACTCCCGGTGCCCCTGCCCGGCTGGACTGGGACGCCACCATGGCCTACCGCCACGAGCTGTGGTCCTACGGCCTGGGCGTTGCCGATGCAATGGACACCGCCCAGCGTGGCATGGGCCTTGACTGGGCAGCCACCCAGCAGCTCATCAAGCGCACCGGCGTTGAAGCGGCCTCCGTGGTCTCTGCCAACACCCCGGCGACAGCCGGCAAGTCCGTCCGGGACCTTGTCTCCTGCGGCGCCGGCACCGACCAGCTGGACATCGACTCCCTGCCTGTCGGCGAAGCCGGGCTTAAAGCCGTCCTCGAGGCATACCGCGAGCAGATCGCCGTGATCACCGAGGCCGGGCCCAAGGTCATCATCATGGCCTCGCGCGCCCTGGCAAAAGTTGCTGGCGGCCCGGAAGACTACCTGAAGGTGTACTCCACCCTGCTGCAGGAAGTGGACCAGCCCGTCATCCTGCACTGGCTCGGCACCATGTTCGATCCTGCCCTCGCCGGCTACTGGGGCTCCGACGACATTCCCACCGCCACCGAAACCTTCCTGGGCCTGATCAAGGACAACGCGGCCAAGGTGGACGGCGTCAAGGTCTCGCTGCTGGACGCCTCCCACGAGGTGGCCCTGCGCGCGGCACTGCCCGAAGGCGTCCGCCTCTACACCGGCGACGACTTCAACTACCCCGAACTGATCGACGGCGACGGCGCCCACCACTCGGACGCCTTGCTCGGAATCTTCGCGGCGATCTACCCCGCGGCCTCCGTGGCCCTGCAGAACTATGATGCCGGCAACGCTGCCAAGGCCCGCGAAATCCTGGACTCCACCAGGGAACTGGGCAAGCACATCTTCAGTGCTCCCACGTTCTACTACAAGACCGGCATCGCTTTCATGTCATGGCTCAATGGCAAGCAGCCCGGCTTCCAGATGGTGGGCGGCCTGCATTCAGGACGTTCCGTCTGCCACCTCGCCCGGACTTTCGAACTCGCCGACCAGGCGGGCCTGCTCAAGGACCCTGCGCTGGCCGCGTTCCGGATGTCGGACTACCTGCGCATTAACGGGGTGGGAGCATGACCACCAATTCAGGGACGTCCGCTCTCTCCCGGCTCTCCATCAACAGCGCCACCACCAAGAAATGGACACTCGCCCAAGTGGTGGAAGGCTGCGTCAACGCAGGCATCCCCGCCATTGGACCGTGGCGTGACCGGGTGGAGGAGGCCGGCCTGGACAAGGCCGCCCGCCTGATCAAGGACGCCGGACTCCGGGTCTCCTCGCTCTGCCGCGGCGGGTTCCTCACCGCCGCTGACGCCGAGGGCCAGGCTGCCGCGCTCGCGGACAACCGCGCCGCCATCCTCGAGGCCATGGCGCTGGACACCCGGGAGCTGTTCCTGGTGGTCGGCGGCCTCGCCCCGGGGGAGAAGGACGTGGTGGCAGCCCGGCAGCGGGTGGCCGACCGGCTTGCCGACCTTGTGCCCTTCGCCCAGGAAAACGGCGTCCGCCTGGTGCTGGAACCGCTGCACCCGATGTACGCGGCGGACCGGGCGCTCATCTCCACCCTGGGCCAGGCCCTGGACCTCGCGGAGCCTTTTGACGCCGCAACGGTGGGGGTCGCCGTCGATACCTTCCACGTCTGGTGGGACCCGGAACTGAAGGCGCAGATCGAGCGCGCCGGCCGGGAGAACCGCATCGCCTCCTACCAGGTGTGCGACTTCAACATGCCCATCGCCGCCGATCCGCTGCTGTCCCGCGGGTACATGGGTGACGGCGTGGTGGACTTCGCCACCATCGGCACCTGGGTTCGCGATGCCGGGTACACCGGGGACATCGAAGTGGAAATCTTCAATCAGGAGATCTGGGACACGGACGGGAACATCGTCCTGGCCACGGTCAAGGAGCGGTACGCGGAGCTTGTCCTGCCGTACGCCTGACCTGATGCAGACCGCGGGCTCCTGGCACGCTTTTCACCATAGCTGCCAGGAGCCTGCGCCCCACATGAAGAAGACCCGGACCGCCGCAGCAGTGGTCCGGGTCTTCTTCATGTGGTCGCTTCCTAGCTGTGCAGCGAGGCGAACCGGCGGTACCGGGCCAGCACCCCGCCGTCGTCCGTCCGCTGCGGAAGGTCGACGGCGTCGGCCGCCCATGCAGGGAAGCGTCCGGTGAGTGCCGCCGCGGCCTGGCGCGCCGCACCATCGGCAACGTACTCACCAGGCTGTGGCACGGTAATGTGTGTGCCCAGCAGACCCGCTGCGACTTCCTGTACGGCGGCCGACTGGGCGCCCCCGCCCACCAGGAGGATCCTGCGGACAGCCACACCCTGGACCTGCAGCGCGGCCAGGCCGTCCGCCAGGGAACAGACCACGCCCTCGACGGCGGCGCGCGCCAGGTTGGCCGGGGTGTAGTTGGCCCTGGTGATGCCATGCAGGGAACCTGTGGCATCCGGCAGGTTGGGTGTCCTTTCCCCGTCGAAGTAGGGAACCAGGGTGAGCCCTCCGGCGCCGGGTTCAGCTGACAGGGCCAGCCGGTTGAACTCCGGGAGGTCCACGCCCAGGAGCGCAGCTGTGGCATCGAAAATGCGGGTGGCGTTCAATGTGCAGACCAGCGGCAGGTAGTGCCCGGCAGCATCGGCAAACCCTGCCACCAGTCCGGATGCATCCGCCGCCGGCGTATCCGAGACCGCGAAAACGGTACCGGACGTGCCTAACGACATCACCACGTCGCCCAATCCCGCCCCTGCTCCGAGGGCGGCTGCAGCATTGTCTCCGGCGCCGGCAGCCAGCAGGCTGCCCTCCGGCGTCCTGCCCGCTGTCTCCAGCGGACCCAGGACCCGCGGAAGGGCCGGCACATGCCCGAGCGCCGCGGACAGGACCTCGGGGAGGTACCCGCCCTCCGCCGTCGAGTAGTAGCCAGTGCCCGACGCGTCGGAGCGGTCGGTGGCCAGGGCGGCCAGCCCCTCGGCCCCACTGCCCGGGCCGAAGCCGGCGAGCCGCCAGGTCAGCCAATCGTGGGGAAGGCAGACGGCGGCCACCTTCGCGGCGTTTTCCGGCTCGTTTTCTGCCAGCCAGCGCAGCTTGGTCACCGTCAGCGAGGCAACGGGGACAGTGCCGGTGGCGTGCGCCCAGTACTGCGCGCCGGCGGCGGGATCGCCACCGCCGGCACTCCTGATGAGCTCCACGGCTGCCCCGGCGCTGCGGGTATCGTTCCACAGCAGCGCCGGCCGGATCACGGATCCGTCGCTGTCCAGGCAAACCATGCCATGCTGCTGGCCGCCAACGGAGACGGCGCTGACGTCATCCAGCCCGCCGGCATCAGCAACCGCCTTTTGGAGCGCGGTCCACCAGTGGTCCGGGTGAACCTCGCTGCCTTCGGGATGGGTGGCCCGGCCTTGGCGGACCAGTGCTCCGGTATCCGCGTCGCGGATCACCACCTTGCAGGACTGGGTGGAGCTGTCGATGCCTGCGACGAGCACCATGGCCTAGTGGGCGCCCAGGAGGTGTTCGATGGCGAGCTGGTTGAGGCGGACGAACGCGAAGGAGCGTTCTGCGGCCTTGTCGGCGTCGAAGTCCTCGAACGCGGCGGCGTCCGCCAGCAGGTCCGCCGTGGTTTCACCGGCGCTGAGGGTGGGTTCGCCGAGCTCGAAGACGCCGGAGACCTTGAGGGCTTCCTGGACCTGCGGGTCGGCGCGGAAGGCGAGGGCCCGTTCCTTTAGCAGCAGGTACATGGCCATGTTGGCCTTGGCCGACTCCCAGACGCCGTCGTAGCCATCGGTGCGGGACGGCTTGTAGTCGAAGTGCCGGGGGCCGTCATACGTCGGGCCGCCACCCGGGAAGCCGTTTTCGAGGAGATCCACGGTGAAGAAGGCGCTGGTCAGGTCGCCGTGGCCGAAGACGAGGTCCTGGTCGTACTTGATGCCGCGCTGGCCGTTGAGGTCGATGTGGAAGAGCTTGCCGGCCCACAGGGCCTGGGCGATGCCGTGGGTGAAGTTCAGTCCGGCCATCTGCTCGTGTCCGGTTTCGGGGTTGAGGCCCACGATGTCGCCGTGCTCCAGCTGGGCGATGAAGGCCAGGCCGTGGCCCACCGTGGGCAGGAAGATGTCGCCGCGGGGTTCGTTGGGCTTGGGCTCAAGGGCAATCCGCAGGTTGTAGCCCTTGTCCTTGATGTAGCCGGCGGCGGTGTCAACGCCTTCCTTCATGCGGTCCAGGGCTGCGGCCAGATCCTTTGAACCGTCGTATTCACTGCCTTCACGGCCGCCCCACATGACGAAGGTTTCGGCGCCGAGCTCGGCGGCCAGGTCGATGTTGCGCAGGACCTTTGAGAGGGCGAAGCGGCGGATGGAGCGGTCGTTGGAGGTGAAGCCGCCGTCCTTGAAGACCGGGTGGCTGAAGAGGTTGGTGGTCACCATCGGAACTTTCAGCCCGGTCTCTGCGAGGGCTGCGCGGAAGTTCTTCAGGATCAGGTCCCGCTCCGAGGCGGAAGCGTCAAACGGGACCAGGTCATTGTCGTGGAAGGTGATGCCGTAGGCGCCGAGCTCTGCCAGGCGGTGAACGGCCTCCACCGGGTCAAGCGCCGAGCGGGTGGCGACGCCGAACGGATCGGCGCCGGTCCAGCCGACCGTCCAGAGGCCAAAAGTGAATTTGTCGGCGGGGGTGGGGGAGAGAGTCATGATGCGTCCTTGCGATCGTGCGCCCCGCGGGATTGCGAAGCTTTAGTTCATTGCCTGAACTATATGAGCGGACGTAGGGTGGGGTCAAGAGTCAGAGCTGGAACCAGCCGAAAAATCTGACGGGATGTTCCACCGGGGAGGTTTGTGATGGTGATGCCGGCGCCTGCAGTGGCGGGACCCGGAGGTTCAGTCCCAGGAAGTGTAGGGGATGTCCGCCGCAGCAACCTGGCGCTGGTCCTGGGCGCGATCGCCGAATTCCCGCCCGGCACCCACCCCAGCCGCGCGCAGGTGGCCGGTGCCACCGGCCTGACCAAGGCATCGGTATCCAGTCTGGTGCTGGACCTCCTGGACGCAGGGATCATCCGCGAGATAGGCCTCAACCCGCAGGGGCGTGGCCGGCCGGGCGTGGGACTGGAACTTAGCCCCAACCGGGCGGTCATGGGGATGGAAATCAACGTCGATTACATCTCCGCAGCTGTGGTCGACCTCGCCGGTACGGTACTCATCCGCGAGCTGCAGGAACGCGATAACCGCATGAGCGCGGACGCCCCGGTCCTGGCCGCGCTGGCACTCCTTGCCGCCAGGGTGCGCAGCGCGGCAGGGGAGCAGGGCGTCGAGGTGCTGGGCGGCGGCCTCGCTGTGCCTGGACTCGTTGACCCTGCCGGGTCGCGGGTACTCACCGCCCCCAACCTGGGCTGGGTCAACGTCGACCTTGATCTTGACGCCCTGCTGCCTGAAGCCCCCCTGGGGGTGGAGCTGTTCAACGAGGCCAATGCCGCAGCCCTGGCAGAACTGCGGCACCGGCCGAACGGGGCGGCAAACTTCCTCTTCGTTTCCGGTGAAGTGGGGGTCGGCGGCGGGATTGTCATCGGCTCAGAGCTTTTTACCGGCCCTGGCGGCCATGCCGGCGAAGTTGGGCATATCGTGGTGGACCCCGACGGCGGGCACTGTTCCTGCGGTGGAACCGGCTGCCTGGAAACCGTGGCCGGCCAGGATGCCATCTTCACCGCTGCCGGACTGGCCCCGGACGGAGGGTCGCGGTCCGCCCTGATGTCCCTGCTCCTGCAGGCACTGGAAGCCGGGGAGCCCCAGGCGGTTTCCGCCGTCGAGCGCGCCGGCCGCTGCCTGGGCATAGCGCTCGCCTCCACGGCGCGGGTCGTCAATATCGATTCGGTGGTCCTTGGCGGCCACTTCGCAGTCCTCGAACCCTGGCTTCGTGCCCCACTGCTGGAAAGCCTGGCGAAGTATGCGCCGGGCAAATATGCGTCCAGCCAGGTGACGGTATCCGCGGTGGGCGATTCGGGTGCCCTGCTGGGGGCGGCAGGCAGTGTGATCCGGTCCCTTGTGGAGGCGCCGCACCGGCTGCACGCGTAGCGGCCAATTCAAAACGCCCCGGTCCGAAGACCGGGGCGTCAACGATGACTCGACACATCCGTAAAGGATGTCCCGACTCACCACACGGTGCCCCAGGAGGGAATCGAACCCCCGACCGGCGGATTAGAAGGCCGCTGCTCTATCCCCTGAGCTACTGAGGCGTTGGCTTCCGGCCTGCAGGCCGGCGCCTCAAAAAGTTTACATTGCCCGGATGCCGGCGGTGTCATCCGTGCGCCACTGCTCCTCCACATCCGTTACCGGGCCTACTTTGTCCACATACGAAAAGAGGGGCCTCCTGCCCGCCCTTATCCGGCGCGATGCTGGTCATGCCTGCTCAAGGCGCCACCATCCAGACAGGACGTAACCATGACTGAATCGATCACCATCCGGGGCTTCGTGGCCACCGAGATAACGAGTTCCACCACGCCGGGCGGAGTGGCCACGGCCTCTTTCCGCCTCGGTTCCACCACCCGCCGTTTTGACCGGGAATCCAAAACGTGGGGTGACGGGCACACCAACTGGTTCACCGTCCAGGGCTACCGCCAGCTCGCGGGCGCCTTGGGCTGCAGCATCAGGAAGGGCCAGCCCGTCATCGTGGTGGGCAAACTGAAAATCCGCACCTGGGAAAAGGAAGGGCGCGTGTACCACTCCACCATCATCGACGCCGACGCCGTGGGGCACGATCTCACCTTCGGATCGGCCAACTTCATCCGCACCGCTTCCAGGCCTGCACTCTCCCTTGTGGAGCAGCCTCCCACCCCTGATGATGCCCCCGGGATGGACCAGGTCCTGGACGAACCCGAGGATCGTGGGGACGAAAACCCCGAAGACCATGGCCATGCCGCCGTCGTCATCGAGGACAGTGACGGGGGTCTCGCCTCCCTTGACCTGGAAACGGGGGAACTCGCCGAAGTCTAGGAAACACGCATCAGCATCAGTGTTCCCCTTCAGTCCCGGGCGGGCGGAGCGGCGGCACCCCCGGCCGCCCTCCGTCCGCCCGCCAACCCCTCGGGCCACAACCACTGGCGCCGGTCAATCCGGCCCGTGGGGATCCGCACCGCCGCCCACCCAGGTCCGGCGGTCCCGGCCCCCATGGCACAATGGCACCATGCGTCCCACCCCTCACCGCCGGCAGAACAACTTTGCCGGCGCAGTACTGGCAACTGCCGTCCTGGCCTGTTTCCTGTCGGGATGTGCCGCAGGTCCCTCGGGGAACCGACCGGACATGGAGAGCAGCAGCCAGCCGTCAGCGCCGGCCACGGCGGCAGGCGTCCAGGGACAGCCGGTCCAAGCCACGGATCCAGCCACCCAAGGCAACGAAGCCAGCGGGAGACCCCTGGCCAACACCTCCGGCGGTTCATCTCCGGCCGCGGATACTGCCGCCACCGAAACGGTGAAACAGACTGTCACTGAAACCCTGACCAAACTGGCAACAGGAACGCCAAAACCGGCAACTGCGCAGGTCAGCGACGCCCTGACCGGCGCGGGCATCGCCCCGCCAGTGCTCCAGGTCTCGCAAAGCCGTACACCTACCGGGCTGGAGGCAGACGCCATCGAAGCAGCGGTGTTGCAGGGCAAGGACTGCGTCATCGGCCAGGTGCGCGAAGGTGCTGTGACCGTCACCGTCTTGCCGGTGCTGGCCAGCGGCAAATGCTTCGTAGGCTCCTGATCCGGTTGACCGGCCGGCTGCAAATGTGAGATCTGCCCGCCAACCCACTAGATTTGAGACCATGGCGGAATTTATCTACACAATGACCAAGGCCCGAAAGGCCGTTGGCGAAAAACTCATCCTTGATGACGTAAGCATGTCCTTCTTCCCGGGCGCCAAAATTGGTGTTGTGGGCCCAAACGGTGCCGGTAAGTCCACCATCCTCAAGATCATGGCAGGGCTGGACACACCCTCCAACGGTGAGGCCAGGCTCAGCCCCGGCTACAGCGTCGGCATCCTCCTCCAGGAGCCGCCCCTCAACGAGGAAAAGACGGTCCTGGGCAACGTCCAGGAAGGCGTTGGTGAGATCTACGGCAAGATCCAGCGCTTCAACGAGATCTCCGAGGAAATGGCCAGTCCCGACGCTGACTACGACACCCTCCTCGACGAGATGGGCAAGCTGCAGGAAGCCATCGACGCCGCCGACGCCTGGGACCTCGACTCCCAGCTGGAACAGGCCATGGATGCCCTCCGCTGCCCGCCGGCAGATGCCGACGTCACCAACCTCTCCGGCGGTGAGCGCCGCCGCGTAGCGCTCTGCAAGCTCCTCCTGCAGAAGCCGGACCTGCTGCTCCTCGACGAGCCCACCAACCACCTCGACGCCGAAAGCGTCCTGTGGCTTGAACAGCACCTTTCCTCCTACCCCGGCGCGGTCCTGGCCGTCACTCACGACCGGTACTTCCTGGATCACGTGGCGGAATGGATCGCCGAGGTTGACCGCGGCCACCTGTACCCGTATGAAGGCAACTACTCCACGTACCTGGAGAAGAAGCGCGCGCGCCTGGAGATCCAGGGCAAGAAGGACGCCAAGCAGGCCAAGCGCCTCGCCGAGGAACTCGAGTGGGTCCGCTCCAACGCCAAGGGCCGCCAGACCAAATCGAAGGCGCGCCTGGCCCGCTACGAGGAGATGGCCGCCGAAGCTGACCGCACCCGCAAGCTGGATTTCGAAGAAATCCAGATCCCGCCGGGACCGCGGCTGGGCGGCCTGGTCCTGGAGGCCAAGAACCTCCAAAAGGGCTTCGAGGACCGGACACTGATCGACGGCCTGTCTTTCACCCTTCCGCGGAACGGCATCGTGGGCGTCATCGGCCCCAACGGCGTCGGCAAGACCACTCTCTTCAAGACCATCGTGGGCCTCGAACCACTCGACGGCGGCGACCTGAAGATCGGCGACTCCGTCAAGATCTCCTACGCTGACCAGAGCCGTGGCGGCATTGACCCCAACAAGACCCTGTGGGAGGTCGTCTCCGACGGACTCGACTTCATCCAGGTGGGCAACGTTGAGATGCCGTCCCGTGCCTATGTGGCCGCTTTCGGCTTCAAGGGCCCGGACCAGCAGAAAAAGGCAGGTGTCCTCTCCGGTGGTGAGCGGAACCGCCTGAACCTGGCGCTGACCCTGAAGCAGGGCGGAAACCTGCTCCTCCTCGACGAGCCCACCAACGACCTCGACGTCGAGACCCTCAGCAGCCTGGAGAATGCGCTGCTCGAATTCCCCGGCTGCGCCGTCGTGGTTTCGCACGACCGCTGGTTCCTGGACCGGGTGGCCACCCACATCCTGGCCTACGAAGGTGACGAGGAAAACCCCTCCAAGTGGTACTGGTTCGAGGGCAACTTCGAATCCTACGAGGAGAACAAGGTGGAGCGCCTCGGCCCGGACGCAGCCAAGCCGCACCGTGTCACCCACCGGCGCCTGACCCGCGACTAGTCCCAGGGGCAGCCGGCAACGGATGGATTAGCCCAAGGCGAAGGCCGGCACTACGGTGCCGGCCTTCTCCTATGTCCGGGCGGTTCTGCCTCGCTTCTGCCCCTGCCGGGTGATTAGCCGCCTGCCGGCCCGGCGGGGATGCGCACCATGCCCTCCTGCGCCACCGAGGCCACATGCTGGCCCTCGCGGTTGAAGATCTTCCCCGTGGCCAGGCCGCGTGCGCCGTGGGCACTGGGGGACTCCTGGACGTAGAGCAGCCATTCATCCACCCGCGCCGGCCGGTGCCACCACATCGCGTGGTCAAGGCTGGCAACGTTCATGCCGGGGGTGATCCAGCTGAGGCCATGCCGCCGAAGGATCGATTCGAGCAAGGTGTAGTCGCTGGCGTAGGCCAGGGCGGCGCGGTGCAGGTTCGGGCTGTCCGGCATCGGTCCGAAGGTCTTCATCCAGACGGCGTTCCGGGCCTCCCTCGGTCCGGTCGCCGAAACATACAGCGCGGGATCGACATGCCGGATGTCGAACGGCCGCTCATACGCCCAGTGCCTTGCCACCGGGTGGTCAAACTTCCCCAGCAGGTCTGCCGTACTGGGCAATGACTCAGGGTCCGGGATCCCCGCCGGCATCACCGACGCGTGCTCGATCCCCTCGTCCTCACCCTGGAACGAGGCAATCATGGACAGGATGGGCACCCCGTCCTGGTAGGCGTGGACGCGCCGGGCGGAAAACGACCGGCCGTCTCTCAGCCGCTGCACGCCGAAGGTAATGGACTTGTTGGCGTCACCGGGGCGCAGGAAGTAGCCGTGCATGGAGTGGACAAACCGCTCCGGATCCACCGTCCTGATGGATGCCACGAGGGACTGCGCCAGCACCTGGCCGCCGAACACCCTGTGGTGCGGCTGCTGCTGGGAGGGGCCCAGGAAGATATCCTCGTCCGTCCGGGCGCCCTCAAGCTCGCCCAGGTCCAGCAGTTCGATCAGCGATGAGGTGGGGTCCCCGCTTGGCGGGGCCAGCAGTCCGGCTTCGGCTTCAGTCATGGTCCGACTCTAGACGGCGCCCCGGGAGCCACTCAACCGGGATGCAGCCGGTAGGGTTTTAGGTGTGTCTGAACTTCTCACCTCGTCCTTCCGTTTCGCCGATCCCCGGGATCTGGCCGACCTGAAGACGTTCGCCACCCGGGCCAAAGCCATTGATGACGGCGCCATCCGCCTGCAGGCCGCCGGTTCCGTCCTGGCCGCCTATGTGTGCGTCCTGCGGCCCAGGCTCCTGGGCGAATCGACCCCCACCATCCTGGGCCTGCGCACCATGGCGCTTGCGGAACCGTCAGGAACGGATGTCACCGTTGCCCTGTCCGCCGTCCTGGACCGGTTGGCACGTGCCGGGGAGGCCGACGTCGAATTGCCGGTGCCGCCCACCACCGTCACCGAATCCTGGACGGGGGTAGGCGCGCCACGGGGCGGATGGGAGCTGCTGGGGTCCGTCAGCGACGCCCACCTGCGTGCCGCGGCTGAAGCGGGCATCGCCGAGGTGGCCGGCATCGTGCCGGACAAGCCGGGAGCCTTGATTGTCAACAACGCCCGGGCGGCCGTGTGGGGACGGGAGCTGGACGACGCCGGCCTGCCCGCCGGTGCGGCCTTCGCAGCCTACGCGCTGGGCTTCCTGGCGGACGGCGACCACAAGCTGTACCGCGCCGGCCGCTGGTTCCGGCTGACCGGCCCGCGCGGCCACGTCCTGGCACGGACCGGCAGCGGCCTGCTGTAACAGCAGCTTGAGGCCAACCCCGCCCAGGTCGGCCACCGAGTACTACAGTGGATGCATGGCTGCCAGCCGCAATCCGCTCGACGACCTGCGCGAAACCATCGGCCATCTGGCCGATCAGTTCAAGCTGCCTGGTTCGGAGCGCGTCGACGACCTCGTCGGCGATCTCATCGGTCCAAGGCCCGGGCCGGCTCGGCCGCTGTCCGAGGTGCAGGCCGAGCTCGACGCACTGGTCGGACTGGAAACCGTGAAGGAACAGGTGCGCGGCCTCGTTGCACTGCTCCAGGTCCAGGCCCGCCGTAAGACGCACGGCCTGCCGGAGGTGGCCACATCACAGCATCTGGTGTTCCTCGGAAACCCAGGGACAGGCAAGACCACTGTGGCGCGGCTCCTGGCCGAGATGTACCGCGCGGTCGGTCTGCTGCAGAAAGGCCACCTGGTCGAGGTCGACCGTTCGGGCATGGTGGGGCAGTACGTCGGCGCGACCGCCATCAAGACGGAC
>DATIMT010000193.1:0-10583 GCA_035475035.1 Arthrobacter sp.
GTCCACGCTGGAATCGGGATCGTCGATCCAGTCCACGGGAACTTCATGGACGCGCAGGCCGCAGCGTTCGGCCAGGACCAGGAGTTCGGTGTCGAAGAACCAGGAGTTGTCCACGGTATAGGGGAGGATCTGCTGTGCGACGTCGGCACGGATGGCTTTGAATCCACACTGGGCGTCACTGAACCGGGCGGCCAGCAGCGAGTGGAGCATCAGGTTGTAGCTGCGCGAGATGAACTCCCGTTTGGGGCCGCGGACAACGCGGGAACTGCGGGTCAACCGGGTGCCGATGGCCAGGTCAGAATGCCCGGAGATCAGGGGCGCCAGCAGTGGGGGCAGGGCCGCGAGGTCGGTGGAGAGGTCCACGTCCATGTAGGCCAGGACCGGCGACGGGGAGGCTAACCACACTTTCCGCAGGGCGTTGCCCCGGCCCTTCTCGTCCAGGTGGACCACCACGAGCTCTGGGAACTCCCGGGCCAGCCGTTCGGCGGTCTTCAGGGTCCCGTCCGTGCTGGCATTGTCCGCCACGGTAATCCGGAAGCTGTGCGGAAAGGTATCGAGCAGGTGTCCGTGCAGCCTGCGGAGGCATTCCTCAAGGTCGCGTTCCTCGTTGAAGACGGGGATGGTGACATCAAGGACGGGAACGGCGGTGCGGGTGTCCACGGGTGCGCGCCGTACGGCGTGTCCCCGGGTGGGAAGGCCCAGCGGCGCCACCGCGGCGTCCGGCAGGGGTCCTGAAGTGGAGTCGGTGAGCGTCATGGATCAAGAGTGGCGCCGCCGGATTTGAGTGCTTTAGGCGCAACCTGTGACGTACCTGTGTATGTGTTGCCGGCCCGGTCTTGACGTGTCAGTCAGCGTATGGCGGGGCCTGCTGCGGGAAGTCGCACGGCAAACTCGGTCCTGCCCGGCCGGGAGACCAATTCAACGGTCCCGCCATGGGCCGCCACGATGGACTCCACGATGGAAAGCCCCAACCCCGAAGAACCCTCAGAACCGGAGCGGGCGGCATCGGCACGCGTGAAGCGCGAAAAAATGCTTCCCTGGAATTCGGCGGGGATGCCTTGCCCGTCGTCGGTGACCGTGACCACCACGCTCCCGTCGGCGGAGCGCATCAAACCAGTGGTCACCGTGGTGCCGGCGGGAGTGTGCTTCCGGGCGTTGGACAGCAGGTTGGCCAGTACTTGGTGGAGCTGCGTGGTGTCCCCGCGGACCGTGACGGGTTCGTCGGGCAACTGAAGCTGCCAGGTGTGGTCCGGCGCCATGACCTTTTCGTCGCTGACCGTTTCGATCACCAGTTGGGTAAGGTCCACATCAGTGGTCTCGGAGGCCTTGCCCTCATCCAGCCGGGCCAGCAGCAGCAGGTCCTCCACCAGTGCGGTCATGCGCTCCGACTGGCTTTGAACGCGCCCCAGCGACTTCCGGCCGTCCTCCGTAAAGGCCTCGGTCATACGCATCAGTTCCGTGTAACCACGGATGGCGGTCAGCGGCGTCCTGAGTTCATGGGAGGCATCGGCAACAAACTGGCGCACCTTCATTTCACTGCGCTGCCTGGCCTCCAGGGCGCTGGAAACGTTGTCCAGCATCAGGTTCAGGGCGTGCCCAACGCTGCCCACCTCGGTGGTGGGATGCGCTGCAGCCGGCGGCACGCGCACAGCGAGCGCTACCTCGCCGGCGTCGAGGGGCAGCTTGGAAACCTTTGTGGCGACGTCGGACAGCTGTTCCAGCGGCCGCATGGTCCGGCGGATCAAGGCCGTGCCGGCAAGCCCGATCAGGACAAGGCCACCCAGCGACACCAGCACCATGGTGAGGACCAGTGAAGCCTCGGTGCTCTGTTTCGTTGCCAGCGGCAGGCCCGTAATCACCACGTCGCCAAAGGGGGTTTCCGTGGCCATGACCCGATAGTCGCCGTTGGACAGCTGCCGGTCCACCGGCACACCGTTGCGCGGGAGCGCCTGGAGAGTGGTGACATCGCGGGAAGTGAGGGACGTGCGGGTGGCGTCAGAGGAAAGGAATCCTGCCTCCCGGCTGATCTGGCCACCCACCACCCTGGCGTTGAGCGTTCCCACACTCTGGCCGCGCGCATCGAGGGGGTCGGGGCGCCCGGACGGGTTGCCCTCAGGCGGCCGGCCGCGGGACGCCAGGGCCAGCTGTGCGTCCAGCTGGTTGGTAAGGACCACATCCATGGAGGCGTAGCTGACCACGCCGATCGCACTGGAGATTGCCACCAAAAGCGCCATGGACAGCAGGATCAGGCGGGTACGGAGGTGCCACGTTGCGGGGTTGAACCAGGAGCGGCCTGTGGGCCGGGGGACGCCGGAAAGAGACACGCGTTTCCTTTGGCTAGTCTGCGGGCTTGATGACGTAGCCCGCTCCGCGCACGGTATGGATCATGGGCGGATGGTTGGCTTCGATCTTCTTGCGCAGGTAGGAAATGTAGAGCTCGACGATATTCGCCTGGCCGCCGAAGTCGTAGTCCCACACGTGGTCCAGGATCTGGGCCTTGCTGACCACGCGCTTGGGGTTTTCCATGAGGTAGCGGAGGAGCTCGAACTGTGTTGCCGTCAGCTGGATGACTTCCCCGGCGCGGGTGACTTCTCGGGTGTCCACATTGAGGACCAGGTCGCCCACCACCAGTTCAGCGGTGTCCATGGCGGCCACCCCGGAACGCTGCACCAGGCGGTGCAGGCGCAGCAGGACTTCCTCCATGCTGAAGGGCTTGGTGACGTAGTCGTCCCCGCCCGCGGCCAGTCCCACGATGCGGTCCTGGACATCATCCTTCGCTGTCAGGAAGAGCGCAGGCACCTCCGGCGCAAAGGCGCGGATCCTGCCCAGCAGCTCCACGCCGTCGAACCCGGGCAGCATGACATCGAGCACCAGGACATCCGGATGGAAGTCCTTGGCGAGCTTGACGGCACCGGGTCCGTCGGCTGCCACAGCCACGGACCACCCCGCCATGCGAAGGCCCATGCTCATGAGTTCGGAAAGGCTCGGCTCGTCATCCACTACCAGGGCACGGATCGGGGACCCGTCCGGGTGGGTGAGCTGGGGAAGGTTGTTGGTCATGGAGTGCGGGGATGCCATGGGACAACTCTCCGATCTGTCGGTTTGCCGACGCTTTGCCAAGGCTGTGTTCCAGCTGTGAACTCCAGCCTAGCCACCTGGGCCCGGGCCCAGCGCTGCCCTGCCGGGGGCTTCGGCCGGGTCACAGGCAGGCTTGGCCTGCTGCACAGCCCCCGCACAGCATTGCGGCAGACGCTGATGGAACAACAGGACAAGCATCACCACCAACTCTCAACTTCTTGGAGAAAGCCATGGATCAGCAGGACAACAACCGCGCCGTCCCCGGGGCATCATGGCAGGACGGACAGCCGGGTCCTGCCGGGGGCAGCAGCCCGGACCCAAAGCGCCAGCCGGCTCCGGTCTGGGGCGGCACACCGGATGGCAGCCAACAGGGCGCAGGGGCGGAGTGGGGTGACCCCACCAGCCAGGCCAGGACTTCGTCGGAGCAGTCCCCGCAGGGGCAGCCAGCCCAGGGCTGGGCTGAGCACGTACCCGGTTCACCTTCCGCAGGGTGGGGTACGACGCCGGCACACGGCCAGGTGCCCAACGCCGGCACGGGCTGGGGTGCACCCCAGCAGTATGCGCCCGGCGCTCCCTCCCGGTCCGGGAAAGGGAACTGGACCGGCAAGAAGGGCATGCTGGTGGGCGGTATGGCGGTGGTTGTGGCTGCAGCAGCCGGCGCCGGTGCTTATGCGGCTGGAAACGGAACCGCGGCTTCGGCGAACAATGGCCAGGGTGCAGGTGCCGCCGGCCAGTTTGGGCCAGGCGGCCAAAGCGGCGTGACGGGGCCAGGCGGTACCACCGGGCACGGCGGTATGACCGGGCAGGGTGGCCTGACGGGTCCGGGCGGCCAAAGCGGCCTGGACGGCGGCCCCGGTGGCCTGGGTATGGGATCGGCCGGTCTGAACGCCGCCGTCCACTCTGAATACGTAGTCCTCCAAGGCTCCACCTACCTGACCATGGCGGGCCAGGCAGGCACCGTGACGGAGATTTCGGGCACCTCCCTGACGGTCAAGAGCGACGATGGGTTTTCCCGTACCTATACCGTCGCCTCCGACGTCCAGGTGACGCAGGGAATGCGGCAGCGGGGCAGCGGATCCACCGGCAGCACCCTCAGCCTTTCCAACGTGACCACGGGAGCGAGCGTCCGCGTGACGGCCCTGAAGGATTCGGACGCCTATACCGTTCAGGCCATTCAGCTGGCAGCCTCCGGCACGGCAGCGGCTCCGGGCTCAGGTACCAGCAGCAACTGACGGGCATGGGCCAGCAGCTACTGGCGAACACGGACGAACAAGGACGGGACACTGTCTACGGCACCCGTAAGTGCAGGCCGGGGCGAAAAATCAGCAGGAAAAAGAAAATCGGCTGGACAGCGGAACTTCCTGTCCGGTCGATTCTATGTCAAACGGTTGAATTTCCGCTGGATTCGTTCAAACCGAATCCTGACGAAGATTATTCTAAAAAGTCATGCATTTAGGGTGCTTCTCCGGATAAGCATCGATATTATTTCCCTCTTCCGAAATAGTGATCTACGGCACAATTCTCCGTTTCGTCTCACTATCCGGACGATCCGGTCCATTGTTACTTGCAAGTTGGCATTGTTACGCTGCACACTTCCAATGTGAACAAGAACTCAACAGCACCTGCAGCCGCAGAATATTGGCCCAGCACATCCGCTGCTGCCGACATGCGCTGTTGTCGAATGCACGCCTGACCTTCCCACCCGCCGAAGTTCCTAGGCATTCGCCCCCAGCCCAGCGTCGGGCGCCCCTCCCCGGTCCGCGTGACGGGGAAGCCAGCATTCGAGCCGCGAAGGCGGCCATTTCACATTGAGGTAGACATTCATGTCAGTTGCATCCGGATACGTCCACATTTCAGTCCGTAACGCCGCCAAAGCAGGACAGCCCGCTGGCCTTCGTCCCGGCTTCGGTCCCCGCCCGTCGCTCGCTCCCTCCACCACGGGAAGCGGCTTTCCCGGCCAGGGTTTCGCGCCGCAGGGATACAACCCCAACTCTTACGGCCAGCTTCGTGCCGTGCATCCCGCAGAATCCGCGCCTGTTACCGCCCCTACCCCTGTAGTGGCCGGACCAAACGCCGTCCGCCCCGTAGCCAACGAGAACGTCGCCCGCGGCTTCGTCCTCTACATGGGCATTGACGAGGAGACCGCGGCAGCAGCCGGCACCTCCATCGCCAAGCTCGCACAGGAGATCCGCGCCTACGCCCAGTCGCTGGTCGCCGGCGCCGAGAGCTACGCCGCCGTGGCAGTCGCCCCCGCCGGCACCCCCGGTTCCGCGCTTGACGTCGTCCGCTCCACCTTTGGCGACCCCACCGTCAACTCCCGCCAGCGCACTGAAGCTCCCCGTGCTGCCCAGCCGCAGGAGCCACGCCCCTCCGGCGTGCTCATCGACCTCGCCCGCCGCGAAGTCCACCTCGACGGTGAGTCCCTGAACCTCACGTTCAAGGAGTTCGAGCTCCTCAACTACCTCGTCGAAAACGGCACCCGCACCGTGGGGCGCGATGAACTCCTCGAAGGACTGTGGCGCAACGCCGAAGAAGTGCCGAACGAGCGCACCATTGACGTCCACATCCGCCGCCTCCGCTCCAAGCTGGGCCGCCTCGCCAACACCGTCCGCACCGTCCGCGGCCAGGGCTACCGCTTCTACGAGCACCCGGAAGTTGTTGTCTGGGCCGCTCCGGAGTACTCGATCTAGCTCTAACCTCCGCTTCGAAAGGCGGCACAACCCCTCGGCGCCTGCGCTCGTTCCTCACGCAACAACGGCGCTGTCGGGGTGTGCCGCCCTTTCGGCCTCCGGAACTCTCCGTGTACTGTGCCTCCGCGGCTGGTGGGGCCCTCCGTGTCACTGTGGGCACGCTTTCGGGCTCTTGTCCGTGGTTGGGGCCCGGGATTTAGGTGATTTTGGTCTTGGGTGTTGCTGAAAGCGTGCCTGGCGTGACGCTGGCCGGCGGCGCTCCCTGGCGCTTTTGCTGGCGCTAGGCTTGGGCCATGAGTTCGCACCATGTTCGACGCCTTGTGATCATGCGCCACGCCAAGGCAGACTGGCCGGGCGGGGTGGCCGACCACGAACGGCCGCTGGAGGAGCGCGGACACCGGGAAGCGCCGCTGGCCGGGCGCTGGCTGCTCAAGAACAACATCGTCCCGGACTTCATTCTCTGCTCCAGTGCCCTGCGCACCCGGCAGACCTGCACCTGGGTCTGCTCCGAACTCGGCGACAAGGCGCCCACGCCCAAGCTCGAAGACGGCCTGTACGCGGCCTCGGCCCTCCGGATGCTCACCGTGGTCAACCATGTGCCGGACACTGTGACCACGCTGATGCTGATCGCGCACCTGCCCGGCGTGCAGGACCTCGCGATGCACCTCGCCTCGCGGGATTCCGACCACGACGCCTACATGGACGCAGCCACCCGCTTTCCCACCAATGCCCTCACCGTCCTTGAGACCGAAAAGCCGTGGTCGGAGCTCGACGGGCAGGATGCCAGGATCACCCGGTTTGCAGTCCCCCGGGCCCACTGACCGCGATCCCGCGCAGCAGCGCCGCGACATGCCTGATGCCCGGGCTGGCCGTCATGGTCCGGCGGTGGACCAGCCCCACCTGCCGGGCTTGGACCGGGTTGACCACCTGAACGGCGACGACATCCGGAGGCAGCGCCGGGCGGCCCAGGCGGGGCACGAGCGCAACCGCGACATCCTGCTCCACGAGGGCGATATGCGTCGCAAAATCGGGATCGTACACCCTGATGTCCGGGACGCGCCCAAGGTCGGCGAAAATCCGCAGGAGGGCTTCATTGCAGATTGCCCCGGCCGGCGTGCTGATCCAGCGCTCGTGGACAAGCTGTGCAGGCTCAACCTCCGCCCGCTGCGCCAGCGGATGGGTGCGATGGACCAGCAGGTCCGCCACGTCCTCGCACAGCCACTCGAGCGTCAGATGCTCCGGGATCACCAGGGGCACTGAGTTCCAGTTATGCACCAGGCCAAGGTCGGCTTCGCCGTTGGCAACGCGGGCCACGGCTTCACGCGGATCCTCAGCCAGGACGGAAATTTCAAGCGCCGCCTCCGACTGGGCAATCCTGGCCAGCAGCGGCCCCACCAGTCCCCGGCAGGCAGTGGAAAACGAAACCAAGCGGAGGCTGCCGCTGGGCTTGGCCGGATCGGCCAGCAGCGTGGATTCCAGCTCCTCCAGCTCGGCCAGGATGCGCCGGCCGTAGGCCGCCAGGGCCTGTCCGCGCTCGGTGAGCAGGACTCCGCGGCCGCGGCGTTCCAGGACCGCGAAGCCTGCCTCTTTCTCCAGCTTCTTCACCTGCTGGGACACCGCTGAGGGGCTAAACCGCATGGCCTTGGCGGCTGCAACAACTGTGCCGTGCTGCCCAATAGCGGCGAGTGCGCGCAACGATCCGACGTCAATCATGAAGCAAACGTACATGCTCGAATGCTGTATTCGGCGCTGGTGCTTCATCGGACGCTCTGCAAGAGTATGAGCGTGACCCTGCGTGATTCCCTTCTTGCCGTTCTCGTGGCCCTGCTGTGGGGCCTGAACTTCGTGGCCATCGATATCGGGCTCCACGCGGGCGGCCAGAACTTTCCCCCGCTGTTGTTTGTGGCAATGAGGTTCGTCCTGGTGGTTGTCCCGTGGATCTTCTTTGTCAGGAAGCCGGACGTGTCCTGGAAGGCCATCATCGGCGTCGGGCTTTTCATGAGCGCGGGCCAATTCGGCCTTCTCTACCTGGCCATGGCGCTCGGCATGCCGGCAGGTCTGGCGTCACTGGTCCTGCAGGCGCAGGTGCTGCTGACCGTCCTGCTCGCCGCCGGGTTCCTGGGTGAGCGGCCAAGCGGGCGCCAGTTGGCGGGCGTTGGGCTGGGCGTGGCAGGACTCGCCCTTGTGGCCGTGGGCCGAAGCGCCGTGGCGCCGCTCCTTCCGCTGGTGATCGTCCTGGCGGCCGCGCTGTCGTGGGCTGCCGGAAACGTCATTGCCCGCAAGGCCAGGGCCGCCTCTGGCCTCGGACTGGTGGTCTGGTCAGGTGCCGTGGTGCCACTCCCGCTGGGGGCGTTGTCGTTGGTCGTCGACGGGCCCGGCACGGTGTGGAATTCACTGTCCGATCTCCAGGCGCCAACCATCCTCAGCGCCCTGTATACCGCTGTCTTCGCCTCACTGGTGGGCTACGGAATCTGGAATCGGCTCCTGGCCAGCCACCCGTCGTCGGCCGTTGTTCCGTTCACCCTGCTGGTGCCGGTGGTGGGCATGAGCGCTGCCTGGCTGGTCCTCGCGGAGGTGCCGTCGCCAACGGAGCTGGCGGGCGGCCTGCTCCTCCTGGGCGGCGTGGCGACGGCGGTGCTCACCGGCGGAGGCAGGCGTCGTCAGCGGCGGGGGAGTGGGCCGCTGCCGGACCGCGGTGCCGGCTTGGGTGGCGGTGAAGCGGACGACGGCGGCCGCTTGACCGCCGCTGCAGTCTCCCGGGAAGGAGCACGGGAGGCGGAGGGCCGCTGAGGGACGGAGGCCTGGTTGCCCGCGCGCGGGGCGGCAGTCCGCGGGGCACCCTGGGGACGAGGTCGTTGCATTGCTGCCCTGCCCTGCCCCTGTGCAGCCCCCCGGGCCCCGGGGCGCGCTGCCGGAGAACTCCCACGCCGTGCCGGGGAAGTCCTGCTGGCCGTGGTCGTCCGTCTCCGTCCCGGCCATAACGCACCCAGGAAGAGCACTCCGAAGGTGGCTGCAATCGCGCAGGCGGCGCCAAGGAAGTAGTTGTCGGGATCGTCAGTGGGGAGCGGGGTGCCCAGGAATGAGGACTGACCGCCGAACGCCAACTCCCACGTGCTGAGGAACGCCAGGGAAAAACCGAGGGCGAGGGCGGTTCCGGCACCTGCCGCGAACAGGGCAAAGCGCCGCCGCCGGACCAGGATCTCGGCAAGCGCGGCGAGGTATGCCAGCCCCAGGACTCCCAGGAACGCCAGGAAGACCGGCTCGGCGAGGGTCATCGCCGTGAGCACCAGCAGCCCTGCAGCGACGACGCCGCAGATGACCGCGAACTTTCCGCTTTTCCCAGTGTGGCGCATGTGCTCCATCATCCCCGAGGAGCAGGTTCCCTGAGGACGTAGCCGCGCATGATGGCCATGATTGCTGCAACGCTTTGGTCACGCGTGCGCTCCGGGTTGTACGTCTGCCGGTCCAGGCCCACCACAAAGCAGGCGCCGAAGATGGCAGTTTCGAGGCTGCCGCGGGACACCGAATCATCCACCGGGTAGGTGTTGGCCACGTTCCGCACCGCCTGGCCAACGACTTCCAGCAGCTCTGCCCGCAGGACGGAAAAGGTTCCCTGCCACTCGCTGGGGATCCGCCAGTTTTCGCTGACCCACAGGCGGGCGAAGGACGGGTATTCGGCCATGAAATCCATGGCCTGCCCGATCATCGCCTCCATGGCCTCCAGCGGGTCGCGGCCCGTGCCCGCCACATCGGCGGCCTGCAGCAGCCGTGCCTTGAGGATGTCCACCCCATGCCGCAGCAGCTGCGCGATCAGCTCGGATTTGCTGCCGAAGTTGTAGTAGACCGTGCCCTTGGAGACCCCGGCCGCAGCCGCGATCTCGTCCACCGTGACGCCGGCCGCCCCGCGCTCACCGATGAGTTCCATGGAGGCATCGAAGAGTTTTTGCCGGGTGGCATTGGTCCGGGCGGGCCGAAGTCCTTTAGCGCCGGCCGTGGGCTCGGTGGTCATACCGCAATCTCCGGTTTCAGTGTTTTAAGCGTCCAGTACTTGTTCTTGCGCACCGCGAGCGTGGACAGGGCCGTGCCCAGCAGGGTGTAGCCCAACAGGCCCACCAGGGTGGGAACGATCATGGAAAGGTCCCCACCGTAGATGAGGTGCCGCATCCCGGTCACCACATACCCCATGGGCAGGACCTGGTGCACCACGTGCAGCGGCTGCGGGGTGGTCTGCCACGGGAACGTGCCGCCGGATGAGACCAGCTGCAAAACCAGCAGGATGAGCACCACCAGCTTGCCCGGCGAACCCAGCAGTGCCACCACGCCCTGGATGAGCGCGCTGAACGCCATGGCAGCGGCCAGCATGAACAGCCACATCAGGACCGGGTGCGCGGGGTTCAGGCCCAGGGCCACGTCCACCACCAGGGTCAGCAGGGACGCCTGCACCACCGAGACCAGCAGGAAGGGCAACCATCCGCCCAGCGCGATCTTCCACGACGGGGCATTGGAAGCCAGTGCCCGCTGCGTGATGGGCCGCATGGCCTGGACCAGCATGAAGATTCCGATCCACATGGCGAGCGTGAGGAAGAACGGCGCCAGCCCGGCGCCGTAGGATCCGGCCTTGGCCTGCGATATGTTGCTCACGGCCACGGGATCGGCCATGACCTGGGACAGGTTGCTCTTCTGGGCGTCGTCCGGGTTGGGGACCTGGCCTGCGCCCTTCCCGATCTCGTCGGCGAGCGTGCGGGACCCGGTCGCGGCCTGCCCGGCACCATCGGAGACCTGGGCTGCACCGGCATCCACCTTGTGTGCTCCGTC
>DATIMT010000194.1:0-5665 GCA_035475035.1 Arthrobacter sp.
ATCATGGGCAGCAGGCCGTTGGGGAAGATTCCGCCGTTGTCCGAGAGGAGGTTGATGCCGACCTGCTGGCCGTCAACCGGGGTGCCGAAGATGACGAAGTAGGTGCCGATGATGAGGAACGCGACGAGGGCGGCGACCTTGATCAGGGCGAACCAGAATTCCATTTCGCCGAAGACTTTCACGGAGACCAGGTTCAGGGCGAGGACGACGATGAGGGCGGTCAGTGCCCAGGCCCACTGCGGGACGTCGGCCATCCAGGGGATGTAGTGGCCGAAGAAGTGCATGTAGAGGGCGGCGGCGGTGATGTCCACGATGGTGGTGGTGGCCCAGTTGATCCAGTAGAACCAGCCGGAGACGAACGCGGCTTTTTCGCCGAAGAATTCGCGGGCGTAGGAGACGAACGAGCCCGACGAGGGCCGGTGCAGGACCAGTTCGCCCAGGGCGCGCAGGATCAGGAACGCGAAGAACCCGCAGACCGCGTACGCGATGACCAGGGACGGGCCGGCGGCGTTGAGCCGGCCGCCGGCGCCCAGGAACAGGCCGGTACCGATCGCACCGCCGATCGCGATCATCTGGATCTGCCGCGGCTTGAGGTTCTTGTGGTACCCCTTGTCCTCCGCGTGCAGGGAGGTCTCAGACGCATGCGCGTGACCCCCATCAATAATGTGGTCGAACTCAACCTCGTCATTGGGGTTGTTGGGCATGGGTATTTCCTTTCGATCCGGGGAAGATCTGCTTGGGTGGAAAAACTAGAAAACTGACCAGCCCGTGCGGTCGGAGAGATCGGCAAGGGCTGCCGTGCCGGCGAGGGAATTGCCTTTTGCATCCAGCCGGGGGCTCCAGACGCAGATGGCGCACTGGCCAGGGACGATGACCAGGATGCCGCCGCCCACACCGCTTTTGCCGGGCAGGCCCACGCGGTAGGCGAACTCGCCGGCGGCGTCATACATGCCGCAGGTGAGCATGATGGAGCCGACGCGCTTCGCTTCGCTTCGGGACAGCACCCGTCCGGATGCTCCCTGGCCGTCGTTGGCAAGGAACAGTCCGGCCTTGGCCAGCTGGACGCAGGTCATCATGATGGAGCATTGGCGGACATAGTTCTCCACCACGGATTCCGCGGGCTGCGTGAGGTTGCCGAAGTCCTTCAGGAAGTGCGCCAGGGCAAGGTTGCGGCTGCTGGCGGCCAGTTCGCCGGCAGCCGCCGCCTCGTCAATGAACGGGGCCTGCTGTCCAAGCACCTGTCCCTGCCTGCCCGCTTGTCCCTCTTTGCCCGCCTGTCCGGTGAGGAACCGCAGGAGCTGCCCGGCGGCGTCGTGCGTCTCTTCCATCAGGTGGTCGGTGACCACCAGGGCGCCGGCGTTGATGAAGGGGTTGCGCGGGATGCCGTGCTCGGCTTCGAGCTGGACCAGGGAATTGAAGGCTGTTCCGGACGGCTCGCGGAGCACCCGCGACCACAGCCGGGCGGATCCTGTGCCCCGCAACGCCATGGCCAGGGTGAACACCTTTGAGATGCTTTGGATGGAAAAAGGGACATCAGCGTCGCCGGAGCAAAAGACGTTACCTGCGGTGGTGGCGACGGCTATCCCGAACCGGTCGAAGGGGACTTTGGCCAGGAAGGGGATATTGCCGGGTACCGCGCCCGTTTCCTTCCGCGGCCGGTGCTGCCGGACGAGGTCCTCGAGGAGGATGTCCAGGGGTGGTGCGCCGAGGGTGGTGGTCATTTCCTGCCTGAATTGTCGTAGGAGGCGGAGGGGGACTCCTGGAGGTGGAGCAGCGCCACCAGGGAATCCCGGGGACTGCCAAAGTTGAGGCCGGTCACCCGGGTGGCTTTGGCCACCCGGTAGTAGACGGTGTTCTTGTGCAGGTTCATGCGCCTGGCGCATTCGGCAACATCGAAAGATGCCTCGAAGTAGGCGCGGAGGGTGCCCGCCAGCTCAGCGTCCTCCTGCAGGAGCGCGGCAAGGCTGCGGTGGCGGAACGGTGAGGCATGGAAGTTGCGCACCGCCTCGCGGAACAGGATTTCAGCTTCGAAGTCATCCACCGCTGCAACCGTGCCGGGTTCTGCTGTGCGCACGCAGGCCAGCAGGGCCTCCGTCATCCGCGTCACCGTATGGAGGGACAACAGGTCCGGTGCCAGGGGGCCGACGGCGGCGAAAGGGCTGATGCCGAGGTGCTTGCGGGCATCCCGGACGATTGCCTCGGCAAGGGACCGCAGCCCCGATTCCGCCGTGCTTGACTGCAGGTCAGGCACGATGATGGCGGTGTCACCGTTGAACTGCCCGACGACGGCGGTGGGCTTGTACGCCGCTGCGTGGATGGAGGCGAGGTTGGCAAGTTCGCCGTGCTTGAGTGCGGCGTCATCGGCACGCGAGTCGAGGTCGGACATGCCGATCAGGATGAGTGCGGCAGGACGTTCCGAAGGGATTTTTCCGCTGTGCGCGCTGGCCGCGGCTTCTGCGGGCCCTGACAGGATCCGCACAATCCGGTCCTGCCGCATGTGCACGGACTGCTGGTTGCGGTAGCGGATCAGTTCGGCCGAAACGCGTGCGGCAGAACCCGTGAGCACATATTCAACGTCCGGGCCGAAGCCGCCTCCCGTCTCCTGCAGCCAGATGTAGCCCATGATCCGGTCGCCGGCGAAGAGCGCGATGGCCACCCGTTCGCGCAGCCCGTCCTGCGGCCGGGCAGGTACGCGGACCGGCTGGCGGGTGCGGTGGAGTTCGCGGTAGGCGCCGATGTCCTTGAGCAGCAGCTCGTATTTCCGGGGACCGCGCCGGGCCAGGATGGAAGCTTTCCGGAGTTCATCGATGTCATTGGTGACGGTGGAGTAGGCGAGGACTTTGTTGGCCGCATCCTCGATGAGGACGTGGCTGGATGTGAGCCGCGCCGTGGTCTGGGCGATCGCGAACAGGTCTTCCTCGAGCAGGGTCAGCACTTCGCTCTGGTAGCTGCGCGGCTGGATCCGGTCCTTGGCGATGGAGAGCAGTTGGTCCCAGTCGGCGCCCGGATCTACCAGCAGCAGCCCTGAGCCGGCCGCGCGGAGGAGTTCTTCTGCTTCCGCGAGGTCTTCACGCTCACCCTTTACTGCGACCACCGGGGGCGGGTCCTTCAGGAGGCGACGGAGGGCGGGGAGAGCAGACCGGCCGCGGACCCCGATGAGCAGGACAAAGGCTTTGGCGGCTTCGACTGCCTCATCATCGGCGTCGATTATGAGGAACCGTTCGATGGCCGGCGCCGAAGGGGCGGGCCTGAGGATGAGGCTGGCGAAGCCAAGGGGGAGATCCGAGAGGATGTCATCCACCGTAACCGCGGCCATGGGTTTTCCTTTTGCGTCGATCCCACCGGACGGCTCTGTCCGGTCACCTCATGCTATCCAGCGCCCGGGGGTCATTTCATGGAATCTGTTCCAACTCTTGGGGCCCATTTTTGGTTTCCAGTCCGAGGCGAAGCCAGGTGGCGGGAACGGCGTGCCCGGCAGCAACGCCGAAAGGCGGACCAGCGCGTGCTGGCCCGCCTTGGCGCGCTATTGCTGACCGGGCGCCGGCAGCCCGTTAGATCCAGGCGGGTGCCGGCGGCGCCGGGGTGACCGGTCCGCCGTCGCGCTTTGCGGTGGTTCCGTCCGTGCCCCGGCCGGTGGCCCACTGGGCAATGGCCGGCAGTGAGCCGGTAACCACGGTGGGTGAGGCGGCTGGCGTGTCACCGAACGTCAGCGGCGGGGCCGTGCCGGTGACCTCGATGACCAGGTCCTTGTCCGTCCCGCGGGCATGCCAGGCGCCCGTGATGTCCTTGAGCAGCCGTTCCAGGACGGGTGCGGGGATGTCCTTGAATGTGGCCCCGTTGTCCAGGTCCACGGCGTGGACCCATACCTCGCGGGTACGCATCCACACGGTTTCCTCGGCCGGGACGGTCCTGCCCTGGACGGTTTTGACCTTGTGGTGCCAGGCATCGGCGGGCAGGTCGCGCCATTCGACGTTCAGGTGCACGGCTGAGTGGTCGAACAGGTTCCGCAGCGCGATGGGACTCAGGGTGGCGCCGAAGTCGATCTCGTGGTTGCGGACCTCCACCGAGGGGTACATCGGTGTCTCCACCCCGGTGGCCGCCCACTCCACCAGGCGGGCGACGGCCCGGGCGTTGTAGCCCACGTGGGCCACAACGTGGCGGCGGGTCCAGCCCGGCAGCAGCGAGTTCCCGTCGAGTTCCGCGTCGGGAAGCTCGTTGAGCTTGCGGGCGAAGAACGCGGTGCCGCGCCGGGCCTGCAGCAGCCCGTCGAGCAGGACGGGATCGGTGGTCTGGTCGTGCCGGGCAACCATCAGGCTTCCTTGACCACGCGGTTGGTCAGCTGGCCCAGGCCCTCGATGGTGGTCACCAGGACCTGGCCCTCCTGCAGGTAGCGCTTGGGTTCCTGCGCGTGGCCCACGCCGCCGGGGGTGCCGGTGGCGATCACGTCGCCGGGGTTGAGGGTGATGATGGTGGAGATGTAGGAGACCAGGAATTCGGGGGTGAACACCAGGTCCGATGTGGGGGTGCTCTGCTGGACTTCGCCGTCCAGGGCCGAGGTCATCAGCGGTCCGGCGGTGAATTCGTCCTTAGTGACCAGGGCCGGGCCGAACGGGGTGGACTTTTCCCAGGTCTTGCCCTGCAGCCACTGGATGGTGCGGAACTGGTAGTCGCGCATGCTGATGTCGTTCAGTACGGCATAACCGGCGATGTGTTCCGCGGCCTGGGCTTCGGGGATGCGCCGGCCGGCCTTGCCGATGATCACGGCGAGTTCGGCTTCCCAGTCCACGGTGTCCGATTCCTGCGGCAGGGCCAGGTCGTCGTTGGCGCCAATCAGGGATTCGGCGTACTTGGCGAACAGGGTGGGGTATTCGGGAACCTCGCGGCCCATCTCCTTGATGTGGTTGCGGTAGTTGTGCCCCACGCAGATGATCTTGCCGGGGGAAGGTACGACGGCGGCGAGGTCGGCGCCGTCGAGCGCGTGCGTTGCGCCGTTGGCTGCCTTCGCCGTGGTTTCCCAGGCGGGGTCCTTCAGCAGGGCCCCGACGTCGGCGAACCCCGGGATTTCGGTGAGGATGTCGCCGTCCTGGCGGACCGCCGTCGTACGTGCTGCACCGTCGGGGCCGGGGGCGAGGCGGAGGGTGAGGAGTTTCATTACTTGGTGCGTCCTTCGGTGTAGGTGCGGTTGAAGTTCAGGCGCTCAAAGATGGGGGCGTCGCTGAAGCGGAACAGGTCAAATTCAGTCTCGGCCTGGAGCGACCACGCGGCCCAGGACGGGACCACGAACAGGTCGCCCTTGGCCAGGGTCCGGGTTTCGCCGTTCAAGGTCACGGTGCCGGTGCCTTCGAAGACCTGCCAGACGCTGGAGCCCACCTCGCGGACGGTCTCGGTCCAGGCGCCGGCGCGGAGGCGGTGGAATTCGGCGCGGATGGTGGGCATGACGTCCCCGCCGGTGGTGGGGTTGGTGTACCGGACGGCGGCGTGGCCTTGGGAGACGGTGGCGGGGTGTCCTTCGTCCTCGAGGAGCAGCTGCTCGCGCAGTGCGGCGTCGGTGTACTTCCAGCGGTAGGCGGCGATGGGGGAGTTGGTGGTGTTATCCAGGCCGGAGAGCGGGCGCAGTCCGGGGTGGGACCAGAGCCGTTCTGAGCGGGAGATGTCCGGGGTGGCT
>DATIMT010000195.1:0-5611 GCA_035475035.1 Arthrobacter sp.
TTGGTGTCCACCCAGGTCCCCATGACCGCGGCGGAAAGGCCCAGCATCACGATGGCGATGGAGAAGATCACGCCGATCTCCGTCAGGCTGGCGCCGAAGTGCTTGACCAGCGCCGTCTTGTAGACGCTGGTGGCATAAGCCTGGCCGATGCAGAGATGGACGGCGAGCGCGGCCGGCGGTACCAGCCAGCGGTTGAAGCCCGGTGGGGCGATGGAGTGGTCGCGGTCCAGGAAGCCCATGGTGATTCCCTTTACTTGTCGATGACGTCGATGTCTGATCGATGCAGAGGCGAAAGACCCAGTCAACGCCTCAGGTAATAATCATCTCTGATTATCAGCATGCGTACTAGTTTTCGCTAAGCGGCGGGAACTGCGCGGCGAGCGGCGGAATGGGCGTGCCCACCTCAGCCGGCAGCCGCCGTCGTAAATTTACGACGGCGGCTGCTCGCTTTGTGCGCGGGCCTGCGGTCCGGGCGTACTGACCGGGCCTACTGGCCGGGGGCGCGGTACGACGGGGTCTTGCGTACGGCCTCGTCGATATCCTCCGGCGTCATCAGCGGCTTGAGGCGGACGTCCACGTTGCCCGTTGAGTTGATCATTAGTGAGAGGGCTGCGGCGCCGGACTGGTCCGGCACATCAAAGACGCCCAGGACGTCGGTGTCCCCGAAGGCGTAGTAGAAGCTCTCCAGTGAGCCTCCGACCGATGTGAGGGCGTCCACCAGTGCGTCCCGGCGCTTGCTGCCGCCCTCCCGCATCAGACCCTTAATGCCGTCACCCACATAGTTTGCTTCAAACAGATACTTGGTCATGGCTTTTCCTGTCCGTAAACCCAGGACACGGGCATCTGCGGGCGTGCTCGGCGACCGGGGAGGGAGGGTTCTGGGCTGGCCCCGGAATGGGACCATGCGCCCAGCGTAGGCCTCCGTCCAGCCGCCCACAACCGTTGGCGCTAACCGTCCGATCCATTCGCGCCCCTGCTTTCCGCAGGCAGTGGCGGATGGCAGAGTGGGACGATGAATGAGCAACCCGGCCTGGTCCTGAACCTGGAGTGCACGGTACCGTCCCCGACCGTCGCATGACGGGCCTGGACGCGGACGTCATCATCATCGGTGGCGGGCTGGCCGGGCTGGTGGCCAGTAATGAGCTGGTCCGGGCCGGCAAGCGGGTGGCCATCGTGGACCAGGAGAACGCGGCCAACCTGGGCGGCCAGGCGTTCTGGTCGCTGGGCGGGCTCTTCCTGGTGGACACCCCCATGCAGCGCCGCCTAAGGGTGAAGGACTCCTTCGAACTGGCCTGGCAGGACTGGCAGGGCTCGGCCCAGTGGGACCGGCTGTCCGGCCCGCATCCCGAGGATGAGTGGGCAGCTCAATGGGGGCGGGCGTACGTGGAGTTCGCCGCCGGCGGGAAACGGGCGTGGCTGCAGGAGCAGGGCATCCGGTTCACGCCCCTGGTGGGCTGGGCTGAGCGCGGCGACGGCAGGGCCGGCGGCCACGGCAATTCGGTCCCCCGCTTCCACGTCCCGTGGGGCACCGGCACCGGGGTCTCGGAACCGTTTGCGGACAAGGCCCGGGCGGCTGCGTCGGCGGGCAGCGTCCGGTTCTTTTTCCGGCACCGGGTGGACGGCTTAACGTACGACGACGGCACGGTCACCGGGGTGCGGGGCACCGTGCTGGCGCCGGATGCGTCGCCGCGCGGGGTGTCCTCCAACCGGGAGGTTGTTGGGGAGTTTGAGCTGCGGGCACAGGCCGTGGTGATTGCCAGCGGCGGAATCGGCGGGAACCACGGGCTGGTGCGGAAATGGTGGCCGGAGCGGCTGGGAACGCCGCCGCGAGTGATGGTCACCGGCGTGCCGCAGCACGTGGACGGGCGGATGCTGGATATCGCGGAGGAGTCCGGGGTGCGGCTGGTGAACCGTGACCGGATGTGGCACTACACCGAGGGCATCCAGAACTGGAACCCCATCTGGCCGGAGCACGCCATCCGGATCCTGCCCGGGCCGTCGTCCCTGTGGTTCGACGCCCTCGGCCGGCGGCTACCCTCCCCCGCACTGCCCGGTTACGACACCCTGGGTACCCTCCACCTGCTGCGGACCACCCCGGACATCCAGCAGTACAGCCACTCCTGGTTCGTCCTCAACCAGCGCATCATCGAGAAGGAGTTCGCCCTCTCCGGGTCGGAGCAAAATCCGGACATCACCAACCGGGACCTCAAGCTGCTGCTGAAGACGCGGCTGGGCCGCGGCGCCGGGGCTCCCATCGAGGCGTTCAAGGAGCACGGCGCCGACTTTGTGGTCGCGGACAACCTCGCAGACCTGGTCCGCGGGATGAACGGGCTGACAAACCAGCCACTGTTGGACTACGGGCAACTCCGGCGGCAGATCGAGCAGCGGGATGCGGAAGTCCGGAACCCCTACTCGAAGGACACCCAGGTGACGGGCATCCGCAACAGCCGGCGCTACCTGGGTGACAGGCTCTTCCGCACCGTGAAGCCGCACCGGATCCTGGACCCCGCCGCCGGCCCATTGATTGCAGTGCGGCTGCATGTTGTCACGCGGAAAACACTGGGCGGGATCCAGACCAACCTGTCCGGCCAGGCACTGGGACACGACGGCGTTCCCATCCCCGGCCTTTACGCCGCCGGTGAGGCCGCGGGGTTCGGCGGCGGCGGTGCCCACGGCTACAACGCGCTGGAAGGCACCTTCCTCGGCGGCTGTCTCTTCACCGGACTGACTGTGGGCCGGTCGCTGGCCGCCGCGCTGTAAAGTAGCCGAACTCAAGCCCCGCGCAGAATCCAAGCCGGGTGCCGTCGTCGTACCCTGCTCCTCCTGGAATTTACGACGCCGGAGCCAGGCGCATCTGCGTCGAGAGCCCGTGCGCGGCTGCCAGGTCGCCCTCGCCCTGGACCAGCACCCGGCCGATGAGGAGCACTGAACGGTTCGGCGAGGCAATGTGCCCCATCCCCGTGGGGACTGCACCTCCCCAACCGGGTCCGGTGAGGAGAAAATCCCCCGCGCCGGTGCCGGTGGTCCGCTTGCCCACATAGGCGAAATTGGTGTTGTTCCGCGGGTTGGTGAACTGCACGCTGTAGTAGCGCCCTGCCATGTCCGGCACATGGAGGAGCAGCGGGCCTTTCGAGAGGTCCAGCCAGCCCAAGGTCAGGAGGGTGTCGCGGTTGACGCCGGCCGAGGCCAATTTCGAGGCGCCTGCGGGAACATGCAGCGGGTCTGCGAAGAGGGCCTTCGACTGGGTGTATAGGGTGTTGACGGGAATGGGACCGTCCCCGAACCCTTTGACGAGGATGGCCCGCTTGAACACGGACAGGAGCATGCGCGGCCAGAAGTAGATGGCCGCGAACCAGGTGGCCGCCATGGCTGCCCCGAAAATCAGCAGGTGTTCGAGCCTCACGGCGTCCGGCCTCCCGCCCTGGCCACTGCCGGCACCACGTAGCTTCCGTCCAGGATCGATGACCCGGGCTCATAGACACGCAGCCAGAGGATGAACTTTCCGGACGGAGCCGGCAGCCAGTTCGATTCCCGGCCTGCCGGAGGCTGCGCCTGGATGTAGACCTCGACAGAGCCGTCGGGGTTCGGGATAAGCCCTGACCTATCGCTGACGCTGTACCGCCGGAGGGGATTCGCGACGAAGCGGTTCCTGGCGTCACCCATCGTCAGTGACCAGAAGGCGTTGTTGGGTGGCAGGCCGCCCGCCGGGAACCGGAGGACATAGCCCTGCCGGCCGCTGAGTGTGGCACCCGACCCATCCGAGTTCGTCCACCAGTACACGGCCTCTGCCGATGTGTTTACCGGGCCGGGGAACAGCTGGGCGCAGGCAGCCCGCATCAGCATGCCGTTGCCCGGGTCGCCCAGGCCGGGCATCGTGATCCACCCGTTGACCCTGACGGCCTTCATCCTGGCGTAGGCGTGGGCGGTGACGAAAGCCAGGCCGAAGCCAATCAGGAAGCCCTGGAGCACATCGCTGCGGACCGTCCGGTTCAGCGGGAGGAAGATCATGGCGAGGATGAACGCAACGCAAATTGTGCCGATCAGCGCCGTGAAGTAGGCATAGGTTCGGCTCATCCTCCGAGTCCTTGCTGCGGCCGCCGGACCAGCCGGAATTCGGGCAGTTCCTCCCACTCGGGTGGAAGCGTGTTGCGTTTGCCGTCGGGCCGGAACCCCTGCTTCAGGTAGAAGGCCAGGGCTCGGGGATTGTTTTCCACCACCCAGAGGTAGGCCGGGCCGGAGCCGAGGGCGGCACTCACCAAGGCTGCCCCCAGGCCCGTCCCGTAGGTCCGCCGGAGGGTGTAGATCGAGTAGAGTTCCCGCGCTTCCGGGGCGTCGTCCTCCCGGCCCGGGCCTGCGTCCGCGTAGCCCACCACCTCGTTGTCGGCGTCCAGGGCGAGGATCCGCGGCTCCCCGGTGTCCAGGAAGGCCCGCCGGCGCTGCACTCGTTCCGGGATGCTGGCCCTGCGGTGGCGGAAGAATGCGCCGGAGAGCAGGTGCGCGTAGCACTCCTCGTGCGCCAGCGTCTGCATGAGCACCACCGCCTCGGCATCCTCCGGCGCGGCCTGGCGAAGTCGAAAGTCCATGGCGCCAGCCTAACCAGTGAAGCCGTGCCCTGCTTGCTAGGGTCTGCGTATGGCCTCCCTTCCCCGTTCCATGGACGACGTGATCAACGAACCCGAGCGCGTCCAGTTCGAGTTCTTCCTGGACCAGCACCGCTCCGCCCTTAACGATTGCCTGGATGGGCTGACCGAGGAGCAGGCCCGGCGTCGGCTGGTCCCCTCCCGCACCACCTTGCTGGGGCTGGTGAAGCATGCCACCTTCGTGGAGAAGGTCTGGTTCGACGAGGCCATCACCGGCCGCCCGCGCAGCGAGATCGGCATCCCCGCCACCCCGGACGAATCATTCATGCTGGACGACGGCGACACCATCGGCTCCATCCGGGCAGCCCACCGGGACGCCTGCGCCGCATCCCGGGCGGCGGCCGCACCCCTTGGCCTGGATGACGTGGTGGGCGGCAACCGGCGCGGACCGCTTCCGCTGCGCTGGGTGTACCTGCATATGCTGCGGGAGCTGGCCCAGCACTGCGGCCACGCGGACATCCTGCGCGAGCAGATCCTGGCGGGCGGTTCCGTCACAGCCTGATGCCGTGACGGAACCGCCCCTGGAACCGGCAGCGTTAGGGTCAGGCGGCGCCGACGGCGGCAACCGCCGCGGCGTTCGAAGCGTCCCCTGATGCCCCGGCGAGCCTGAGCCAGGTGTCCACTACGGTGTCCGGGTTCAGGGAGACGGAATTGACGCCCTCCTGCACCAGCCATTCGGCGAAGTCCGGGTGGTCGCTGGGGCCCTGGCCGCAGATGCCGACGTACTTGCCCTGCGCCCGGCAGGATTTGATGGCCATGCTGAGCAGCTTCTTCACCGCCGCGTCCCGCTCATCGAAGCTGTTGGCCACGATCGCCGAGTCGCGGTCCAAGCCCAGGGTCAGCTGGGTCATGTCGTTGGAGCCGATGGAGAAGCCGTCGAAGTATTCCAGGAACTCGTCGGCGAGCAGCGCGTTGGAGGGCAGCTCGCACATCATGATTACCTCGAGGCCGTTTTCGCCGCGGCGCAGGCC
>DATIMT010000196.1:0-4064 GCA_035475035.1 Arthrobacter sp.
TTCTTCTTGGCGTCCACGGTCATTGAATAGAAGGGCTCGTCCAGGCACGCCTCAACCAGGGCGGCCCGCAACTTCTTCCGGTCCTTCCAGTCCAGGGCCAGGACGGGACGGTCGTTGTTGCCGCGGACCAGGAGGTAGGCAAGGCCCGCGTTCGCCAGGACATTGCGCAGGAACAACAGGTCTTCCACCATGGCCTGGTAGGGGGTCCTGGTGTGGTTGATCAGGGCATAGCGGCCCTTGTGCCGTACGACGTCGGGCCGGTGCCGGAGCCGCTGCTCCGCCGCCGCCGACGTGATCTCGGCATGAAATTGTTCCTCCACGGACGCTTGGCCGCCGTAGTAGACCTCGTCCTGGACCGGTGCTTCTGTAATGGTTGTCTCCGTGCTGGTGGAAGTGGGCATTCTTACCTGCATGATAGTCCTGCCGGAATAACGTAAGGTTTCGGAGCGCCGCCGGGGCCTTAGGCGAACGGTCGACGCCGGTCCGGCAGGGGCTCAGGCGTCCAGCGCCTCCCGCCAGGCGCGCAGGAAGGCGCCGCCGGCGTCGTCGTGGATCACTGTTGCCTCCAGGCCCAGATCCGCTGCGGTCAGCACCGGATAGGGCTTGCTGGGCACCCCGTCCGCCGGCCGCACGTCCACGTGCTTTACCGGGTGGTCGTTGTGGTGCAGCCAGTCCGCCATCGCGTAGTCGGTGCGGGAATCGCCCACTGTCCGCCACGCCTGCGGCGTGATGCCCTGTGCCGCCAGCAACTCCACGGCCCGGCTGGCGCCCAGGTCCTTCCCCAGCCGCACCGACTCGATGTCGGTGGAGATGATGGTGGGATCCACGCGGTAGTCCACCTCGTCGTCGGAATTGGGGGCATGGTGGTCCAGCCGGACAACGCCCAGCCCATGGCGCCTCATCAGTTCCATGGCGTCGGCGTCGAAGAGCTTTTGCTCGGCCAGGTAGTCGGCGCTGGGCACATTAATGTGCTGCTCCACGGACACCATGGCGCGCTTGGTTTCATCGAAGAACATGTGCGCGGCGTAGTCCTCCGCCACCAGCCGGCGGATATCGTCACCGTAAGCCGCGGGCACGGCAAGTTCCCGGTCCACATGGATGGGGCCGGGCCCGGCAGAGGTGTAGCTGAACCAGACGGCACCCTTTTCACAGATCGCGTGGATGACTGTTCCGGCCGGAATGCCGGCCGCGATCATCGGTTCCATGACCTGCTCCCGGATGAAGGCGTCGGAGCGGCCGGTGTTGAAGACCACGGGAATCCCCGCCGCGGCCAGGGCCACGAGGTCGAGGATGATGTCCGGCTTGACGTCCCGCGTCACGGGGCTGGCCACTGGCCCGTCCACGTCCAGCAGGAGCGCCAGGGGCGGTGCGGACGGCAGGCGGACTCCGGGCGTGGGCACGGCAAAGGACTCGGATGCTGTCATGGGTCCATTCTCTCAGCAGCAGGGGCACCGTCCTGCAACCTTGCCCCGGGCCGGCCGCGGCAGCGCATTTGTCACTGTTTGGCTACAACCTGCCGCCGGTCCGCCCTGCTACTTTCGCTGGGGCAGCGCGGTGCCTACTGTGGCATGGTGATATTCAAAGCTGTGGGCGAGGGCCGCCCTTACCCCGACCATGGTTACAACACCCCCAAACAATGGGCGTCGCTGCCGCCGCGGCCGGTACGGCTGGACGAACTGGTGACCACCAAGCGAACCCTGGACCTGGAAGCGCTGCTGGCGGAAGATTCCACATTTTTCGGGGACCTTTTCCCGCACGTGGTGCAGTACCAGGGGACCCTCTACCTGGAGGATGGCCTGCACAGGGCGGTCCGGACCGCCCTGCACCAGCGCACCGCGATCCACGCCCGGGTCCTGGTGCTCGATGGCTAGGAACCGGCCGAAGGACCCCGCCGTCCTGCACGGGCACCGTATTGTTTCCGGCCCTGAGCTGCGCGCCGCCATGGAAGCGGCCAGGAACGCCGACGAGACCGCAAGGGTCCGCCGCCGGGTGTTGCACGGAGTGGTGCTGGTCCTCCTCATAGGCCTCATCGCCGCAGGCATCATCATTGCCATGGCCATCATTAACGGGCGGCTGAAGATCCCTTCCGCCGAGCCGGCGCCAACACCGGTGGCATCCTGCCCGGCCTCGATGTTCGATTACACCCCCAACGACAAGGTCAACCTCAACATCTTCAATTCCACCAGCCGGCCCGGGCTGGCCCGCACGGTGGCGGACGAGTTCCTGGCACGGAAGTTCGTGGTGGGAAACGTAGCGAATGTCAACGCGGGCTACCGGGGCGCGGTTGCCGTGGTGTCAGGTGCGGCCGGGCAATCGGCGGCGTTCACTGTGCAGCGCAATGTGCCGGGGTCGGATTATTTCCAGGACGGCAGGACCGATGCCAGCGTGGACGTGATACTGGCGCAGGACTATAAGGCGCTCGTCCCGCCTGAACTGGTGGACCAGACGCCGGGCAAGCTCAGCTGCCCGCGGGAAAGCCGGCGTGCAGTGGACACGGTCAAACTGCCCGTCACCCCGGCGCCCTGACTGTCACTCCCTCAGCCGGCCGCCCGAAGCTGCGGCACACGGAGGGGCCGCCCGCCGTCGTCGAACCTGGCGCCGGCGCCCAGCTGGATGAAGCGCACCGTCCTTGCCACGCGTGCCTCCAGTTCCGCAGGCTCGTCGCTGCCCCTCGCCGCGCTGGAGGACAGGGTGCCCAGGATCAGCTGGGACTGCTGGCCCACGTCCGCCACCGGCAGGTACCCCTGCTCCATGCCGTCGCGCAGGATGCCCTGCAGCAGGACGCTGAGCTCACCCACGTGGTCCGCGAGCTTGGCAAAGGACGACGGCGACAGTACCGCCCCCATGGCGGGTCCGGGCGGGAGGTGGCGCCTGCTGAGGTCAACCACCTGGGCGCGGACATACAGGGCCAGCCGTTCCACCGGGTTCTCCACGCTGTCCAGTGCTTCGCGCAGGTCGGAAAGGAACTTCTCGGTCTCATCCAGGGCGTAGGAGATGAGGAGTTCTTCGATGTCCGCGTAGTAGTTGTAGACGGCCGTGCGGCCCACCCCCGCACGGCGGGCCACGTCAGTCATGGTCAGCCCCGGAAGGCCATGGGTGAAGAGGAGCTCGCCGAAGGCGGTGAGGATGCGGTGCTGGGTGTCCGCGCGCTGTTCGGCATTGCTGGCCGCTGAAATCCTGGGCATACAGACACTTTACCGCGATGTGTCAGTAAAAAGCGCTAGACGGCGCAGCCATCGGGTCCGCAGGCCCCGGCTTCGGAGGAATTGACCAGGACCAGCGGGTTGGCATCCTGCCAGGCCTGGTTAAGGGCGGCGGTGAAAGTTTCGGTGGGCTGGGCGCCGGAGAGGCCGAACTTGCGGTCGATGACGAAAAACGGGACACCGCTTATTCCCAGGGCCTGGGCTTCCTGGAAGTCGAACCGGACCTCGTCGGTGTATTTGTCCGTGGTGAAAAGTTCATCCACTTCCTTGGCAGGCAGGCCAAGGTCGCTGGCGAGGGATGACAGGTAGGCCTGGCTGCCGATGTCCTTGCCGTGCTCGAAGTGGTCGCTGAGCAGGCGCTCCTTGGCCTCGTCCTGCCGGTCATGCGCGGCGGCAAGGTGGATCAGGCGGTGCGCGGTGAAACTGTTGGCTACCACCACTTTGTCGAAGTGGTAGTCCAGCCCTTCACCCTTTGCCTGCTGCGCCACGTGCTCGAACATTTGTGAGACCTGCTGGGCGGGCATGCCCTTGCGGCTGCCCAGGTACTCCAACTCGGTCCCGTCGTAGTGCTCCGGCAGCGTGGGATCCAGCTGGTAGCTCCGCCACACCACGTCAACGGCGTCACGGTGGGGGAATGATGCGAGGGCCGCCTCGAACCGGCGCTTGCCGATGAAGCACCACGGGCAAGCAACGTCTGACCAGATCTCAATCTTCATGCTTTGCACAACCGGCGTGAGGCAGGTGCCATTCCGGCGTTCCGCTATGACATGTACCACATCCGCCCCTTGTGGCCGGAGCATTCCTGGGGAATAGTCGGATCAGAGGTCATGAATCAGGCCCATTCGAAACTCAAAGCACCGC
>DATIMT010000197.1:0-11902 GCA_035475035.1 Arthrobacter sp.
GCTGCCCGCCGGCTCCCCTGCGGAAGGGCAGCCAGGGTTCGAGGAGCTCACCGCCGCAACCGCCGTCGTCGAAGGCCTTTTCCGGGAACTGGACGAGGCATTCAGCCTGTACCGCCCGGATTCGGAGGCGAGCAGGTTGGCCCGCGGCGAACTGACACTCCGGACCGCCTCAGCGCAGATGCGTGAGCGCTACGCCGAGGCGCACGAATGGCGGCTCCGCACGGAGGGTGCCTTCACCGCAGAACGGCCCGACGGCGTGCTGGACCTTTCGGGGATCATCAAGGGTCACGCCATCCGTGAGGCCGGAACCTCCCTCCTTGCCCTGGGGCGGCACGACTGGTGCCTCAACGCAGGAGGCGACGTACTGGTCAACGGCTCGCCCAACCCCGGCACTGCCAAGTCATGGAAGGCCGGGATCGTGGACCCGGCCGACCGCCGCACCCTGATCACCGGCTACGCACTGGGCGGCAACAGGCGGCACACCGCGATCGCCACCTCCGGCTCCGCCGAACGCGGCGAGCACATCTGGCGGGTGGGAAACGGCAACGAATTTGCCCAGGTCACCGTGGCTGCCGCTGACATCGTCACCGCTGACGTCCTGGCCACGGCGATCGTTGCCGGCGGAACACCGATGCTGAACCGCGCTGCGGACAACTGGGACGTTGCCGTGCTGGCCATCAGGGCGGACGGTTCCATGCTGGCCACTCCGGCTTTCCACGCCGGCTGAGCCAGGACCCAAAGGTGCGCCCCGGGACTACAGCCGGGTGAGCTGGGGGTACTTGGGCTGCAGGTTGTCCCCGGACGATTTGCCCGTGACGCGGCGGACCACCCAAGGCGCTGCGTATTCGCGGAACCACTGGGCGTTGGCGCGAAGGGCGTCGGCACCGCTCAGCTGCGGGACAGGGGTCATGGGCGGGACGTCGATGGAGTGGTCATACTTGAGGACCTCAAGCACGCGCTTGGCCATGTTGGCATGGCCGGCGGCAGACATATGCATCCGGTCGTGGGCCCACATCCCCCAGTCGTAGTACTCGCTGAACCGCCAGTAATCCACCAGCAGGGCTCCGTGGTCCCCAGCGATTCCACGGACCAGTTCGTTGTAGATGGCGGTGCGGCCGCGCATGGTGCCAAAAACCTTTGAACCCCGGGCGTCGAACCCGGTGAACATCACCACGGTGGCGCCCGTGGCCGCAAGCTTCCCGACGGCGTCGTTGTACTCCACCAGGAGCTCATCGATGTCCACGCGCGGGCGAAGGATGTCGTTGGCGCCGGCGTAGATGGTCACCAGGGTGGGTTTTAGTTCGACGGCGGCGTCCACCTGCTCAGCCAGGATCTGGCGGAGCTTCCTGCCGCGGATGGCCAGGTTGGCGTAGCCGTAGTCCGGATCAGCGGCGCAGAGCTGCTCGGCCACCCGGTCCGCCCAGCCGCGGACGCCGTTGGGGCGGGTGGGGTCGTCGTCACCGACGCCTTCGGTGAAAGAGTCGCCAAGGGCCACAAAGCGGGAAGTGAAATCCATCCGGTTAGTTTGCCATCCGTTGCCGGAAGCAACCAATCGCCCAGGCTGCCTTCGGGATCAGCCCTGGGTTTCGCGCAGGATCCAGTGGTCCTTGTCCAGCCGTCCCACCACTTTCTCGCCGATCCGCGCCAGGTCCAGCACGTCTTGTTCGGTCAGGGCGTCGAGGAACAGGTCGCGGACGTCCTCAACATGGGCCGGGGCCAGCCCCACGATGGTGGCCATGCCTTCCTCGGTGAGGTGCGCGGTGGTCACCCGTGCATCATGGGGGTGTGGACGCCGCTCCACCCAGCCGCGCTTCTGCAGCTTGGTCACCACATGCGACAGGCGGGAGAGTGACGCGCTGCTGCGGGCGGCCAGCTCGCTCATGGGCAGGAACCGGTCCTCCGCCTCGGACAGCATGGCCAGGACCGTGTAGTCGAAAAGGGACAGCTTCCCGGCCACATGCAGCCTGGTGTCGAGGGCCGCGGGCAGCAGCGTATTGATGCTCACCAGCGCCAGCCAGGCGCGGCGTTCGTCAGCGTTGAGCCAGCGGGGTTCGGTCATGGTCCCCATTCTACGATTGATCTTTCAAGTAGCTGGTTGCAGCACCGGTAGGCTTGGCCCATGTATGTTGTCTCCCTCACCTACCGCGTGCCGCAGGAGATCGTCGACTTCCACAACGACGCCTACATCGCCTGGCTGCAGAAGGCGTTCGACGACGGCGTCTTCATTGCCGCCGGGCGGAAGATTCCCCGCACCGGTGGGCTGCTCCTATCGCAGGCCGAACGGGAAACCCTGGACGCGAGCCTGGTGCAGGACCCGTTCTACACCAACGGGGTTGCGGACTTTGAAGTGCTGGAGTTCCATGCCGGCCGGGTGGCCCCCGGGTTTGAAAACCTGTTGGACACCCCGCCCGCGCAAACCACCTAGGGCGGGCTGCCGCCGTCGGCCATGTCCGCGGCGAGCTTTTTCAACCCGCCCTTTCGCGGGACTTTTACGGGTTCAGGCCAGCGCGGGGTGAGCGTGTCCCCCAGCGTGACGCCGCGGAGCTTGCGGCCAAAGAGCGGCAGGACCCAGTCGTGGACCCAGCGCCGCTGGCGCCGCTCCCATTCGCGCAGTCCCAGCCTGGGCGGTGGCTCCCAGTCCCTGGGTTTGATCTTGTGCGGCACGCCCAGCTGGTCCAGGACCTGCCCGGCGAGGTATTTGTGCCCGGCCTTGGACATGTGGAGCCGGTCCGAGTCCCACATCCTGCGGTCGTGGAAGGCGTCCAGGCACCAGTAGTCCACCAGCACGGCCCCGTACTTCTCCGCGATGTCCCGCACCCGCCGGTTGTAATAGGTGTTGCGCTTCTTCAGGGGCTCCAGCAGTGCGGAAACCTTGACGTCGAACCCGGTGAAGAGGACCACCGTGGCGCCCGTAGCGGCGAGTTGGGCCACCAGCTGCTCGTAGTCCGCCATGAGCGCGGACATGTCGGTTTTCAGGTCCAGGATGTCGTTGCCGCCGGCGTAGAGCGTGACCAGCGTGGGCCGCATCCGCAGTGCCGGTTCCAGCTGCTCGTCGATGACGTGCCGCAGCCGCTTGCTCCTGATGGCCAGGTTGGCGTACTTCCACCCCGGCTGCGCCTTGGCGAGTTTCTCCGCCACCCGGTCGGCCCAGCCCCGCACCCCGTTGGGCAGCCGCTCGTCCCGGTCCCCCACCCCCTCCGTGAAGGAGTCGCCAAGGGCAACAAACACCCGCCGCCCGGAGTCGGGAAGCAAGGGTTGAGGCACCGGCCCACAGTAACGGGCCAAGGAAAAGGAAGGACGACGCCGGGATGAACAGTAAGTATTTACCCCTCGGCTTTCCCTTCCCGCCAGTACCCCATGAACGCGACCTGCTTCCGGTCGATGCCTACGTCGCGGACCAGGTACCGGCGGAGGTCCTTGATGACGGCGGCTTCGCCGGCGATCCAGGCGTAGAAGGGCATGGCACCGGCCGGCATGCCGGGGTTCTTGGTGGCTCTGATGTCGGCGGTTTCGAGGCGGGCGGGCGTTTCCCAGAGGATGTCAACGTCCACGTTGACGTCTTCGGGCTCCGGTCCTGCGCCGTCGTCGTCCGCTTTGATACCCACCCAGCCCGGCACGGGAACGGCTTTGCGCACGGCCTCCTGCAGCAACTGGCCGTGCGGGCGGGAGCGGCCGATGGCGGCGCCGCGTGCCAGCCAGGTGATTTCGATGTCGGCCGGGGAGCTGAGCTCCAGGAAGTCGCCGGCCTGGGGAACCTCCAGGAACGCGTGGCCGCTCATGTAGGGCGGGAGGGTTTCGAGGATGGCGGAGATGGCGGGGACGGCTGTTTCGTCGCCGGCGAGCAGGACGCGCTGCGCCAGGCCGGGCCGCCATTCGATGCCGGAGTAGGTTTCCGCGGTGACGCAGTGCGCGGCCCGGTTGTTGGGTCCGATGATGGTGATGGCGTCGCCCGGCCTGGCATTGAGCGCCCAGTTGGCTGCAGGACCCGGATGTGCCTGGGCAAGCCCAGGAGCATCGGAGTGCATCACGAAGTCCACATCGATCTCGGGGTACACGGCGTCCAGCCGGGCCTGCCGCACAGTGTAGGTGCGCATGGAACCGCGGACGGCGGGATCCATGGCCAGCCAGGTCCGGTACCACCCGGCCTGGCTGGTTTCGAAGGCGGGAAGCGGCAACCCGGTTCCGTCGGCTGCAAGGGATGGGACCAGGAGCTTGATCCGGAGGTCCAGGGTGTCCCCGTGGACGCCGAAGTCCCGCAGCGCATAGCCACCGAAGGTGATCCTCCGAAAGGTGGGGCTCAGTTCCTGGACGGAGGACACGGTGACCTGGAAGGCCAGGCTCAGGGGCTGGGTGGCGGCTGTTTCGCGGGTTTTCATGAGACGGGCTCCAGTTCGTTGGTGGTGGCGTGGTGGCGGCCGATGGGGATGATGAGTGGGGTTCCGGAGACGGGGTCGGCGATGACGCGGGACTCCAGGCCGAAGACCTCGCGGACCAGGGTCCCGGTCACTACGTCCGCCGGGGATCCAACCGCCACCACGGCGCCACCTTTCATGGCGATGACATGGTCCGCATAGCGGGCAGCCAAGTTGAGGTCGTGCAGGACGATGGCCACGGTGGTGCCGCGGTTCCGGTTCAGGTCCGTCACGAGGTCCAGGACCTCCACTTGATGCGCCAGGTCAAGGTACGTGGTGGGTTCATCCAGCAGCAGGACGTCCGTTTCCTGTGCCAGGGCCATGGCGATCCAGACCCGCTGCCGCTGGCCGCCGGACAGTTCGTCCACGTCGCGGCCGGCGAGGTCAAGCGTTCCGGTGGCTTCCAGCGCGCGCTGCACCGCGAGATCGTGTGGGGACAGGTCCCCTGCACTCCAGCTCCGGAAGAAGCCCTGGTGCGGGTAGCGTCCGCGGCCCACCAGGTCGCGGACGGTGATGCCGTCCGGGGCGGTGGGGTGCTGGGGAAGCAGGCCGAGCGTCCGGGCCAGTTCGCGCGCCGGTTGTGAATGGATGTCCTTGCCGTCCAGGGTTACCGCACCGCCGGCGGGCTTGAGGAGCCGGGACAGGCCGCGGAGCAGGGTGGATTTTCCACAGGCGTTGGCGCCCACGATCATGGTCACCCTGGCTTCGGGGATCTGGACGCTAAGCCCGTCCACTACGCGACGCTGGCCGTATTTGAGCGTCAGGTCCCGGGCTTCGAGATATGCCACGTCAGGCATCCTTTCGGTTGGCCGTGACCAGGAGCCACAGCAGGAACGGGGCGCCGAGCGCACCGGTGACGACGCCCACCGGCAGGACGGTGCCCTCCAGCAGCAGGGGGGCCAGGTTCGCGGCGAAGAAGTCAGCCGCGAGGACAATCAAGGCGCCCACCAGGGCCGACGCCGGCAGGCTGGCTTTGCCGGCGAAGCGGCGCGCGATGGGCCCGGCCAGGAAGGCAACGAACGAGACCGGCCCGGCAGCCGCCGTCGCCACTGCTGCCAGCGATACCGCGATGACCACCAGGGCCAGGCGTGCAGCATTGACGCGGACGCCCAGGCCGGCCGCGGTGTCGTCGCCCAGCTCCAGGATTCGCAGCGGACCGGCGATGAGCACGACAGCGGGAACCAGCACCGCAAGCGCCAGGAACAGGACACCGGCGCGGTCCCAGTTGGCGGAGTTCAGGGACCCATTGAGCCAGACCAGGACGTCGGCGGCCGTGCGGATGTCGGCGCGGGTCATCAGGAAGCTGACCACGGCCTGCAGTGCCGCCGCGATGCCGATGCCGGCCAGGATCAGCTGGCTTCCGGCAGCGTTTCCCCGCCCGGCCCCCCGGACAGCGCCGCTGGAGATCGCGTAGATCAGGGCAGCCACGGCCAGGGCCCCGCCCCATGCAGCGCCGGAAACAGCGGCGCCGGAGGCACCGAAGACGACGATGGAGACAACAGCCGCGGCACTGGCTCCTGAGCTGATGCCGATGACGTCGGGGCTGGCCAGCGGGTTGCGCAGCATGGTTTGGAACAGGGCTCCGGCCAGTCCGAACGCGATCCCGGTCATGGTGCCGAGGACGGCCCGCGGAAGCTTGTTCTCCATCACGATGAAGCTGGCGCCAGGAATCCTCGCACCACCGGTCAGGTGGTTGACGACGATGGTGAAGAAGTCCGGGATGGTCACGGTGTAGCTGCCCAGCAGGACGGACACGAAGAACAGGACCACCACAGCGGCGGCCAGGATGACAGTCCGGTGGAGGCGGGTCACAGGCCGGCCCCCTTTCCGCGGCGGATCAGCCAGACGAACACCGGTGCACCGATGAGGGCGGTCATGATCCCGGCCGGGACTTCGCCGGGGAGCAGCACCACCCGGCCAAGGATGTCGGCGCCCAGGAGCAGGACCGGGGCCGCCACCAGCGAAAAGGGCAGGATCCAGCGGTAGTCCGGGCCGGCGAGGAAACGCACTGCATGCGGTACCACCAACCCGACGAATCCGATGGGTCCCGCCAGGGCCGTGGCCGTGCCGCACAGCAGGACGACGCCCAGGGCCACCACGGCACGGGACAGCCCCACCCGCTGACCAAGTCCCCGCGCGATGTCGTCCCCCAGGGCCAGGCCGTTAAGGGTCCGCCCGGACAGCAGCACGATCAGCGCGCCGGCGGCCAGGAACGGCAGTCCGGGCAGGAGTACGGACCAGTCACGGCCGGCGATGCCGCCCACCTGCCAGAAGCGGAACCGGTCCAGGGTGTCCTGGCTGGAGACCAGGACGACGTTCATGAGCGAGGACAGCCCGGCGCTGAGCGCGGCTCCCGCCAGCGCCAGCTTCACCGGCGTGGCACCGTCCCTGCCCAGCGAGGCGATCAGGTACACCACGACGGCGGCAGCGGCAGCCCCGAGGAAGGCGAACCAGACGTAGCCGGCGAAGCTGGCCACGCCAAAGACGTAGATTCCGGTGACCACGGCCAGGGCCGCTCCGGCGTTGACGCCAATGATGCCGGGATCAGCCAGCGGATTGCGGGCAACACCCTGCATCGCGGCCCCGGCCAGGCCCAGAGCGCCGCCGGCCAGCAGGCCCAGGACGGTGCGCGGGATGCGGGCGTGGACCACGGCGTGGTCGCCGTTCGTGGGGTCGAACGCGGTGAGAGCCTGCCATACGGCGCCTAGGGGAACGTCCCGGGCCCCCACGGCCAGCGATGCCCCGGTCACCAGCACCAGTCCGACGACGGCGGCGGACAGCCAGGCGGCACGCTTCCTTCCCGGCACATCACCGCGGCGGGGACCACCGGGTGCCTTGGCCGGCACCTGGGGGCCGGGCCCCGCTGCCGTGCCTGCCGTCGTCGTACTCATGAAGGTGCGCCTACTTCACTGCGTCCGCTGCGGTGGCCAACTGCGGCAGGAACGTGTCCAGGGACCACGGCAGGCTCAGCGGTGATGATGCCGAGATGGAAAGGGTCAGGGTGTTGTCCGAGTCGGCAACCATGGCGCCGTTCCTGATGGCCGGGATCTGGCCGAGCAGCGGGTCCTTCCTGATGGCATCCGTGGTGGCTGCGTCGGGCACCCAGGTGACGAAGATGTCCGACTGCAGCTCGTTCGCTTTCTCCGCGGACCACGGAATGTAGAACTCCTTCGAGCCCTTGGAGTTGTCGGCCACCACCGGGGCCAGGGCCATGCCGATTTCGGTGAGGAATCGGGGACGGTTGTCATTGGCGGTGTAGACGTTCACCCCGTCACCCTTGGCCGGCTCCAGGTTGCCGTAGATGAAGCTCTTGCCCTGGATCTGCGGGTACTGCGAGACCTTGTCCTTGACCGTGGCCTCAGTGTCAGAGACCAGTTTGGTGGCCTCCGCTTCCTTGCCCAGGGCCTTGCCGATGATGGTGGTGGCATCCTGCCAGGAGGTTCCGTAGGCCACCTCGGGGTGCGCCACCACGGGGGCGATCTCGCTGAGCTTCCTGTAGTCCTCCTCGGTGAGGCCGGAGTAGGCGGCGAGGATGACGTCCGGGCTGAGCTTGGCGATTTCGGTGAAGTTGATGCCGTCCGCCTCCGAGTACTGGACCGGCGCCTTGGCCGACCCGAACCCGGCGCCCAGCTTCTCGAGGGCTGCGTCCTTCCAGGGTGTGGAGCCCTCATCGTTGCCGCCCCACTCGTTCTTGGGGACGCCCACGGGGACTACCCCCAGGGCGATGGCGACGTCGTCGTTCACCCACGAAACCGTGGCCACCCGCGTGGGCTGCTTCTCAATGGTGGTTTGGCCGAATATGTGCTCGACGGTAACCGGGAACTGGGCGCTGCTGCTGGAGCTGCCTGCGTCCGCTGCGGATGAAGCTGGCCCGGTGCTGCAGCCCGAGAGCGTCAGGGCCGCCGCGGCCAGCACCGCCGACGCCTTGCCGGCAGAAGAAAAAAGCGTCCGGCGCGTGGAGAGAGGGCCGGGAAAGAGGGGGGACGTCACAGGGCTCCTTGAATCGGGCTGATGAAAACTTAAGTAAGGCTAACCTATGTAAATAGTCATTACGCAACGCTTTTGTCACTTAATTATCTTTCTGTGACAAAGGGCACGACCGCAGGAGGGGCCCTTGGACAGGACGGGCATCATTTGGCAGGATGGCCTTGCCGGTCCGGCGGCAATCCACCGGAAATGCTGAACGGGAACAGAGACAAGGGAACAATGCGCATGCAGAAGGCCGTGCTGGCCGCCGCTGCCGTGGAAAGCGGGGTGGCCGCTTTGGCCTGCACCGCGGAGGCTGACTGACTCCCCTCGTTACCCCTGGCCCGCCTCCGGGCCGCCCACCCTTTACGAAAGTTCAGCCATGCAATCAGTCACGCCTCAGCAAATCCGTTCATCCTTCGTCAACGCCAGCCGCTCAGAGGCCGCGAAACTCACGCTGCCCAGGGACTTCGACTCCCTCGACTGGGACAGCCTGGAGTTCCTGGGGTGGCGGGACGGAAAGATGCCGCTGCGCGGTTACCTGGTGGTTCCGGGACCGAAGGGCCTTACCGGGGTCATGCTCCGGGCACCCGAAGGCGGAGCCAGGAAGAAGCGCTCGGTGCTGTGCGAACTGTGCCGCGATGTGTTCTCGAAGGACGATGTGCTCCTCTGGGTGGCCAAGCGCGCAGGCCAGTCAGGGCGCGACGGCAACACCGTGGGCACGCTGATCTGCGCCGACTTCCTGTGCTGCGGCAACGTCCGCAAGGAACCGCCGGTCAACGAGATCAACCCGGACCCGGCCGCCGTCGTGGTACGCCAGATCCAGGGCCTTCAGGATCGGACGGCCCAGTTCCTGGCGCGGGTGCAGTCCAGGTAGCGGAGCGGTCCAGGTAGCGGAGCAGGGCAGGTAGCGGAGCAGGGCAGGTAGCGGCCCTTACCGCAGGACGATGTCCACCGGGTTCGCTTCGGACCGCCAGCTTCCCTCTTCCCCCAGTCGGGGGCGGATGACGGGTGCCGTGAGGACGCCGGAGCGGTTGGTGCGCCGGTCGCGCAGGATTTCGGTGACAGAGCCCAGGTGCCGGGACAGGTCGATCACGTTTTCGGGCGCAGCCAGCAGCAGCTGGAAGCCGAATTCGTGCAGCGCCTTGATCCCGGCACCGGCGAACTCCTCGGAGGCGAGCACGAAGGCCTCGTCCATCATCACGGTGCCGTAGGTGGTGAAGCCCTGCTCCGCGATGCCCAACTGGTAGCTCAGGGCCGCCGCCATGATGAACGCCGTGAACCGCTGCCGCTCGCCTCCGGACATGGAGCCCGTGTCGGCGTGCATGAAGACGTCGGTTTTCTTTCCGCCGCCCTTCTTCCCCGTAGCCGGACCGTTAACCTCCCGGTGCTCCTTGCACTGGATGAACAGGTGGCCACGGACGTCCAGGACCTCGGCCCGCCACCGCCGGTCCTCCGGTGCCTGCGAGCCCAGCCGCTTGACCAGGCTTTCCAGGGACTTGTAGCGGGCGGTGAGCTCGCCGTCGTCGTCCCTGTCCGCAAGGGAACCGTCTGCCCGGCCGGCCTCTGCCTTCGCCGGCCGGGTGTGGCGGGCCTTCAACGCGTTCTGGATGGCGTCCTTGAACTGTTTGGCGGTGGGCGGCAGCGTCTGCTTGATGTCCAGTTCCAGGTAGCTGCCCTCATGGAAGTTCACCTGCGACAGGATGCCGTTGAGCGGCAGGATACGGCTGGTGATGGAGCGGCGTTCCTCGTCCAGCAGGTGCAGCAGGGTGCTGAAGGACTCGTGCGTGCGCTGGTTGAAGAACTGCCGGAACTCCGCCTCCTGCGCGGGCAGGCCGTCGTTCACGATTGCGTGGTAGCGGGCCTCGAATTCGCTGGCGGCGCCGATGCTGGTGCCATGGTCCGCCGAGATGGCGCTGCCCCACTCCCGCACAAAGCCTTCAAAAATGCGGGTAAGCCGCTCGGCCGTGGCCTGTCCCCGCGATTCCGCGGTATGCAGCTCGCCCAGCAGCGCGGTCCGGACCCGGTTGGCCAGGTTGTCCAGCTCATGCATCTCGGTCACGTCGCCGAACTCCGCAAAGTACGGTTCCAGCGCGGTGACAGTAGCGTCCGACGGCGGCGCCTGGGCCAGGCGGTCGCGCGCGGCTTCCAGCAGAGAGTCCGCGGCCGTCAGCTGGCGGTCAAGTGCCTTGTATTCACTTTGCAGGACCGCTGCCGACTCGGTGCTGGACTGGTGCTTTTGACGGACCTCCTCGATGGTTGCCCGCAGCGGCTCCAGGTCAGCCTGCGCGGCGAGGGCGTCCTTGAGGCGCTGCTCAATCCGCGTGAGCTCATCGGCGGCAACCGCAGCGGAGACCTGTTGCCAGGGACGGTCATCCTCGGCGATCCGGCGCAGCGCGTCGAGCTGCCGGCTCATGCCCTGGTGCGAGTCCTCGCGGCTCTGCGCCAGTTCGGCCGCCTTGGCCACTTCCTGCCGCAGGTCCTCCACCTGCCCTGCCACCAGTTCGAGTTTCGCGGCGTTGTCGAAGCCCAGGACGTAATCCTGGCGGCTGGTGAACCGGTCGTCCTTTTCCACAGTGTGCCGGTTGCGCTTGACCACGCCGCCCAGGCTCAGGCCCTTGTCCAGCGCGGCCAGCTCGTCCGGGTCTTCCACGCACTGATAGGCGAAGTCCAGGGCGATGCGCTCGCGGACCCATTCCCCGGCTTCGGCAGCCGCACCCGAGGCGAGTATGTCCAGCTTGGTGAGCAGATCGCCGTCGCGCACGTCCTCCACGGCGAGCGCACCACCGGCGAGCGGCTTGGAAACATCCACTGCACGCAGCGCCCCGCGGACGTTGTGGTCGTTGAGGTACCGGGTGACGGCGCCGAAGTGCTCGCCGGGCACCAGCAGGGTGGTGGCCAGGTTCCGGAGCGCGCGCTCGGCCGCAGGGCGCCAGCGCTCCTCCCCTTCGGCGAGGTCCATGAGTTCGCCGGCGAACGGCATCCGGTCCTCGGGAATGCCGGTGGCCGCGGCAATGGCGGCCCGGTTTTCAATGCTCGACGGCGGCAGCAGGGACTTGCGCGTCTTCAACGAGACGAGCTCCTGCTCGGCAGCCGCCAGCTCCCGTTTGCGGCTGGCGTGGGCGTCGAAGGCCTCGAACCGCAGCTCCTGCAGGGCCTGCGAATCATCCTTCAGCTCGGCGGACCGGGCCGCCGCCTGCTCGTGGGCCTGCTCCCAGCCGGCGGCGCTCCACTCAAGCTGCAGCCCGGCGTCGGCCAGTGCCTGCTGGGCCGCCTCCTCAACCTGCCGCCGCAGCTTGAGGCCAACGCGGGCGTTCTCCAGCGACTGCTCGATCGCTGAAATCGCGTTGCCGCCCTGGTTGTTGTAGTCGGTTTCCAGCTGCCGCAGTTCCTTGGCCAGGCCGTCCCGGACCGTGCGCTCGGCGCCGAGCTCCTTGGCTTTCGCCTGTGCCAGCTCGCGGAACCGTGCCAGCGTCTTTTGGTGGACTGTAACGGCAAGCTGCTGCTTGTAGGCCTCGAATTCC
>DATIMT010000198.1:0-2058 GCA_035475035.1 Arthrobacter sp.
AAGGCTCTGGCGGCGCGAAGCCGGGCAAACTAGGCTCTCACGCATCACCCACCCGTTGTAAAGGGATAAATGATGAGACTCAGCCATGTTCCCCTCCGGCTGGCCACCGGGGCATTCATTTTGAACGCCGGCTACAGCAAACGGAATCTGGACAAGGACAGCGCCGCCCAGCTGCAGGGCATGGGGGCAAAGGTGTATCCGCAGCTGGCCCGGATGGAACCTGAATCGTTTGGAAAACTGCTCAGCTACGCCGAGATGACTTTGGGCGCAATGCTTCTCGCACCGTTCGTGCCGAGCCGGCTTGCGGGGCTGGGCCTTGGCGTCTTTTCCGGTTCCCTTCTCACCATGTACCGAAGAATTCCGGAAATGACTTTGGAAGACGGCATCCGGCCAAGCCAGCAAGGCACCCCGCTCGCAAAGGACGTCTGGATGTTCGGAATTGCCGTCGCGCTGATCCTGGACCGAAAGCACGGGAAAGTCTCCTCCCCGAAGCGGGCTTCAGTGGGCGGTTGAAAGGATCAGGCCACCGCCGGGGGCTTTGCTGGAAGGGACGACGACGGCGGCGAGGTGAGTGCCGCCGTCGTCGTTTCCGCGCGGCTGCTTTGTCCGGGACCGTTAGCCTGCAGCTGACGGTGTGGGAGCAGCGGGTGCAGGTGAGTCCTGCCGCTGGTGCGAGACCCGCTGGATGAACTCAACTGTCTCGCGTTCCGTCTCGGCGCGGGTGGTGGGTTCGTTGTGCACCTCGTGCCGGACGCCGGAGAAGACGCGGGTGCGGACGTCCGCGTGGCCCGAATCAGCCAGGCGGTTTGCCACGTGGTAGGCGCCTTCGCCGTAGTTGGTCACGGGGTCCTGGTCGCCGGCGAGGATCAGTACGGGGAGTTCGGTTGGGAGCTGTTTGTACCAGTCGTCGGAGGTGGTCTGGTCGTAGAGGTCCACGAAGCCCTGGAGGAAACGGGCGCTGAGCGGTGCTCCGAAGTTGTTGAAGGGATCCCTGCCGTGGTCGGCAACGACGTCGGCGTCCAGCGCCACCCAGGCCGTGGGTCCGGCACCTTGGCCGAAGCGGCCCAGGAAACCGTCGAACAACTGGCCCACCAGTTCCTCGGGTGCGGGTTCCGCGGCCCGCTCGCCGGAGGCAAGCCGTGCCAGTTCCGGCCGGTTGACCATCTTCTCGATGCCGCGCATTTGGGCAGCGATTCCGCAGAGGATCAAGCCGGAAAGCTGTGCCCGCGGATCGACGGCCATGCCGCGCGCAATCATGGATCCCCAGCTGTGGCCGAACACCACGTATGGGAGTTGGGGGAGCGCCTCCCGGGCCTTGGCCTGGAGGGTGACCTCGTCGGAAACCACCACACTGGCGGCGTCCTCGCCGGCGTCGCCCCAGGTGCCCTGCTGCATCGCCGTGCGCCCGTGCCCGGAGTGGTCGCCCGCCACCACAATGAACCCCGCGTCCACCAGGGTGGAAATGAGGTGGAGGTAGCGGCGGGAGTGCTCGCCGAGCCCGTGGATCAGCTGCACGATTGCCTTGGGCTCGCCGACGGGCTCGTAGACCCACGCCTGGATGGTGTCGCGGCCGTTGGCGGACGTGAACTCGATTTCCTGCAGTGACATATATTCCTCCCGTGGCGGCGCCATCGCCTGCTCGTGGTGAGCCTAACCCGGGTCAGGTTGATGCCGTCAAGGTTGTCTTGGCATGGGTAGCTGGGCCGTGGGAAATGTTGGTTCATGCGGTGGCCCAGTGCCTAGGCTGAGGATCAGCCACGTCCCTGATTCTTGGAGGAAGCCATGCCGCAGCCCACCCGTCCTTTGCGCAAGCTTGGCTTCCTCACGATTGGGCTGTTTGATCCGGCCAATCCAGCTGCGGGCCATGAGTCGACGCTGGAGATCATTGAACTGGGCGAGCGGCTGGGGTTCGACAGTGCCTGGCTGCGCCACCGGCACCTGCAGTTCGGGATCTCTTCTCCGGTGGCGGTGATGGCGGCGGCCAGCCAGCGCACGTCCCGGATCGAGCTTGGCACTGCCGTGACGCCGCTGGGCTGGGAGAACCCGCTGCGCCTGGCT
>DATIMT010000199.1:0-22800 GCA_035475035.1 Arthrobacter sp.
AGTTCCGCCAGGATGCGGCGCGACGTGGCTGATCGGTCCGCCCGCAGGTGGGATGCAAGCAATTCCCGGGAGACGCCGTGCAGCCGGATTGCTGAAGTGGCCAAGGCGCTGGATGCAGGGGGAGGCAGGCACCCCAAAGCATGCAGTGCCACATCCTCGACGGCGGCCACAGGCAAGAGGGAATGCCCCCGGAAACGGATGGTCCGGTGCCGGATGAAGCCAGTTCCGCGGCCATGGTTGCAGGCCAGGTGTATCCGGGAAGGAGGCTTGCGCAGCCAGAGCCCGTAGTGGGCGGCAGTGCTGGCGCAACTCAACCGTCCGTTGTTCAGAACCGCAGCGCGGAGGCCCTCCTCGCAGTCCGGCAGGACGAAGACCCGGCGCCGGGGCTGGGAAACGCCGGTATCCCTCAGCCGCAATAGGTCGCGGCGGGGGAACCCTGCCTGGATGAGTTGGGAGGAGCGGGCGATGCCGCCGGCCTGTTTCGGGTAGTCAAAAATGTCCACAGCAGTATTGGAAATGGCGCAGGGAGTGTGCCGGAACCAGATGCCGGCCCTATGTGGGCAAATCCGGAAACCGATGCGTGCGTTCCTTCCCGTTACCTTCAGCGGTGCCCCCTCAATTTCGGCACGGTGGCCGGAATTTAGCGGAACCGGGGCAGGGTAGGTTTGGTGCCCCGGGAGTAACTGGGGAGGAATGCACGGCCGAAGCAGATAAGTAAACGTCTGATTCCCACTGGGAAACAGGAGTGTATGATTGCAGTCAGACCTGTACCCTGAACTCCTCGAAGGAGAGGCCTCCAATGGAAGAGCTGCGCATTGAAGCCAACGGCAACCTTGGCCCCATCGATTCATCCCGGATTCCCCGCTACGCCGGAGCCGCCACCTATGCCCGCCTTCCCCGGCTGGACCAGGTCAACAAAGCTGACGTAACCGTGGTGGGCGTGCCGTTCGACTCAGGCGTCTCCTACCGCCCCGGGGCCCGCTTCGGCGCCAACCACGTCCGTGAGGCCAGCCGGTTGCTGCGCCCCTACAACCCCGCCTGGGACGTCAGTCCGTTCGAAAACATCCAGGTGGCTGACGCCGGGGACATGGCCGTCAACCCGTTCAACATCAACGAGGCCATCGAGACCATCCAGCAGAACGCGCTGGACCTCACGTCGGCCGGGAGCAGGCTGCTGACCCTGGGCGGGGACCACACCATCGCCCTGCCGCTGCTGCGTGCCGCCGCCGAACGCGCCGGCGGACCCATCGCCATGCTCCATTTCGATGCCCACCTGGACACCTGGGACACCTACTTCGGCGCCGAATACACCCACGGCACGCCCTTCCGCCGTGCTGTGGAGGAAGGCATCCTGGACACCGAGGCCATCAGCCATATCGGCACCCGCGGCCCGCTCTATGGCAAAAAGGATCTCGACGACGACCACCGCTTTGGGTTCGGCATCGTCACCTCCGCGGACGTCTACTATCAGGGCGTGCTCGAAACCGTCGCCAAGGTCCGCGACCGGATCGGCAACCGCCCGCTCTACATCTCGGTGGACATCGACGTCCTGGACCCGGCCCACGCGCCGGGCACCGGCACCCCGGAAGCCGGCGGCATTACCAGCCGTGAGCTGCTCGAGATCATCCGCGGCTTCCGCGGCATGAACCTGGTGGGAGCCGACGTCGTTGAAGTCTCACCTGCTTATGACCACGCCGAAATCACCGGTGTCGCTGCGAGCCACGTGGCTTACGAGCTGGTGACCCTTATGGCAGATAACGCCCTGCCCGGAAGCCGCTTCGGAACCGAGACGGGATACCAGGCCCAGGCCCTGGGCCAGGAAGTGCGCCGCCCCGCCGGTTTCGCCGCCGCCAGCAAGGAGTAGGGCCGTGGCCGATTCGGAAGCACCTGTCCCCAAGCAGCGCAGCGGTGTCCGCAACGGTGGGGACCTCGTCGTCGAGACCCTCGAAGCGCTGGGCGCGAAGACCGTGTTCGGTATTCCGGGCCAGCATGCCCTGGGACTCTTCGACGCCATGGGCAGGGGCAACCTGCACTTCGTCTCCTCCAGGATCGAGAACAACAGCGCCTTTGCCGCGGACGGGTACTCCCGCGCCACGGGGGAAGTGGGCGTGCTGTTCCTGTCCACCGGCCCCGGCGCGCTGACGTCACTGGCCGGGCTGCAGGAGGCCTACGCCACGGGCGTGCCCATGGTGGTCGTGGCCAGCCAGATTCCCCTGGAGGGCCTGGGCGCCCGTCGCAAGGGCATGCTGCACCAGCTCGATGACCAGAAGGCGTCCGCCGCAAACGTCACCAAGAGCCAGCGCTTGATCCAGCATGCCTCGGGCATCCCGTCCGCCATCCAGGATGCCTGGACCGAGGCCATCTCGTCCCCGCAGGGTCCGGTCTGGCTGGAGATCCCGCAAAACGTGCTGTTGGACCCCATTATGGTCCCGCCGGTGGAGGATGCACTGGCGGAGGCTGCCGACAATCCGCCGCGGATCGAACTGGTGCGGGAGGCCGTGAAGTGGCTGGAAGGGGCCAGGCGCCCGGCCATCATCGCCGGGGGTGGAACCCGCCGCGGCAAAGCTGAGAAGGTACTGCTCTCGATAGCCGAGAAACTGCGGGCGCCGGTGATCTGCACTCCCGGCGGCAATGGCGCGTTCCCGTGGAACCACGAGCTGTCCCTGCAGTCGTGGATCGAAGACCGGTACATGACCGACGTCCTGGAGGACGCCGATGTCCTGATGGTCATCGGCTCCTCGCTGGGTGAAGTGACCTCCAATTACTTCACGTTCGAACCGCGCGGGCGGATCATCCAGGTCGACGCCGAGCCGCGGGTCCTGGAGTCCAACCGGCCCGGACTGGGCATCCGCGCCGACGCCGGACAGGCGCTGGCGGCACTGGACGAAGCGCTGGAGCACGGCCGTCCAGCGGCCCCCGACTGGCACGGCACCACGCCGGAAGAGCTGGTCAGGGAGTCCCTCGCCAAAGTCCGCGCCCGGCTGGAATCGCAGGACCTTGCCAAGGAACTGAAGTTCATGGCCGATATCCGCGAGGCCGTTCCCGCGCAGATGCAGACCTTCTGGGACATGACGATTTCCGCCTACTGGGCCTGGAGCTGCTGGGACGCCCGTGAGGGCCAGTTCCACTCTGCGCAGGGTGCGGGCGGGCTGGGCTATGCGTTTCCCGGCGCCATCGGGGCGGCCGTGGGACTGGAAACCCTGGGTAAGCCAGGTGGTTCTGCTCGAGTACTGGCGGTTTCCGGCGATGGCTCCGCCATGTACTCCATCGCGGAACTGGCCACGGCGAAACAGCACAACGTGCCGGTCACTTGGCTGATCGTGGACGACGGCGGCTATGGCATCCTGCGCGAATACATGGTGGGTGCCTTCGGCAAAGCAACCGCCACCGAACTCGCCCGCCCTGACTTCGTCAAACTTGCCGAGTCCTTCGGCGTGCCCGCCATCAGGGTTGCCCCGCAGGATGTGGGGGACGCGCTTAAGGCCGGCCTCGCTGCGGGCGGGCCCAACGTCGTCGTGGTTGAAACCCTCCTGAAGATGTTCGCCCCCACCCATTTGGACGGCTGAGCCCACCCTCAGCCAGCAACGCTCCCTCACCTCCCGGCCCGCCCGGTGAAGTGGGGGAGCGCTGTTGCTTAAGGCAGCTCTCCAACAACTTCGTTTCCCTAAGCAACCTTTTTCTGATACAGTTGCTTGCAGCAACTAATTCTTTAGGAGGATCATGTCTGTCGCACCGGCCACTGCAGCCGACCTCGTCAGCCATATTTATGACCTCCAGCGCGCATTGCGCTGCGTCACCATGGTCAACATCAAGGGCCAAGACACCGGCATAGCCCTCCAGGGCGTGCTCCGGTTCATCGGTGAAGGGGAGACCCGGGCCGCGCACCTGGCCGAGCGCCTGGGGGTCAGCCCTCCGGTGCTCAGCCGGCACGTGGCTGAGCTGGCGGACGCGGGCCTGGTGATCCGCACCCCGGACCCGCACGACGGCAGGGCGCAGCTGCTGGCACTGTCCCCACGGGGGCAGGAAAAGCTCGCAGAGGTGGTGCGGCACCGGACGGAGACGCTCCAGGCGTACCTCGCCGACTGGAATGAGGACGACGCCGCTGCAACTGCCGCGATGCTGAGCAAGCTCACCTCATCCCTGAAGAATTCCATCCGGGCAAGGGCGGCCGGAACCATCACTGAACACGAAAAGCAGGAGTCCATCAATGGCTAACGTCACCGCCGCCGCGGACCAGGAACAGGAGCGCCAGCGCCAACGCAGCGCCAAGCAGGAGTCGCGGCAATCCAAGCGCCACGAACCCGGCGCACCCATGAACCACCGGCAGATCATGGAGGCCTTGACCGGCCTTCTCGCCGCCTTCTTCACGGCAATCCTCAGCAGCACCATCGTCGCCAACGCGCTGCCCACCATCATGTCCGAGCTCAAGGGCACCCAGACGGACTTCGCGTGGGTCATCACGGCCGCGCTGCTGGCCAACGCAGCCACCACCCCCATCTGGGGCAAGCTCGCCGACCTCTTCGACAAGAAGGTCCTGGTCCAGCTGAGCATCGTGATCTTCGTTGCCGGCTCGGTCATGGCAGGGTTCTCGGAAAACATCCCGTTCCTGCTCACCGCCCGCGTGATCCAGGGCATCGCCATGGGTGGCCTGACTGCCCTGGCGCAGGCAATCATCGGCTCCATCATCCCGCCGCGTGAACGTGGCAAGTACTCCGGCTACATGGGCGGCGTCATGGCTGTCGGCACTGCCGGCGGTCCGCTGCTCGGCGGCTTCATCGTGGACAGCTCGCTCGGCTGGCGCTGGACCTTCTTTGTCTGCGTGCCGCTCGCCGTCGTGGCCCTGATCCTGCTCCAGGTCACGCTCAAGGTTCCGCACATCAAGCGCCCCGCCAAGATCGACTGGCTTGGTGCCATCCTGCTCACCTCCGGCGTGAGCCTGCTCCTCATTTGGGTGTCCTTTGCCGGCAACCCGGATTACTACGACTGGTGGTCCTGGCAGACGGCCGTGATGGTGGGCGGCGGCGTCCTCCTGCTGGCACTGCTGGTGCTGGTGGAATCCAAGGTGTCGCAGCCGATCATCCCGCTGAAGATTATCTCCGAGCGCACCACCGCACTGGCCATTGTGGCTTCCGTGGCTGTTGGCGTTGCCATGTTTGGTTCCTCCACCTTCCTGGGCCAGTACTACCAGGTGGCCCGCGGGGCCACGCCCACCGAGGCCGGCCTGCTGACCCTGCCCATGATCGCCGGCAACCTGGCCGGTTCCGTGGTCTCGGGACAGCTGATCAGCCGCTACGGCAAGTGGAAGCGCTTCCTCATCGCCGGCACCGTCCTGCTCATCAGCGGACTCGCGCTCGCCGGAACCATGAACCACACCACCGAACTCTGGCTCACGGGACTGTACACCGCGATCTTCGGTGTTGGATTGGGCATGTTGATGCAGAACCTGGTCCTGGCCGTCCAGAACACCGTCCGCGCCACGGACATCGGTTCGGCCAGTGCCTCGGTTGCGTTCTTCCGTTCCGTCGGCGGCGCCATCGGCGTCTCTGTCCTGGGCGCCGTCCTGGGCAACCACGTGAAGGATCTTGCCACCAGTGGACTGGCGAAGATCGGCATCCAGGCCTCCGGGGACAGTGGTGCCACGATGGACCTCAAGGACCTGCCCGCGCCGATCGCCGACATCATGCGCGCCGCCTACGGTGACGCCACGGCAGGCATTTTCATGATCTCCGCCATCGTGAGCGCCGTTGCACTTATCGCCGTGATCTTCATCAAGGAAGTGCCGCTGCGCAAGACCGTGGACATCACCCCCGAGGCCACGCTCCAGGCCAACGCCGCCGGTGAAGCGGGAATGACGGCCATGACCGGCCAGCTGCCCATGGTCTCCGATACGTCAGGGGACGGGAACGCCCCCGCCGGTCCCGCCTCCCCGGGAACTGGAACAGCTGCCCGGAGCGCGGCACGTGCAGGGCACGCCGCTGGGCCGGCCAAAATGTACGACGGCGGTGCCGCCGCTGCCGCGGCAGCGTCCGGCCGGGTGGCCACGGAGGACTTCGAGGAAGCCTTTGCCCGCAGCTTCCGCACCGAAGGCCTGGACCTGCGGTCCGCTGACAACGTGGAGAAGGCTGCCGACGCCGTGGCCAGCGCCGCTGCCACCCTGCAGAAACTGCAGGACACCCAGCACCTGCTGGCCCGCCAGCAGGCGGAACTGGGCGGCCTGGTCCTGGACATCCAGGAACAGCTGCGCTCCCAGCAGGAGGTGGCGGCCAAGCAGGCCGCCACGGCTGCGGAGCTCAGCCGGCTGCAGCGCAAACTCCTGAAGGAACGCAAGATCCAGGCGGCGGCCGCGCTGTACCTGGTGGGGCACGGCAAGCACAGCGCCGCCGTGCCGCCGGACGCGCCGTCCGCCGGTGCCGGCTCGGAGCCAGCGCCGGGACAGTAGGCCATTCGCAGGCCATTCCCCGGGGCCGCCCAGCCCCGGAAATAGCATCAAAACCGCAGCCCGCCCCCGGATGTCGTCCGTGGGCGGGCTGCGGCTTTGCGGCGCCCTGTGGGGCTACGGGGATGTTGCGGTTCAGACAGCGTCTTTGGGCAGGAAAAGATGCTTCGAAGGGACCCGATTGTCGGTGGGCATCACTAGAGTTGGGTCCATGCTCCTCACCCTCATACGGCGCTACTCCAAACCGTATAATCCCTACATCCTGGCTGTCGTCATTTTCCAGCTCGCATCCACCATCGCCGCGCTCTACCTGCCCAGCCTGAACGCGCAGATTATCGATGAGGGTGTGGCTCGCGGCGACACCGGATTCATCTGGCGCACCGGGGCCGTGATGCTCCTGGTGGCCTTCGCCCAAGTGGCTGCGGCCATCGCCGGCGTCTATTTCGGCTCCAGGACCGCCATGGCGGTGGGCCGCGACCTGCGCCGTGCCGTTTTCCGCCAGGTCACCAGCTTCTCGGCCAAGGATGTCAACGCGTTCGGCGCTCCCACGCTGATTACCCGCGGCACCAATGATGTCCAACAGGTGCAGATGCTCCTGCTGATGGGGCTGAATTTCATGGTGGCCACACCCATCATGTGCATCGGCGGCATCATCATGGCGTTGCGGGAGGACATCAACCTGTCCTGGCTCGTGTGGGTGTCGGTCCCGCTGCTGGCCGTGGTGGTGGGATACCTGGTGGTCCGGCTCATGCCGCTGTTCCGCTCCATGCAGAGAAAGATCGACCGCATCAACGCCGTATTGCGCGAGCAGATCATCGGCATCCGCGTGGTCCGGGCCTTCGTGCGTGAACCGTATGAGAAGGACCGCTTCGGCGGCGCCAACAAGGAGCTTACGGACGTCTCGCTCCGCATCGGTGCCTTGTTCGTCCTGATGTTCCCGGCCATCGGCATGATCCTGCACCTGTCCACTGCCGCAGTGCTCTGGTTTGGCGGGCAGCGGGTGGACGCGGGTGCCATGCAGGTTGGGTCCTTGACCGCGTTCCTGCAGTACCTGCTGCAGATCCTGATGGCCGTCATGATGGGCACGTTCATGGCCATGATGATCCCGCGCGCCTCGGTGTGCGCGGACCGCATTGGTGAGGTGCTCGGCGTCGAACCTTCCATCCACGACCCCCAGCGTCCCGAGGCTCCGGCCTCACTTGCCGGCGTGGTGGAGTACCGCAACGTCACCTTCGCCTACCCCGGAGCCGAGTCGCCGGTGCTCAGCAACATCAGCTTTACGGCACGTCCCGGCCAAACCATTGCCATCATTGGTTCGACCGGTGCCGGTAAAACCTCGCTGCTGTCCCTCCTGCCGCGGCTGTACGACCCCGTGGAGGGCCAGGTCCTGCTGGACGGTGTCCCCGTGGACAAACTGGACCGCGCCGAGATCACCAAACGCGTTGCATTGGTGCCGCAGCGTCCCTATCTGTTCTCCGGGACCATCGAGCACAACCTGCGGTTCGGCAAGACCGAGGCAACGGACCAGGAACTCTGGGATGCCCTTCGGGTAGCCCAGGGTGAGTCCTTTGTTCGGGAGAAGAAGAACGGCCTGGATGCCAGGATCTCCCAGGGCGGCACCAACGTCTCCGGCGGCCAGCGCCAGCGACTCTGCATCGCCCGGGCCCTGGTGACCAAACCCCGGATCTACCTGTTCGATGACTCCTTCTCGGCCCTGGACGTCGCCACGGACGCCCGGCTCCGCGCCGCGCTCAAGCGCACCACCTCGGACGCCACCGTGATCATCGTTGCCCAGCGGATTTCCACCATTACCGAGGCAGACCAGATCCTGGTGCTGGACAACGGCCGGATCGTGGACCGTGGCACGCACGATGAACTCCTGGAAACCTCGCCCACATATCAGGAAATTGTCGAATCCCAGCTGAGTGTGGAGGAAGTGGCATGAGCACGGCCAAGAAGGACTCCAGCCCCATCGAAGAGACGCCACTGTCCGCCCAGCCAGTCGCGGGGGACGCACAGCCGGCCGCCGGCCAGCCGGAGGACGACGACTTCGTCGAGGAGGAGTTCACGCCCTCCGAAGCGGACGGGGATATGTTCGGGGGTATGCCCGCCAAGAAAGCCGAGCACTTCTGGCCTTCCGCCAAGCGGCTTATGGGCCTGCTGAAGCCCGAAGCCCTGGGCATCTATGCGGTGGTGGGCCTGGTGGTCATCTTCGTGGTCCTGAACGTCATCGCCCCCAAGATCCTGGGCCAGGCCATGGACGTGATCTTTGCCGGCGTGGTGGGTCGGCAATTGCCTGCCGGAGCCAGCAAGGAGCAGTTCGTCGCGGGCCTGCGCCAGCAGGGCCAGGACAACTTTGCGGACATGGTGTCGCGGATGGAACTGGTTCCGGGCGCCGGCATCAACTTCGACAAGCTCAGCATGCTCATCGCCATCGTCCTGCTCATGTACTTCGTGGCGAACATCTTCATGTGGCTGCAGGGGTACGTGCTCAACCGGATCGTCATGAAGGTCATCAGGCGGCTGCGGGACGACACCGAGAACAAGCTGAACCGCCTTCCGCTGAACTACTTCGACACGCGGCAGCGCGGCGATGTGTTGTCCCGGGTGACCAACGACGTCGACAACATCCAGCAGGCGCTCCAGCAGGCCTTTGCCCAGCTGGTCAGCTCCGTGCTGACCGTGGTGGGCATCGTGATCATGATGTTCATCGTCTCGTGGCAGCTGGCCCTGATCGCGCTGATCGCCCTCCCATTGTCCGGCGTGGCCGCCGGCCTGATCGGGGCCCGAAGCCAGAAACTCTTCGCAGCCCAGTGGAAGAACACCGGCTCACTGAACGGCCAGATCGAGGAGTCCTTCTCCGGGCACGACCTGGTCCGCGTTTTCGGCCGGGATGCGGACATGCTGGCCCGGTTCGAGGAACGCAACGAGGAGCTTTACAAAGCCAGCTTTGGGGCGCAGTTCGTGTCCGGGATCATCTTCCCTGTCATGCAGTTCGTCTCCTACCTCAGCTACGTGGGCATCGCCGTGGTGGGCGGACTGAGGGTGGCATCCGGTGCCATGTCCCTTGGGGATGCCACCGCATTCATCCAGTACTCACGCGAGTTCACGCAGCCCCTGGGCCAGATGGCGGGCATGGCCAACATGCTCCAGTCAGGCGTGGCGTCTTCGGAGCGGGTTTTCGAATTCCTGGACGCCGACGAACAGGACGCCGAAACCGCCACCGACCACCTGCCGGCCAAGACCGACGGGCACGTGGACTTCCAGAACGTCACTTTCAGCTACACCCCGGACAAGCCGCTCATCGAGAATCTGTCCTTCACGGCAGAGCCGGGCAACACAGTAGCGATCGTGGGGCCCACCGGCGCCGGCAAGACCACCCTGGTGAATTTGGTCATGCGGTTCTATGAGCTCAACTCCGGCTCCATCATGCTTGACGGCGTGGACATCACCCACCTCAGCCGCTCCGAGCTGCGCTCCAAGGTGGGTATGGTCCTGCAGGACGCCTGGCTGTTCGGCGGCTCCATTTACGAGAACATCCGTTACGGGAACCTCAACGCCACGGAGGAGCAGGTCATGGCCGCGGCGAAAGCCACCTTCGTGGACCGCTTCGTCCGGGCGTTGCCTGAGGGCTACGGCACCGTGATCGACGAAGAGGGCAACAACGTCAGCGCCGGCGAAAAGCAGCTGATCACCATCGCCCGCGCCTTCGTGGCGAACCCTTCACTGCTGATCCTCGATGAGGCCACCAGTTCCGTGGACACCCGCACCGAACTCCTGGTGCAGAAAGCCATGGCGGCCCTGCGCTCGGACCGGACAAGCTTCGTGATCGCGCACCGGCTCTCCACCATCCGCGATGCCGACACCATCCTGGTCATGGAGAACGGACGAATAGTCGAACAAGGCAACCACCAGGTGCTGCTTGCTGCCGGCGGGGCCTACCACCGCCTGTACATGTCACAGTTCGCGGGTGCAGATGCCGGGGACGTACCGGTGGATGATTCGACGGCGGTGCACAGCTGAGCGCGCACGGCGGCGGGCGGATCGAAGTCCTGGTGCCGATGCGCTGGGGCGACATGGACGCCTATGGCCATATCAACAATGTCCAGATCGTGCGGATCCTGGAGGAAGCGCGGATCGCTGCCTTCGGGCCGCCGCGCGGCGCCGGCCTCCCCGGAATTCAACCCCAGGTATCCCTGTTCAACGACGTCCCGGAAGGGACCCTGGCCCTGGTAGTGGACCACAAGATCCGTTACGTCAGGACCCTGGAGTACCGCAACGTTCCGGCGGTGGTGCAGGTCTGGATCGGCGCGGTGAAGGGAGCCAGCTTTGACATCCACTACCTGCTGCAGGACCCGGTGAGCCTGGAGGACTGCGTCAAGGCGAGCAGCCACCTGGCGTTCGTTGACGAAGCGACCGGCCGGGTCCAGAGACTTACCCAGGAACAAAAAGACCGGATGGCTCCCTACAGGCACTAAGACTCTGGGCGGGACTGCACCAGAGACACTGGACTGGAACCACCACCAAACTGCGAGAGGAAACCCCGATGGCCAAGAACAAGACCCGCGCCGCCAGGCAGAGGAAGACGTGGAAGGAAATGTCCCCTGCCGGCAAGGCAGGCACCATATTCACGGCGATCGTGCAGGTATCACTGCTGGTCGCCGCCCAGCGGGACATCTCGCGGCGTCCGGCGGAGCTCATCAACGGGCCCAAGGCTGCCTGGCGGGCAGCATCCTTCGTCAATTTCATCGGGCCCATGGGGTACTTCGTCTTCGGCAGGAAGCGGTCCGCCACCGGCAAGTAGCCGGTCCAGTGGAACGGCAGCTCGGCGGTATGGAGCGGCTGCCCAGCTTGACCCTGTAAATTTGAGGGCATGACCCCCACTGCCACTGTTGCCATGACCCGCGCCCTCGGCATCTCCAAGGAGATTGAGGACGCCGCGTGGTTCATCCTGGGACCGGGTCTGCAAGGGAAGGCTTCACCCCTGGATGGCCGTACCCGGACGTGGTCGGTTCCGGCGGCCGCCGAGTTACTCGACCGGCTGGACCGGGGCATCGCCGACCCCAAGGCCCCGATGATGACCAACCTCCGCGAAAACCTGGAGGGCGCCACCCGTGGGGCCAAACAGCTGGCCGTGGAGCTGCTCTTCCTGCAGTCGCTTCCGCTGGCCCACGAGGTCAAGTCCCTGAAGGTCAAGCGGGCCCGCGTGGCTGAGGCCGCGGGCTGGCTTGAGCCTGCGCTGGAGCTCCCCGAAGAGCTGTACGCGGGCATGACGGATCACGGCGTCATCCGCGACCGGACCGCCGAATTCAACTGGACCATCTGGGACCACCTCAAATGGCTGTGCCGGTTTGTGCGGAACGTAGCGCAGCGGCCGGCCGGGGTAGTGCAGGCAGCCATCAAGGACCCGCTGCAGTTCCACCGCCTCGCCGCATCCACCCCCGAGGACCAGCCCGCCATCCGCCGCAGCATCGAGTTCCTGGCCTGGCCCAGCTATTTCGAGCCGGTGGTGGCGGACGTGGAGCGGCAGGAAATCCGGGATGCGTTCGCCTCGCTCGTGGGCGGGGCCAAGGGCGACAGCGAAGAGGACATCACCGCGGACATCCACCGCATCCGGCTGCACCTGGACGAGCAGGCGGGCCAGCGGATCGATTGGTACTCCCGCCAGCTGGTCAGCCAGTGGCGCAAAGTGGGCGACCCCGGGCGGCGGGCCTGGCTGCTCCGGACCCACAGCGACCACGCCGAGCTGCTCACGGCCTGGCACGGCGAGGAAAAGGTGACCCTCGACGTCGAACATCTCCGGCACCTGGACCCCGGCGTAACCGCCGGCCTGGTCCAGCACGCCGTGGACGAGGACTACAAGCACCTTGGCTACGTGGAACGCGAGGACACCAAGACCGCGGTGTTTGCCTTCCTGACCGTGATGAAGCCGGGTGACCTGGTGCTTTACCAGCACGCCGGGAGCGTGCGGCTGGGCGGCGTGCTGGGGGAGCCCGAGTACAACGACGACAACCGCCGGCTGCGGCGGAAGGTGCGCTGGTTCGACGACGGGCACACCACCACCAGCCTGCCCCGGCACGTCCAGCGCCAGCTGGCCACCCCCGGCATCGTGGTGGACGTGACCCGGGTGGTCCAGGCGCTGCAGGCGCTGCTGCCGGCCGAAGCGGAAACCGAGCCCGACGGCGAGACTGACGGAGCCGCCGTCGTCCCGCCTGTCCAGGAAGGCTTCCGCCCGCTGACGCAGGAATTTGCCGCGTCGCTGCACATGGAACTGGAGCCGCTCCAGGAGATCGCAGACCTGCTGGAGGAAAACCGGCAGTTGGTCCTTTACGGCCCGCCGGGTACCGGCAAGACCTACCTGGCCAAGCACCTCGCCGCGGAACTGGCGGATGACGCGACGGACGAACGCGTCAAGCTGGTCCAGTTCCACCCGTCGTACGCCTACGAGGACTTCTTCGAGGGCTACCGGCCGGACAAGACGGACGAAGGCCAGGTGTCCTTCAAGCTGGTGGCGGGCCCGCTGCGCCGGCTGGCGGAGGAGGCGGCGAAGCCAGGGAACGAGAAGAAACCGTATTTCCTGATCATCGATGAGATGAACCGCGCCAACCTGGCCAAGGTGTTCGGCGAACTGTACTTCCTGCTGGAGTACCGCGATGACCGGATCTACCTGCAGTACAGCCCCAACGAGCCGTTCACGCTCCCGGACAACCTCTACATCATTGGCACCATGAACACCGCGGACCGGTCCATCGCCATGATGGATGCCGCCATCCGCCGTCGTTTCTCCTTCATCGAACTGCACCCGCAGACCGAGCCGGTGCAGGGCTCACTGCTCCGGTTCCTGGAGGCGAGGCAGCTGGACACCACCCCGGCGCTGCTGCTGGATGCACTCAACGGAGCAATCGATGAGTGGGACCGCGACCTGATGATTGGACCTTCCTACTTCATGAAGCCGGCAGCCCAGACCCCGGCAGGGCTGCGCCGGATCTGGAAGTACGAGCTGATGCCCCTGCTCGAAGAGCACTACCACGGCCAGCTCACGCGGGCGCAGCTGGAGGAACGCTTCGGGCTGGACCAGCTGCTGGGACGCATTGCAGCGCGCTGACCCCCGGGCGTCCGTGCGGCACCTGGTCTTGGACGAGCTGTCCAGCGGGCTGGTGGAACGGCTGGATGCGGCGAGCGCTTCCTTCCTGAACTCCAGCGGACTGGCCAAGGCGTCCCCCATGGGACTGGGACTGTACCGGATCGAGCCGGTGGGCAAGGTGGGCTCGGTGCGGACGCCAACGCTCCAGCTGGACGTCCGGCCGAAGGACCGGCTGGGGCTCAGCCGGCTCCTGTTCCTGCTCAGCTATGCGGGGGAGCAGGGCTTCCGGCCCGACCTGGTAGCGGCCGACGAGGACCGGGAGTTGTGGAGCGCCCTGGCGGAATCGCTGGCGCAGCTGGCCGAACGGGCGCTGGGCCGCGGCGTCCTGCAGGGCTACCTCACGGTGGATGAGTCGCTGCGGACGGTCAAGGGGAGGATCCGGATTTCGGACCAGATCTCCCGCCGCCCCGGGATGTTGGTGCCCCTTGAAGTTTCCTACGACGAATTCACCGAGGACATTGCCGAGAACCGGATCCTGCGCGCCGCGCTGGAGCGGATGGGGCAGGTGCCGGGGGTGCGGCCCGAGGTGCTGGGCCGGCTGCGCCAGCTGAGGGGAAAGCTCGACGCCGTCACCCGCCTTCCGTCCGGCGCCCCGGTACCGGCGTGGACGCCCACCAGGATGAACCTGCGCTATCACGCAGTGCTGCGCCTGGCCGGGCTGATCCTGCGGAACGCATCCGCGGAAGCGGGCGAGGGCAAGCAGCTGACGGCCTCGTTCGTGGTGGACATGGCCCAGGTGTTCGAAGACTTCGTGGGCACGGCACTGCGCAGTGCGATGGCGTCTTATCCCGGGGAGCTGCGGCTCCGGTTCAACGCCCTCCTCAGCGAGGCGGTGCGCGATTCCGACCGCCTGTCAGTGCGCCCGGATGCGGTCCACATGCTCGGCGGGCGCCCAGTGGTGGCCTACAACGCCAAGTACCGGGCCGCATCAGATGCCGGCGCCTCGCTGACGGCCGACCACTACCAGATGCTGGCCCACTGCACCGCGCTGGCCGTCCCCACCGCCTGGCTGGTCTACGCCGGCAGGGGCGAGGTGAAACTCCGCCGCATCCTGAACACCGACATCGACATCGTGGAGTTCCCGGTGGATCTCAGCCAGCCGCCGTCGGCCATCCTGGCTTCCATCGGCGAGCTGGCCCGCCAGTCCTGGGGAGAAGTAGTCCGCGAGCTGGGGCACTGAGCGAGTCCGTCCGGGCCCAGTCTGGCTACACCGGCACCCGGAACGTAAAGGTTGTCCCTTCGCCGAGCGTGCTGTCGACGCCAATAGTGCCGCCGTGCGCCTCGATAATCGCCTTGCTGATGGGCAGGCCGAGGCCGACGCCGGGGATGGCGGTACGCCGCACGCTGCTGGTGCGGAAGAACTTGGCGAATACCTCAGAGACGTCCTCCGGGCCCATTCCCATGCCCGTGTCGGTGACGTGGCATGCCACGTGCCCTTCCTCCTGCTCCAGCGACACCACCACCTCGCCGCCGTCCGGTGAGTACTTGATGGCGTTGGACACCAGGTTGTCCAGGACCTGGGAGATCCGGGCGCTGTCCACATGGGCTTCCAGGCGCTCCGGCGTTTCGGCCCGCAGCTCGACGCCGGCGGCGGACGCCCGGGGCATCGCCGAGGACACACTGCTCCGCACGAGTTCGGCCACATCCACGGCGTGGGGTGTGACGATCAACTGGCCGTTCCGGCTGGACAGCAGGTCCGACACCAAGGTCAGGAGCCGCTCGGAATTACGCCGGATGATTTCCAGCATCTCGCGCTGGGATTCTTCCGGCTCGTCGGCAAGCAGGATCTCCACATAACCAAGGATGGAGGTCAGTGGGGTACGGAATTCGTGGGAGACGCTCGAGACGAAGTCGTCTTTTGCGGTCAGCGCGTTCACCAGGTCGGTCACGTCGCTGAACACAATGACCGAGCCGGCGAACTTGCCGTCGGAATCCTTCATGGGCCGGGCAGTGGTCACGAGCGCGCGCTGATCCTTTCCCTCGCCCAGCCACACGAGGTAATCGGTGAAGGTTTCGCCCAAAACCGCGCGGCGTACCGGCCGCTCCTCCACGGGGATCAGGGTCTTCCGGTCCTGCCCGTAAACCAGCAGTTGTGACTCGTTGGGATCCGGAATGTTCTTTGGGCGGGCCAGTTCATGGTTGGCCCGCTGCTTCCGGTTCATCAGGACGTCATGGCCGTCCGCGTCAACGGCCAGGACGCCCAGGTGCACGGTATCCAGCACGGTGTTCAGCAGCGATTCCTGGCGCTTGCTGATCCGCAGGTTGGCCCGCAACTGCTCGTCCTTTTCCTCCAGCTGGTTCTGCTGGCGCATCATGCTCAGTGTCAGGACGCTCACGGATACGCCGATCCCCAGCATCATGACGGGCAGGAGCAGGGACCGGGCAAAGTCCTGCGGCGTGTAGTTCCCCTTCAAAAGCAACGGCACCCAGATGATGGCCAGCGGTCCCAGGAATGAGAGCCACAGGGCGGCGCGTGGGTAGTACCCGGACGCGCAGAGCCAGATGACCGGGAATACGGCCAGCAGGCTGATGCCCGTGAGGCTCTCCTGTCCGCCTTCCCTGCCAGCCGCGATGGAGATGAAGTCCAGCAGTGGAATGGCCAGGAAGCTGGTGTAGGGCAGCCGCTCCCAGGGGACGAGGTAGCAAAGCACCATGATCACCAGCTGCGAGATGAGGAACGTAACGAAAAGGGGGTTCTTCATGGTGACTGGGAAGAACGCCCAGACCAGCAGGGCCGTCAGGATGGTGGTCACGAACAACGGCATCTGGCTCAACGCCACCCGGTCCGTCAGCCGGTATTCGTGGAAGGGGCGCTTGAAAAACCGCAGCCGCCCCGAGGACCAGGTAGTGGGGGTGCTCATGGCGTGGAAGACGCGACTGTGGGGGTGTGCAGGACCATAGCAAGCAGGATATCCGCAGCCAGCTATACTTCAGACGTTGGCACTGAGGGGGCTCTATGAGTGAGGCACGTGTGGGTCTGGTCATCGAGGATGACCACGATATTCGGGAACTGGTTCGCACTGTGCTGACCCAGGCTGGATTTGAGGTCACCGTCGCCAGCGGCGGCGCTGAGGGCGTACTGATGGCCAAGAGCCTGAATCCTGACGTCATTACGCTGGACCTGGGGCTGCCGGACATCGACGGCTTTGAGGTTTCCCGGCAGATCCGCGAGTTTTCGGACGCCTACATCGTGATGCTCACGGCTCGGGCGGAGGAACTGGACACCCTGATCGGGCTCGAATCGGGGGCGGACGATTACCTCACCAAGCCGTTCCGGCCGAGGGAACTGCGTGCCAGGGTGGCGGCCATGATGCGGCGGCCACGCTCCGTTCCGGATCCGGACCAGGTTGCGGTTGATGCTTCGCCGGACAGCGCTGATCACCCTGAGCGTGGAAACTTCAGCCACAACGGCCTGGAGCTCAGCTACGCCTCCCGCACGGTCGCCGTCGACGGCAAGGAAATGAACCTGACCCGCACGGAATTCGAACTCCTGTACGCGCTCCTGGAAGCCGGCCGGACTGTCCGGACCAAGTCCGACCTGGTGCGGCGGCTGCGCGACGAGGATTACGACGTCGGCAGTTACATCAGCGAGGCCGACGAACGTTCCGTGGAGGTCCACATGGGGAACCTGCGCAAAAAGCTGGGTGACTCCCCGCAGCAGCCGCGGTGGCTTCAAACAGTTCGCGGGGTAGGTTACCGATTGGCGCCGGGGCAGCACTGAGCCTGCAGCCGGTGCGTGGTTTGCCTGCTGCACTGGGTGATGGGCCGCAGGAAGGTGGCTGCCAGCCTGGGCAACGCCACGGTCATGTCAGCGTGGCGTGCCTCGGCCCGGATCTCGTTTTCCAGGTCCAGGGCCAGCCCCGCCAGGCGTTCGGCTCCAACCATTTGGCTTGACGTCTTCAAGCTCAGGACGGCATCCATGGAGCCCGCCAGGTCTCCGGTGGTCAGGGCAAGCCGCAACCGGTTAAGCCGCTGGGGCAGGTACTCAATGAAGTTCCCCACGAAGACCCGGCTGTAGCCTTCTTCGTCGTCCAGTTCGTCCCGCAGCCGGTCCAGGACAGATTGGTCCACCAGTGGCTTGGGCGCATCATCCGATGTGTTCATGACACTCCTTTCTGCTGGACTTGCGGCTTGGAAAACAGGACGGTTATGCGGGGGTGCTTGCTCTTTTTTTCAGGTTAGGACTGTTCCCCTGGGCTAGCAGAAGACTGGACAAGAATTGCGGCTTTCTTGATGGGAGTGCGGTTTCTTGCCCATAGGATCGATGCCAGTGCTTTCTGCATTGACGTCGTCCGTGGCCGAAAGCCGCCTTTTCAATCTGGGGATAGATTGCCGTGTTCCGAACACTGAAGACCTTATTCGTCGCGCTCTTAATCGTGGCTGGTTTGGCATTGGCCACGCTCCAGCCGGCCACTGCAGCCACATCACCGCAAATAACGCTCGATCCGGGGTCCGGTCCGGCTGGTTCCGCCGTGACTGTTGCCGGAACCGGGTTCAAAGCCTCCACCACGGGCACTGTGGTTGTGGGCTCCGCAACCTTTGCGTTCCAGACGACTGCGACGGGTGCGTTCAGCACGGGCATTACCATTCCGGCTGCGTCCACCGGAAACCTCACCATCACGGCAAAGACCTCATCCATCAAGGCGTCAGCCGTTTTCGTGGTTCAGGCTGCTCCTAGTCCCGCGCCCGCCCCGCAGCCGCCAACCGTCAGTACGGCTGCCCTGCGATTCGGAGTGGCAACGGCCGGGGGAGCCATGGCGGGCAGTGAACTGGACGAGGTGGCCACCCTGGCAGGGGAAAGCCCCTCCATGGTCATGATCTACAAGGATTTCCTGCAGTCGCCGCCAATAGCGGAGTTGGATGCCGTCAGTTCCCGCGGAGCCACGTCCTTGGTCACTTGGGAGCCATGGGCCTGGGGCGGCGGTGTGCAGCAGCCGGCGTACGCTTTGGCCCGGATCACCGCAGGCGACTTCGACGCGGATATCACGCAGTGGGGCCAGTCCCTGGCGGCCTGGGGCAAGCCGGTCATGCTGCGCTTTGCGCACGAGATGAACGGCAACTGGTACCCGTGGGCCGAAGGAGTCAACGGCAACCAGGCGGGCGACTACGTGGCCGCCTGGCGGCACATGCACGACGTCGTTGCCGCTACGGGTGCCGGCAATATCCGCTGGGTGTGGTCGCCCAACGTCCCGTATTGGGGCTCGACCGACCTGGCCGGGTTGTACCCGGGCGCCGGCTACGTGGACATCGTGGCCCTGGATGGCTACAACTGGGGGACGTCCCAAACCTGGAGCAGCTGGGTTTCACCTGTGGATCTCTTTGCGCCCGGGATTTCCCAGCTGCGCACGCTGGCACCGGGAAAGGCCATCCTGGTTGCCGAAACGGCGTCCAGCGAGCTGGGTGGTTCCAAGGCAACATGGAACACCGACTTGGTGTCCTACCTGGCGGCCCAGCCGGATGTGATGGGCTTCGTCTGGTTCCACCTGCAGAAGGAAACAGACTGGCGCATCAACAGCAGTGCCTCGTCGGCATCTGCCTTCAAGTCCGCGCTGTTGGCCCGGAGAAGCTAGGGGATAGGGATAGCTGCTCCGAAACTGTCGTCCGCGGCTGCTTGACCGCGGCACCTGTCTATCCTCCCTTTCCAGGATCAAGGACGGTGGGGGCAACGGCTAAAGATTCCGTCAAAACTGTTGTTTCAGGCGCCGGCGTCGAGGAAGTTCACCAAGTGGGTTTCAAGGGCTGAGGTGTCCTTCAGTTCGCATTCCCAGACGGTCAGTACTTCCCATCCGGCGTCTTCCAGTTGGCGGCGCTGGCCGGCGTCGCGCTCCCGCGTCCGGGTGCGCTTTTGGGCCCAGAAGTCCGCGTTGGCTTTGGGCGCGTGAAGGCCCACCCTGCAGTCGTGGAAATGCCAGAAGCATCCGTTGACGAAGATCACCTTGTGCCGGCCGGCGAAGACGAGATCGGGATTGCCTGGCAGTTTGGTACCGCCGGCCCTGCCGTGCAGGCGGTAACGGTAGCCCTTGGCGTGAAGGAGCCGGCGGACCAGAAGCTCGGGTTTGGTGTTCTTGCCGCGGATCCGGGACATGTTCCAGCTGCGCTGCTCCGGGGTGAGCTTGTCTGCGGTGGGCTGTTCCGCCCTGGCAGTGTCCTGCATCCTTCCAGTCTAGGAGTGCCCTAGATCTCCCGTTCCGGCTGTTCGCCGAACACGAAGTGCCTGCCGCTGACGGACTTCGGTTCAATCTCCACATAAAAGTCCTTGAGTGTGGGAACCCAGGTCTTCAGGCCGAGTTCCTCGATGGCCGCAAGCTCGTCCGAATTGCTGAGGACCCGCGCTGTTCCCCTCAGGACAACGGACCAGGCCTCCTGCGACAGGATGCCGTCGGTTTCAAACAACACCTGGGCATTGATTGTCAGTTGCGCGAGCTTATTCCCGGGTGCCGTGCGCAGGTACACCTTCCGGTTTGAGGTCACGTAATTGACCGGGAATATGTCCGGTTCCCCCGCAACGGAAACCACCAGCCGGCCGTGCTGCGTTGCCGCCAGAAGCCGCCACGACTGCTCATCATCGAGTTCCAGGACAGGATTGTCGTCCGCATGTTCAAACATCATGGGCCCGATTGTTCTACCCGGAGTAGAAATGCGCCAGGGGCTTTGTACCCAAGTCCGCAATTTGTGACAACTCCGTCAAGGCTTAACACTTCTGAAACAGCCTTGTGACGCGGCTGTCTTCCCCGCTGGGTAGCGTCGCACGCAGGGCCGTGACGGCCAACTGCCAACGAAAGCGACGCACCCAATGGGCAACGACAAAGACACCACGCAACTGCTGGAACCGGCGGCACCCAGCGGTGCCGCCGTCGTCGGACATTCTCCGGCAACCCTGACGGCGGGCAACACCGCCGCACTCAACGCCACCAGGGAGAGCCTGGAAGATTACACGCTGCGGTTCGCGCCACGCTCCTACCGCAAATGGAGCGCCGGGGTGGTGGCCACCAGCGCCCTGGGCGGTATCGCGTACCTGGCGGACTTCTCGATCGGCGCCAACATCGGCATCTCCTACGGCACGGTGAACGCGATCCTGGGAATCCTGGTGGCAGCCGTCGTCATCTTCGCCACGGGATTTCCCTTGGCCTATTACGCTGCCCGGTACAACGTCGACCTGGACCTGATCACCCGCGGTTCAGGCTTTGGCTATTACGGGTCCGTGGTCACCAACGTCATTTTCGCCACCTTCACCTTCATCTTCTTTGCGCTGGAAGGCTCCATCATGGCGCAGGGGCTGGAGCTGGGCCTTGGCATCCCGCAGTGGCTGGGGTACGCAGTGTCCACCATCATCATCATTCCGTTGGTGATTTACGGGATGAACACCCTTGCCAAGCTGCAGGTGTGGACCACTCCGCTGTGGCTGCTTCTGATGGTGGTTCCGGTGGGGTACCTGCTCATCTCCCATCCTGAGAGCATCGACAGCTTCTTCGCCTACACGGGTGCCACCGGTGACGGCGGACCGAACCTGGCGTCCGTGATGCTCGCCGCCGGCGTGTGCCTGTCCCTGATGGCGCAGATCGCGGAGCAGATCGACTACCTCCGGTTCATGCCGCCGCGCACTGATGCAAACCGGGGTGCCTGGTGGCGGGCAGTGATCCTCGCTGGTCCAGGCTGGGTGATTTTTGGGGCGCTCAAGCAGATTGTGGGCCTGTTCATTGCCATCTACCTGATCGCTACGCTGGACCCCGCCGCTTCTGCTACGGCCAATGAGCCCGTGCACCAGTTCCTGGGCGTGTACCAGGAAATGATGCCGGCGTGGCTGGCCATGACGCTGGCAGTGGTGCTGGTGGTTATTTCCCAGATCAAGATCAATGTCACCAACGCGTACTCCGGCTCCCTTGCGTGGACCAACTCCTTCACGCGCATCACCAAGACGTACCCGGGCCGGATGGTATTCGTGGTGGTGAACCTGCTGATTGCGCTGGTCCTGATGGAAGCCAACATGTTTGATTTCCTCAACACCATCCTCGGGTTCTACGCCAACTGCGCCATGGCCTGGGTGGTCACCGTGGCGTCCGACATCGCCATCAACAAGTACCTGCTCAAGATTTCCCCCAAGGTGCCTGAGTTCCGCCGCGGCATGCTGTACGCGGTGAACCCGGTTGGGTTCGTGTCCATGCTCGTTTCCGCCGGTGTTTCGATTGCCGTGTTCTTCGGGGCGTTCGGTGCCACGATCCAGCCGTACTCGCCGATTTTCGCGGTGGGCCTGGCCCTGGTGCTGCCGCCGGTTCTCGCCGTGCTGACCCGCGGGCGGTTCTATCTTCGGCGCTTTGACGACGGGATCGACCTGCCCATGTTCGACGCCGACGGCAACCCGAGCGACGCCAAGCTCCTGTGCCACGTGACGGGGCTGGAGTTCGAACGTCCGGACATGGTCCGTTCCGGGCAGGACGCGCCCGACGGCGGCCCGCAGTATGTTTCGTCCCTCGCCTTGTCCACGGACAAGACAGGGGAGTTGGTGCTGCCGGCCCAGAAATAGGGCTTACTTTTCACTTCGTCCCTTACTAGGAAGCCGGTGCATCGAATGCACCGGCTTCCTTTATGACTTTGTCCGTTTCGGCTCTGGTGATAAAACCGTGGGCGGGGCCCTGTGGATAAGTTTGACCACCAGATTGTGGCGTGGGCTACCCTTAATTCACTGTTCGAAAGTCACTGTTCGGAGCAAGCCGTCTTGAAACTACTGGGGGAATAGCGGCCCATGACATCGCAGAAGCTTTTTACGTCCCGCGCCGTGCGTTCCGGTGCAGCAGCTCTTGTTGTTGGTCTCGCCGTGGTCTTGTCCGGCTGCAACTCCGGCGGCTCTCCTGGACCGGGTGGCACTTCTTCTCCCGTGGCTGCTGAGACGCCCACCGCCACCGCCACGCCCGCTCCGACGCCGAGCGCCGTCTATAAGCCCGCCGATGCGTCAGGTCCCGCCCAGAATGTGCCGGTCCCCGTGCTTCCCGAGGTGGCGAAGACGGAGACGAAGGAAGGGGCAGAAGCGTTTACGAAGTATTGGTTTTCAGTTTTGAGCTATGCGTACGAAACGGGTGACACTGCTGACCTATCGAAGCATTCCAAAGCTGCGTGCTCTTTTTGTCAGGGACTTGTTGAGGACATAGAGGCTGCTTGGGCTGAAGGTAAGTGGATTTCTGGCGGTCAGATTGAAATTCCGGTTGCAACCGCAAAGCCTGCCGCT
>DATIMT010000200.1:0-1673 GCA_035475035.1 Arthrobacter sp.
CATCACGTATTCACCCAGGCTGAAGCGTGCGTCCACGAAGTCGCGGGCAAAGCGCTTCTGCGGACCTTTGTCGCGCACCGGCAGGAAGCGTTCCTCGCCGGTGTCCATGGCACGGCGCATCCTGGCCTGCTCTTCACGGCGCGCTTCCCGGTCGGCCGTCTTGGCGGCCGCACGGTCATTGGGGACCAGGGGGCGCTTGCGCGCAGCCTCCTGCTCCTTCCGGGACGGAGTGGGCGCGCCCTTTCCTGCCCGCGGGTCGGTCTGCCGGCCAGGGGCCTGGGAAGCCAGCCCATCGGCAACGGACTGGGGGGCGGGGGCATCTCTCTTACGTCCAAACACCCCACAAGAATACCCCGGCGCAGGCCTCCGGTTGACCGGCCCGCCGCCTGCCGTCGCCCCTGCCGCGACTTGGCCGGCCCGATGCCCGAAGGTAGGGTACGGACATGACTCCTGAGCACCAAAATACCGTCCCCGACGCCCGGCTGGAAGTGGATGCCCTCCGCCGGAGTGTTGCCCGTGGTTTCCCGGACATTCTGGAACACCTGGTGAGGCTGGTGGCCATCCCCGGCATCGCCTGGGAGGCGTTCGACCCGGCCGAGCTGCAGCGCAGTGCGGAGGCGGTCGCCGGGCTGGTGCGCGACGCCGGTGTCGAGGACGTCCGGATCCTGCGCGTGGACAAAGCCGACGGCACTCCGGGGGGCCCCGCCGTCGTCGCCCGTAAGCCCGCAGCCGCGGGCAAGCCGACTATCCTGCTCTACGCCCATCACGATGTCCAGCCGCCAGGGGACCCGGCGCTTTGGGATTCGCAGCCTTTTGTGGCCACCGAACGGGGCGGCCGGCTCTACGGGCGCGGCGCTGCGGATGATAAGGCCGGGATCTTGGCGCATCTGGGTGCGCTGCGGGCCGTGCACGAAGTCCTGGGCGACGCCTTTGGCCTGGGCGTCACGCTGTTCATCGAAGGGGAGGAGGAGGCAGGCTCACCCACCTTCCGCACCTTCCTGCAGACCCACCAGGAGCTGCTGCGCGCGGACGTCATTGTGGTCGCGGATTCGGGGAACTGGAAGGTTGGCGTGCCTGCGCTGACCACCAGCCTGCGCGGCCTCGTGGACGGCACCCTCGAGGTCCGGGTGCTGGAGCACGCGGTCCACTCGGGCATGTTCGGCGGTCCGGTGTTGGACGCGCCGACACTGCTGGCGCGGCTGATTGCCACCTTGCACGACGACGACGGCAACGTTGCGGTTGAGGGGCTGGTGGCCCGGGATGACGCTGCCGTGGACTACCCCGAGGCCGACTTCCGTGCCGATGCCTCGGTGCTGGAGGGCGTTCGGCTGGCCGGAACCGGTTCCCTGGCGTCCCGGTTGTGGACCAAGCCGGCCCTGTCCATCATTGGCATGGACATCCCGTCCGTAGCGGTCAGTTCCAATACGCTGCTGCCGTCAGCGCGGGCCAAGTTCAGCCTGCGGCTGGCGCCGGGGCAGGATCCGCAGCAGGCGATGGATGCGCTGCGGCGGCACGTGGACCGGTATGCCGGCACGGTGGCCTTTGGCGCCCGTGTCACGTTTACCCCGGGGGAGCAGGGCCAGGCGTTCGCCGCTGACACCTCGGCCCCGGCGGCGCAGTCCGCGCTCTGGGCGCTACGCGAATCCTGGGGCGTGCAGCCGGTGGAAAGCGGA
>DATIMT010000201.1:0-2466 GCA_035475035.1 Arthrobacter sp.
GCAACGTAACACCAGCGCCAACGGAAATGGTTGTAGAATGGACGGTCTGTCTTTCGCGATAGGGGAACGTTAATGCTCGACGCCGAATTGGCCCACGAACGGGAGTATGTCGCCGGCCTGTACGCCCGGCTGGAGGAACTCCGGGAGGAAAAGCGCCGCCAGCTGGCGCAGGTCCGTCGTGCCGGAGCCGTGGGCACCATGCAGAACGTTTCGGAACGTGATGCCTTCGCCGCACTGTATGAGGACCGCCTGGCACAGCTGGATGCGGTGGATGACCGGCTGGTCTTCGGCCGCCTGGACCTGGACTCCGGGGAAGCGCAATACATTGGCCGCATCGGCCTCACCACCGAGGACCTGCAACGGCTGATGGTGGACTGGCGCGCCCCGGAAGCCGGCCACTTCTACCAGGCCACCGCCTTTGACCGGCAGGGCGTCCGGCGCCGCAGGCACCTGATCCTGCAGGGACGCGACGTCAAAGCCATCGAGGACGATGTGCTGGACGCGGGCATGCTCACGAACGACGAATCGCTCCAGGGCGAAGGGGCCCTGCTGGCGGCGCTGAACTCCAAGCGGACCGGCCGCATGTCAGACATTGTCAGCACCATCCAGTCGGAGCAGGACCGCATCATCCGGTCCTCGATTTCCGGCGCTGTGGTGGTCCAGGGCGGCCCCGGCACGGGCAAGACCGCCGTGGCCCTGCACCGGGCCGCCTACCTGCTTTACACCCACCGTGACCGCCTCAAAAGCGCAGGTGTGCTGCTGGTGGGGCCGTCGTCGTCGTTCATGAACTACATCGAACGCGTGCTGCCCTCGCTCGGCGAAACCGGCGTCGTCATGGCCAGCCTGGGCCGCCTGATGCCCGGCATCAGTGCCGTTCCCGAAACCAATGCGGACGTCGCCGCCATCAAGGGGCGCCTGGACATGGCTGCCATCGTGGCCAACGCCGTGTCCAACCGCATGCGCGTGCCCGCCCAGAACCGGATCCTCGAAGTGGATGGCCGCAAACTCACCCTGACACCCCGGCAGGTCCGGCGTGCCCGGGAACGTGCCCGTGCCACCGGAAAACCGTACAACGAGGCACGCGTGACGTTCGTGAAGATCCTGCTGCGCGAGCTGACCGAACAGATGACCGAACTCGTCGAAGCCGGCAACATCGGCAACAACGCGGACCGCTCGTACCTGGCCGAGGACGTCCGGACCGCCCGCGACGTGCGGATTGCGCTCAACCTGTGCTGGATGCCGATGACGCCGGAGAAGCTGATCTCGGACCTTTTCAGCAAGCCGGAGGTGCTGGAATTCTGTACCCCCAACCTGACCCCGGCCCAGCGGGCGCTGCTGCAGCGTCCCGCCGATGCCCCCTGGACCGAATCGGATGTTCCGCTTTTGGACGAGGCCGCCGAACTGCTCGGTGAGCTGGATCCGGCGGCCGGGCGCGGGCTGGCCCAGCAGGAGCATGACCGTGCCCGCGACCTGGCCAACGCCAAGCAGACCCTCGTCAATATGCAGGTTGCCGGGGTGGACCCCTTGATGTCTGCGGAGGAACTCGCCGAGCAGAACCGGGAACAGGAAACCCGGCAGACGGCTGCCGAACGCGCCACCAGCGACCGCACCTGGGCTTTCGGGCACATCGTGGTGGACGAAGCGCAGGAACTCTCACCCATGCAATGGCGGCTGCTGGTCCGGCGCTGCCCGCTGAAGTCCTTCACCATCGTGGGCGACATCGCGCAGACCAGTTCCGTGGCCGGTGCCAACTCCTGGCAGGGGGCGCTGGCCCCGATGTTCGGTGACCGCTGGACGCTGGAGGAACTGACCGTCAACTACCGCACACCCTCGCAGATCGCCGAGGCCGCCGTCAGGATGGCCAACGCCGCGGGACTTGTGGTTTCCGCGCCCAAGGCCGTGCGCGAAGGGCGCTGGGCGCCCATCATCGACGAAGTGGGCCCGGGCGAGGTGGTCAGCCGGCTTGTCGAGGTCCTCCCCGAGGAACTTGGCGCGCTCGACGGCGGCCTGCTCGCCGTGATCGCCGACGGTGCCCTCCTGCCCGAGGCCACGGCAGCCCTCCGTGCTGCCTATGGGCGCCGGATCGGCAACGGTGCCGGCAGCTACGAGCAGGACATCGTGGTGATCAGCCCGCGCGAGGCAAAGGGCCTGGAGTTCGACGGCGTAGTGGTCCTGGAACCGTCCGTCATGCTCAACCATGAGCACGGCAAGGTGGGGGACCTGTATGTGGCCATGACCCGTGCCACCCAGCGGCTGCGGCTGATTGCGGCGCAACCCGTGCCGGCCGGGATCGCCGGCTGACCGGGCGTCGGGCGTTACTGCTAACTTAGGAAGCGTGCCAGAACTGAACAACCTCGAACCGCAGCGCAACGACCCCACTTTCGCCAACATTTGGCAGGAACTGAAGTGGCGTGGGCTGGTCCATGTCTCCACCGACGAAGCAGAGCTGGAAAAGCTCCTCGCCAA
>DATIMT010000202.1:0-2893 GCA_035475035.1 Arthrobacter sp.
ATTGGTGCCGGGGGACTGGTATGGCGCCGCATCCTGGACCGGATGGGGGAGCTGAGCGGCGGGAGGATTACCACGGCCACCGCAAGTGAGCACGACATCCTCGACGGCATCGCGCTGAGCATCGGTTAGACCCATGCATTCCACCCCAGCTTCCAACCCGCCCGTGTCCCGGGCGGCAGCGGCCGTCGTTGCCGTCCTCCTTGCGGCATGCTGCCTGTGCGCAGGCCTCTTCACCGCACCCCCCGCAAGCGCCGACGAATGGCGCGACAAAGAATACTGGCTGGCAGACTCCGGCATCACCAAGGCCTGGGAAGTGTCAAAGGGCGCCGGGGTCAAGGTCGCCGTCATCGACAGCGGCATCGATGCCCAGCACCCGGACCTCAAAGGCGCCGTGGTGGGCGGCTACGACGCCTCCGGCTCAGGCCAGCCGGACGGCCAGAAGAGCGTGGGGTCCAAGCCTGAACACGGCACCCTCGTAGCCACCATGCTCGCGGGCCGCGGACACCAGCCCGCCAGCCCCAGCCCCAGCCCCAGCCCGAGTCCCGGACCGGCGGGCACGCCTCCGGACGGGATCACAGGAGTGGCACCGGAAGCGCAGCTCCTGTCCGTCTCCACCTGGCTGGGCTCGGCCAACCCCTCCGGCAAAAGCGACCAGGACCAGATCCCCGAGGCGGTCCGGTGGGCCGTGGACAACGGCGCCAAGGTGATCAACATTTCGCTCGGCAGCACGACCCCCCAGTGGCCGCAAAGCTGGGACGCGGCCTTCCTGTACGCCGAACAAAAGGACGTCGTCATCGTCGCCGCGGCCGGCAACAGGATAGGCGGCAATGCCCAGGTAGGTGCCCCTGCCACCATCCCGGGTGTCCTTACCGTCGCCGGCCTGGACCGCAGGAATGCGGCCAGCGTGGACGCTTCTTCACAAGGGATCAGCATCGGTGTGGCTGCTCCCGCCGAGAACCTCGTGGGCGGGCTCCCCGGCGGGAGCTACGCGGAGTGGGCCGGTACGTCCGGGTCCACCCCCATCGTTGCCGGGGTCGCCGCACTGATCCGCTCCAAGTGGCCGGCCATGAGCGCGGAACAGGTGATCAACAGGATCGTCTCCACGGCAAAGGACGCCGGCGCTCCAGGCAAGGATCCGCTGTACGGCTACGGCATCCTCAATGCCGAGGCCGCGCTCAAGGCCGATGTCCCCGAGGTCTCCGTCAACCCGCTGGGCACGATCGCGGAATGGATCCGCGTGCACAGGCGTGGCAACGCTGCTCCCGCGACCCCGGTGCCCACCGCTGCCCCAGTACCCAGTGCGGCACCCACGCTGCCGGAAGCCACCGTGCCCGCTGCCAAGGCGCCCTCCCAGCGTGACAGTGCCATCGGCGCCGCCGTCGTGATCGGTTTTGCTGCCCTGTTCGGGGCGATCATCGCCGGAGCCGCCGTCCAGCTCCGCAGGGCTGCCCGCAACCCGGCCCCAGCCCGGGAAGAGCCGGATACCGGCGTGGTGGAACGGGTGCATTTGAACGGTGATCCGCACGTTACAGACCGCCGACCAAGTTAGTGAAGATTTTCACAAACTACGCTATCCTTGAAACATGGCAACCACCCCACAGCTCCAGGACCGTCCCAGGGTACTCGTCGTCGGCGGCGGGTACGTCGGCCTGTACGTAGCACTGAAACTGCAGAAGAAGATCGCGAATGCCGGTGGCATCGTCACCGTCGTTGATCCACTGCCCTACATGACTTACCAGCCCTTCCTCCCCGAGGTGGCCGGCGGCAACATCGAAGCCCGCCACGCGGTGGTGTCCCACCGCCAGCACCTCAAGCAGACGGAACTGATCCAGGGCCGCGTTACCTCGATCGACCACGTCAACCGGACAGCTGTGGTGGCTCCCGCCGATGGCGGCGAGAACTTTGAGGTTCCCTACTTCGACGTCGTGCTCGCGGCCGGCGCCATCACCCGCACGTTCCCCATCAAGGGCCTGGCGGACAAGGGCATCGGCCTGAAGACCATCGAGGAAGCCGTTGCCCTGCGCAACAAGCTGCTGGAGCGCATCGAGGTTGCCTCCACCATGACGGACCCCGCAGCCCGCGCCAAGGCCCTTACCTTCGTGGTGGTCGGCGGTGGCTTTGCCGGCATTGAGTGCATCACGGAGATGGAAGACCTCGCCCGCGCCGCCGTGCGGAACAACCCCCGCGTCAAGCAGGAAGAAGTCCGCTTCGTCCTGGTCGAAGCCATGGGCCGCATCATGCCCGAGGTCACCGCCAAGCAGGCCGACTGGGTGGTTGAGCACCTGCGCAGCCGCGGCATCGAGGTCCTCCTGAACACCTCGCTGGACAGCGCCGAAGGTACCCTGAAGCTCATCAACCTTCCGGACAAAACCCCCGCCCAGGAATTCGAGGCCGACACCCTGGTGTGGACGGCCGGCGTGCAGGCCAACCCCATGGTCCGCTCCACCGACTTCCCGCTCGAGCCCCGCGGCCGCGTCCGCGTGCTGCCGGACCTGCGCATCTCCGGCGATGAAGGCATCGTGGAGAACGCCTGGGCTGCCGGCGACATCGCCGCTGTTCCCGACCTCACCGGCAAGGGCCTGCCGGACGGCACCTGCGTCCCCAACGCCCAGCACGCCCTGCGCCAGGCCAAGCGCCTCGCCAAGAATCTCTGGGCTTCCCGCTGGGACAAGCCGCTGGTTGACTACAAGCACAAGAACCTTGGCGCTGTGGCCGGCTTCGGCGAATGGAAGGGTGTTGCCAACATCAACCTCCTGGGCCGCATCGGCCTCAAGGGTGGACTGGCCTGGCTGGCCCACCGCGGCTACCACGGCATGGCCATGCCCACGGTCGAGCGTAAGTTCCGCGTCATCCTGAACTGGATCATCGGCTTCTTCGCCGGCCGCGACACCAC
>DATIMT010000203.1:0-4517 GCA_035475035.1 Arthrobacter sp.
CCGCCCAGTCCCTTGCCGGCCTGGATCACGCGCAGCAGGGGCAGGGCCTGGTCCGAGTTGATGCCCAGCAGCCGGCGGAACCGCTCCGCGAAGGCCTTGTGCACGTCGAAAACCTGGGCGTGCGGGAAAATCGCCTCAAGCGCACCCTTGGTGAAGCGCTTGTCAGCAATACCCTCCACCGCTTCAAGGTCCAGGGGCACGTTGTCGATCAGGTAGAACCTGCCCACGCTCGATTCCGTGCCGTTCTTGGGCAGGTCGAACAGCGCCGACACCGTCACCCGCGTGCCGGCAGCGTTATCGAACGTCAGGGCGACGGCGGACCACGTGGCACCGGGACGCTGGAAAGCACTCGCCGAGCCCTCCCCTACGGCCTTGTCCCCGACTTTGCCGCGCATGTACGTGAACGTTGTCCGCTTATCCTCAACGGCACCGCCCGACCGCTGCGCCGCGGCCTCATTGGATCGCGGCCGCGCATCGAAAACCCGCAGCATCGCATCGAACAGCGTCGACTTGCCCACGCCCGAGTTGCCCGTCAGCAGCGTTCCGTTCCGGTCCACATGCATCGTGTGCGCCCCATGGAACGTCCCCCAGTTGACCACCTGCACCAACGCAAGGCGCATCTGGCCCGGGTTCGCCACATCACCCAACGGGAGCATGCTTGCAACGCTCATTCGCCTTCTCCTTCGGCTTCTGCGACGAGGTCACCAAGCGCGGCGCCCGGAACCTGGGCACCCACTGACGATGACGCCGATGCCGCCCAGGGAGTGGCATCGGGCCTGTCGGAGCCGGGCGCATCGTCCGCAGGACGTATGTCGCCCGGCGAAGGGGCGGGGGCGGCATCGGCATCGTCGTCCTCCGCACCGTCCTCGGAACCACTGTCGACATCAAGATCCAGGAGCGGTTCTGTTCCTGATTGATCTGCCGAGGCTGCTACCAGGGCCTCTATGTGGGCCGGGATGTCGCCGATGTTTTCGAAGGGCAGGGCCAGGGGCAGGGCGTTTGAGATCGTGTAGACGTCGTCCAGGGGCGTGGGGAGCAGGAGTTGGCGGGCCAGGAGCTTGGTGATGGCCCGGGTCACCACGTCCGAATCGCGGAGGGCGTCCTGCTGGCCGGCGGGCTGGTAATGCGCCACCAGGTCCGTGATTTCCTCGCGGGTGATGGTGGGGTCTGTCTGGGCGGTGACGTGCCGGTCCAGCAGCAGCCGGAGGCGGAGCAGCACGATGGTTTCCACCCGGCTGAGGGCGCGCTGCTGGCGGAGGATGCTGGAGCGGGTGCTGCCGCCGATCACCTCCGGATCCACGGGGCGAAGGACCGCGATCTTCCGCTCGTGGTCCAGCTGCAGGGTGAGGAACAGCTCGGAAAGACGGCTGCGCAGGATCACCTGGTTGTCCAGCAGCACCGTCCAGAGCTTTTCGTCCCGGCCGCCGTCGATGTACGGACCCTTAAGTAGCTTCACCAGGGCCTGGCGCACTTTCATGGACAGGACGCCGGTGTCACCGGGGAACAGGGCCGCGCCGTCAACGAAGGTGTCGCGGGGGGAGACTGCTCCCGTGAATGAGCTCGTCGAGGTTTCGACCTGCTCAGCCACCGGCGTCGTGCTTTCCTCAGTCATCTGAATCCTTTGCGAGCGTAACCATCGGCAGGTAGGCCCTGCGCGTGGAGCCGTCTATTTGTTCGAAGTCCAGGCCATCCCAGGCGCCGCGGTTGAAGTCCGCCCCGGCATGCAGGGCTTCCGACAGGAGGGCGCGGATGGTGTTGATGTGCTGCTCTTCGGGCGGCAACTGCTGCCACGCGTCGGCGAGCGTTGCAGCCCCTGCCATGGCCGCCCGGACCACCCCGGGTTTGGCTTTGCCGGTCCTCGGCGAGCGCACCCGGTCCGAGTCGGAGAAGGCGATGGGGTCCGCCAGCCGGGGTGGTGCCGCGAACTCGTCCGGATCGAAGAGCTTCACCATGGACAACGATTCGAAGCCGGCGTTGTACAGGACGGGACCCGGAACCAGGCCAGGGCGTTCGCGCTCGTACGGGAGGGAGCGGATGGCCTGCTCGGCTTCACGCAGGACCTGCCGGAGCCGCACGGACTGGCGGAAGTCGTCGCTCTGCACGTAGGTGTTGAGGCTTTCGCTGAGCTTGCCGTAGATCCGCTGGATCTGGCTGTGCTGCTGGCGGAGCTCGGCCACCAGGTTCTTCAGTGTCTCCCGGTCTTCGGGCGAGAGGTCGTCCGCGAACTGGCGGCTCAGCACCTCGCCGATGGCGGACCGGAACCTCAGCTGCTGCTGCGGATCCTCCAGGAAGGCCGTGAAGGACCGGAACGTCCTGCCTTCGGGGCTTTGGCGGAGCCGCTTATCGGCTTCCAGGACCTGGGCCATGGTGGCGCCCTTGGTCAGGGACTCCTCGATGATCTGGTTGCGCAGCCCGCCCACCAGTTCCTCGATCCGGTCACGCATCTTCTTGTAGTCCGCGGGGAGGCTGGCGGCGAGGTCCAGGATGTTTCCGGCGGCTTCAACGGCTTCGTCATCGTCGAGCAGGCCGTCGAACCCGCCGGTGCTGATGTCCTGGATCAGCTGCTGGCGCTCCTCGATTTCCTCTTCGAGGGCTTCGAGGCGGGCGCTTTGGTCCGGATTGGTTTCATTCGCGAGCTTCTCCACGTCCCCCAGCAGGGTGCCCAGGCGCGAACCGTTCAGGGTGGACCGCTCACTGGAGAGGCTGTCCAGGAAAGCGAGCACGCGCGCGGCAGGTTCGGTGACCTCATACACGATCTGGCCCGACTGGTTCCGGCGCGTCAGGAACTGCCGCCGGGTCCATTCATCGCCGAACGACTTTCCGTTGGCCCCTCCTCCCAGCCCGGGATCCTGGCGCCGGAGCTCCTCAAGGAAGGTGTCGACGTCGGCGTGGAATTCTTCAAGCGGCAGCTGCGGCCGGGTGCGGGTAAAGGAAGCCTGGAGCACCGCGATCACCCAGGGAGCCGAGCGCGTCAAAGCCCAGGCGGGTCCCTTGGTGAGGAGTTCGAGGTCCCGAAGCCGGGCGCTGATCGCGTCAGCGGAAGACCTGGCTGAGCGGGGCACACACTCTCCTTGGGCAGTTGGGCGGGGGCAGGGCAGCAGCGTCCAAAGGGGACGGACCGGAAAACTGCCAACTACAAGGTTAACGCAGGCCGCCGCGACCGCTCCGTGACCTACCTCCGGGTAGTGTTTCAATCCGGTATCAACAGCCCCTTCTGCCCCATGCGCCTCTGGCTGGTCCCCCGGCTGTCCTCCTACGCTTCTGCTACTGGTGTTCGCCGCAGCAGTCTTTCGCCAAGCAACGTAGCAGGGGGATTCATGCAGTTCGATCTAAGCGCAGTGGAAACAGCCACCTTGGTCTTCATCGGGACCCTCGGATTTGCGGCACTCCTGGCTGCTTTTGTCCTGACGGCGGGCCTCATTGCCCTGGTGCTGCTGGGGGCGGGCAAGCTCACCTGGATGGTAGTGGCCAATACGCTTTTGGCAGTGGTCCACGGGATCAACTCCGGTTGGGACAAGCTGGTCCACCGCGCTGCTGCGGTGGAGCTCCCCGGCGATTTCCAGGGACAAACGTCCCCTAGTACCGGAACCTACCCGCGGGTAGTCTTGAGGGACAGCTGAAGGGTTCTCCAACCCGGCGGATCCATGGCTACACCGGCCAATCCGGCCAAGGAGATAACCCATGACCTCCGCAACTGACCGCCAGGCCAAAGACGCCCTCGCTGACGAAAACCCCGTGCCGGCCGGCAACATCGGCGCCGGGGCCACAGCCGAAGATGCCCGGGCGGTCGCCGAGGCCGCACGGGAATCCGGCTGGGACCGCCCCAGCTTCGCCAAGGGCCTCTACCTGGGCAGTTTCGACCTCAGCCTTGTCCATCCCTGGCCGGCAGCGGACGCGGCTTCCGTGGAACGGGGCGAGAAGTTCATGGCCCGCCTCACGGAGTTCGCAAAAACCATGTCCGGGCGGGTAATCGAACGGGAAGCCAAAATACCCGACGACTACATTAACGGCCTGGCGGGCCTCGGCGTCTTCGGCATGAAAATCCCGGAGGAATATGGCGGCCTCGGCCTCTCGCTGGTGTATTACGGCCGCGCCCTGGCCCTGCTCGGCAGCGTGCACCCCAGCCTGGGCGCCCTCATCTCCGCCCATCAGTCCATTGGCGTGCCGGAACCCGTCAAAGTCTTTGGCACGCCCGAACAAAAGCGCGAGTACCTGCCCCGGTGCGCCGCAGGCGCCGTCACCGCGTTCCTCCTCACCGAACCGGACGTGGGAAGCGACCCCGCCCGGATGGGCAGCACGGCAACGCCAACGGACGACGGCGACGCGTACCTTCTGGACGGGGTCAAGCTTTGGACCACCAACGGGGTCATTGCTGAACTGGTGGTGGTCATGGCGGTGGTCCCGGCGCGCACGGATGCGGACGGCACCAAGCACAAGGGCGGCATCAGCGCGTTCGTGGTGGAGATGGACTCGCCGGGCATCACGGTGGAAAACCGCAACGCCTTCATGGGCCTGCG
>DATIMT010000204.1:0-1687 GCA_035475035.1 Arthrobacter sp.
CCAGCTTCTTCGCCCTCTCCACCTTTTCCCCGATGTCGACGAGCTTCTCACGCGGAATGTGGAGGCGGAGCTTCGGAAACTGCTCCGACTCCTCGTCATTGGCATGGTGGCTCAGCTGCGCCTCAAGTATCGTGCAGCAACAGTCCAATCCATAGGTGGAATCCCCCCTATACCCGGCTGGGGGTGGCCAACACCTCAGGCACGGCGAAGCTGTGCGTCCCGCCCGCAAGGCTGTGCCGCGCACCGTCCGGGAGGACGACGTCGGCCGCTACCCCGTCAGGGACGGTCGCCTCGAGACTGAACGCGCCGCCGTCGAGCTTCCATTCCACCCGGACCACCCCGTGCGGGGTCCTAAGGGACGTCTTGGCCCAGTCGATCCCCTCCCCCGGCTGCGGCGCGATGAGCACCCGGGCGTAGCCCGGCGCCAGCGGCCGGATGCCGCCGATGGCCTTGTGCATCCAGTCCGCCACGGCGCCCAGGGCGTAATGGTTGAAGCTGGTCATCTCGCCGGGGTTGATGGTGCCGTCCGGGAGCATCGAGTCCCAGCGTTCCCAGACCGTGGTGGCGCCCATGGTCACCGGGTACAGCCAGGACGGGCAGCCCTCTTCCAGCAGGAGCCGGTAGGCCTCGTCCACGTGGCCGGTGTCGGTGAGCGCGTGGGTGATGAACGGCGTCCCGGCGAACCCGGTGGAAACGCGGTAGTCGTTGTCCCGGACCAGCTCGGCCAAGCGGTCGCCGGCGAACTCCCGCAACTCCGGGGTGGCCAGCACGTCGAAGGCGAGGGCCAGCGCGTAAACGGTGGTGCAGTCGCTGGAGATGGTGCCGTCGGCTGCCACGTAATGCTCGGCGAAGGAAGCGCGCACCCGGGCGGCCAGTGCCTCAAAGTACGCTTCGTCGTCGGGCTTCCCCAGCAGTCCCGCGGCCTGCGCCGTGATGCGCGCCGTGCGGTACATGCAGGCGGTGGCGACGACGCCGGTGTCCGCCTTGGCCGCCCACGGCTGGTCGGGTGCTGCATCGGGGTCCAGCCAGTCGCCGAACTGGAAGCCGGAGTCCCACAGCCCGGTGGATGACAGCAGGCCCTCCACCCGTCGGGTGTGCGACGCCATCGATTCGAACTGGCTCTGCAGCACACCCAGGTCTCCGTAGGCTTCCCACAAGGCCCACGGCACCCAGACGGAGGCTTCGCTCCAGAGCGCGGAGGACTCGGGCTCGGGGAATTCTGCCGGTTGCGGGCAATACTTCAGGGCGTCAGGCACGGTGATGGGGACCAGGCCGTCCTGCGCCTTTTGCTCCGCGGCGAGGTCCAGCAGCCAGTCCTGCAGGAAGCCCTTGACGTCGTACAGGTAGGCGGCGGTGGGGGCGAACACTGCGATGTCACCGGTCCAGCCGAGCCGCTCGTCGCGCTGCGGGCAGTCGGTGGGCAGGTCCAGGAAGTTGCCGCGGAGTCCCCAGACGATGTTGCGGTGCAGCTGGTTGACGAGTTCGTTGGAGCACTCGAAGGTGCCGGTGCGCTCCAGGTCGGAGTGGACCACCACGGCCTCGAGGTCATCGGGGGTGAGCGTTCCGGGCCAGCCGGTCACCTCCGCGTAGCGGAAGCCGTGGAAGGTCTTGGTGGGTTCGAAGATGTCCTCCCCGCCGGAGAGGATGAACGTGTCCGTAGCCTTGGCCGACCGCAGGGGCCGGATGC
>DATIMT010000205.1:0-5017 GCA_035475035.1 Arthrobacter sp.
CAGGGCAATCTGGATCACCGCATCATCGCCGCGCTCGTGGTACTGGCGGACCAGGCGCTCGCTGTCTTCCAGCACCACCTCCGGTGACTGGACCGTGGACTGCGGCGGCAGGCCGCCGTCGTCCGTTCCCAGGGTCATGGACCCGCGCGTCAAGGTGGCCCGCATGCCAAGGCGGCGGACGGCTTCCACCTCGATGTCCACCGCATCTTCAAGGCCCGCGGGAAAGAGGTAGTGGTGGTCGGCTGCGGTGGTGCAGCCGGAGAGCAGCAGCTCGGCCAGGGCCACCGTGGCGGCCAGTTCAAGGTCCCGTGGGGTGAGCCGGGCCCACACCGGGTAGAGGTTCTGCAGCCAGGGGAACAGTGGGGCGTTGGCCACCGGACCCCATGCCCGGGTCAGGGTTTGATAGAAGTGGTGGTGCGTGTTGATCAGGCCGGGCAAGAGGACGTGGCTGCCGGCGTCGAACGTTTCCTGGACGGGTCCCGCAGGCTGTTGCCCCGCGGCGAGTACTTCGGTGATGACGCCGTCGCTGACCACCACTCCGCCGGCGGCATCAAGGCTGTTGGCGGTGAAGGCGGCCAGCGGGTTACGGATCCACAGCCGGGAAGGCGAAGCAGGGGTGGGCAAAGTCATGGGCTGTCCTTGTCTGGGCGGTGCCGGTATGAACCGGTTGGGCTAAGTCCAGCTCAGTGAGGCCCTGTCTGCTGATCCAGGTGCCGCGGCTGCGGGCAGCGACGGCTGGCCTTCAGGCTAGGGAACGGTTTCACCTGCGTCAACGCCACCGCAATGTGACCGGGCGGGCCAGTAGGAAGGTGAAGGGGCCGAAACATCGATTTCACATAGCGAAATTAAATTTCCAGAAAACTATGGCGTAGCCCACAAACCGGTGCTAATCTCGATTCTGCCAAAGGCGGGCGCCCGAACCCGGGAAGCTATCTACCAGGCGCAACTTAACCTTCACAGCACATGCTGAAGCCTGGTAACCGTTCGCACCTGGTTCTACTGGTTCTGCGCGGCAACAGGCTTCCCGGCAAAAGGAAGTCGCATCATGAGTACAACCGTCACGGCCGAACAGTTTTTGGCCCGCTCCATCCGGCTGGCAACGGCCAACGTCCTCAACAGCGGAGGCCCGTTCGGCGCCATGATCGTCACGGCGGAAGGCCAGACGTTCGACGGCGTCAACCGCGTCACAGCGGACAATGACCCCACAGCCCACGCCGAAGTCACCGCCATCCGCACCGCCTGCCGCGAGCTGGGAACCTTCGACCTCACCGGCGCAGTCCTTTACACCAGCTGCGAGCCGTGCCCCATGTGTCTGGCCTCCGCGCTCTGGGCCCGGGTAAGCCGCGTGGTCTACGCCGCCGACCGCCACGACGCCGCCTCGGTCGGGTTCGATGACGCCGTCTTCTACGAGTACTTCGAAAACCAGGACAGGGACTCCCTGATGCCGGTATCCAAGCTGGAGCTGGGCGATCCCCAGGCACCGGCACCGCAGGAGCCGTTTCACACCTGGAACACGCTCGAATCCAGGATCGACTACTAGGCGGCTGGGATGACCATCCTGGACTCTTCCCACGAGGAGCAACCGGCTCCAACCACCATTGCCTCCCGGCGGGTGCCACGCACTTCGGCGCATGGACCAACAAACACCCAGCCGCCGGCGCCGGAATCCTTCCTGGACCGCTTCTTCCAGGTCACCCGGCGTGGCTCAACACTTGCCCGCGAATTCCGCGGCGGCCTGGTCACGTTCTTCACCATGGCGTACATCGTCATCCTGAACCCCCTCATCCTGGGCGGGTTCAGCGCGGACAACGCCCCCACCGACGTCGCCGGCGGCTGGCTCTCCGCCGCCCAGGTGGGTGCCGTCACCGGCCTCACCGCCGGCGTCATGACCATCCTCTTCGGCCTGATCGCCAACCTGCCGTTCGGGCTTGCTGCCGGTCTGGGCATCAACTCCTTCCTGGCCGTCTCAGTGATCCAGGAAGTCACCTGGCCCGAGGCCATGGGCCTGGTGGTGATCAACGGCATCCTGATCGTCCTCTTTGGAGTCACCGGCGCCCGGACCGCCATCTTCCGGGCCGTCCCCAAGGAACTGAAGGCCGCCATTACTGTTGGCATCGGCCTGTTCATCGCCTTCATCGGCTTCGTGGACTCCGGCTTCGTCCGGCCCACGGCAGGCGGCCCGCCCGTCCAGCTGGGCGACGGCGGCTCCATCACCTCCGTACCCACGCTCGTCTTCGTCGTCGGGCTCCTGGCCATGGGGATCCTGGTGGCACGCAAGGTCCAGGGCGGCCTGCTCATCGGCATCGTCGGCACCACAGTGCTGGCCGCCGTCGTGGAAGCCTTTCTGAAGCTCGGACCGGCCAGCGCCACCAACCCCGGCGGCTGGCACCTGAACACCCCTGTCCTGTCCGGCCAGCTGGTATCCGCGCCGGACCTGGGCCTGGTAGGCCACTTCGACCTCTTTGGCTCGTTCGCCAGGATCGGCGGCCTGGCCGCCACCATGCTGGTGTTCACGCTGGTTTTCACCAACTTCTTCGATGCCATGGGCACTATGACCGGCCTGGCCAAGAGCGCCGGTGTTGCCCACAAGGACGGCACGTTCCCACGGCTGAAAGCGGCCTTCATCGTGGAAGGCTTTGGCGCCGTCGCGGGCGGGGCCACCTCCGGTTCCTCCAACACGGTGTACATCGACTCCGCGGCCGGCATCGGAGAAGGCGCCCGCACCGGCCTGGCCTCCGTGGTCACGGGCCTGCTGTTCCTCGGCTCGATGTTCCTCACCCCGCTGACCAGCGTGGTGCCGCTCGAGGTGGCCGCCGCTGCCCTGGTGGTGGTGGGCGCCATGATGATGGCGCAGATCCGCGAGATCAAGTTCACTAAGTTCACCGTGGCCCTGCCGGCATTCCTCACCATCGTGACCATGCCGCTGAGCTACTCCATCGCCAACGGCATCGGCGTGGGCTTCGTGAGCTGGGCCGTCATCGGGGCGGCGTCAGGCAAGGCCAGGAAGATCCACCCGCTGATGTGGGTGGTGAGCGCCGGGTTCCTGGTGTACTTCGCCCGCGGCCCGATCAACCACCTGCTGGGCGGCTGAGCGTTGCCCATACCACTGCGGGGGCCGGGCCAACGCTTGGCCCGGCCCCTGCCAGGACCGACAATGGAGACCACCGCCGTGCGGAAGAAGGAGTGCCGCCATGCTTGACCTGATCCCTTCGCTCGGCCCCTGGCTGGCCCGGTTTGCGGGGCGGCAGTTCGCCGTGGCCACCATCGTGACTGCCTCCGGATCCGTGCCGCGGCCAGTGGGCACGTCCATGCTCGTCACCGAATCCGGTGAGCTCCTGGGCAGCCTCTCCGGCGGCTGCGTGGAAGCCTCCGTGGTGGCCCTCGCCCAGGAGGCCATGGACGACGGCGGCCCGCGCCTTGGGACGTTCGGGTTCAGTGCCGCGGACGCGTTCGCCGCCGGGCTCACCTGCGGGGGAGAGCTGGACATCCACATCCAGCCCGTCCCCGCTGACATGCCGGGCGAGGCCGGGCATCCGCTGCGGTCCGCCTTCCGCCAACTCGCTGAAGCCGGCCCGGACCAGCCCGTGGCGCTGGTACGGGTGCTGGGACACCCGGGAGGCGGCGCCGTCGTCCTTCGCCCGCCAGCTACCTTGGGCGTTGCTGCGTCCCCGATGCTGTCCCCGCTGCTGCGGGGGGAGGCGGCGCTGCAGGTGGAGTCGATCCTGCGCACCGGCGGCACCGGCCTGGTCCGCCTTCCGCAGCCGGGGGACTGCCCTCCCGACCGCGGGGGCCAGGACCGGCACCTTGGGGCCGCCGAACGAGCCGTCCTGGTGGAGTCCCGGCTTGCACCGCCGCGGATGCTCGTGTTCGGTGCCAATGACTTCGGTGCGGCGCTGGTCCCGGCCGCCAAGCTGCTGGGTTACCACGTGACCCTGGTGGATGCCCGCCCGGCCTTCGCGTCGCAGGCCCGTTTTGCCGCCGCTGACCAGGTGGTGACCGACTGGCCGCACCGGTACCTGGCAGCGGAAGCGGCTGCGGGCCGAACGGACAGCCGCACCGTGGCGGCGGTCCTGACCCACGATCCGAAGTTCGATATTCCCCTGCTGGAAACCGCTTTGGCCCTGGATTTCGCCTACGTGGGCGCCATGGGTTCGCGCCGGAGCCACCTCCAGCGGGTGGGGGAACTCCTGGGTGCAGGCGTCGCGCCGGAGCGGATCGCCCGGCTGCACTCACCCATCGGACTGGACCTCGGTGCCGTCACCCCCGCCGAGGTGGCGGTGTCCGTCACCGCGGAAATCATTGCTGCCCGCAGCCGTGCCGCCAGCTGCCTGCCGCTGCGCGAAACCTCCGGCACCATCCACCCCCACCCCAGCTCCCTACACCCCGTGCCCGCCCCGGCGCCCGCAGACTTTGACACGCAGGAGATCGCATGGACATGAACACCATCGAGGCGGTGGTCCCCACCACCGACCCCGGGCAATGGCGCGACGGCGACGCCTGGCTGGCCGGCGGCACGGTCCTTTTCTCCTACGGCAGTTACGCCTTTGGGCCGCAGCCGCTCAAACGGCTCCTCGACCTCGGCGCAGCCGGCTGGACGCCCGTTACCGTCACCGACGACGGGATCGAGCTCGCCGCCACCTGCACCATCGCCGAGCTGTACGCCCTCCCGGCCTCGGCAGAAGCATCCTCAAGGACGTGGCCGGCGCTGGATTTGGTCCGTGCCTGTTGTGACTCCTTTGTGGCCTCCTTCAAGGTATGGAACATGTCCACGGTCGGCGGCAACATCTGCACCTCGCTCCCGGCCGGGCCCATCACTTCCCTCTGCGCAGGGCTGGACGGCACGGCCACCATCCTGGCTCCCGGCGGCGGCGACCGCACCGTACCCATTGCGGACTTCATCACCGGTGACGCCACAAACTGCCTGGCACCCGGCGAACTTCTCCGCAGCGTCCACCTCCCGGCGTCGGCCCTTGCTTCGCGTGTGGCGTTCCGCCGCCTGTCACTGAGCAACCTGGGC
>DATIMT010000206.1:0-3588 GCA_035475035.1 Arthrobacter sp.
TCCAAGGCCATTGTGATCGGTGAGGCGGAGGACGTCCGGTACGTGATCAAGCAGATCGCCAAGAAGTCCCGGGCCGTCTACGAGATCCTGGGGGCGTCCCTTCCGGGGGCACGGCGGGGGGCGGGGCTGAACGTGGACGGCCGGCATGTGCCGGTGCTCTCCTCCACCGACGACGTCGTGCGGACCGTGGGAATGACCGGGGCCAACGCGGTGATTGTGGCCGGACCGTTGCCCGGTGGCAACCAGTTCATCCGTGAACTGGGCTGGCGGCTGGAGGAACATTCGGCGGAAATGGTCCTGGCCTCAACGCTGACGAATGTCGCCGGTCCGCGCATCCACTGGCGCCCGGTGGAGGGACTGCCGCTGATGCACGTGGACATTCCGCACTACTCCGGCGCCAAGCATGTACTCAAACGCGCCGTGGACATTGCCGCCGCCACCTTGGCGCTGCTGATCCTCTTCCCGGTGCTGCTGGCGCTGGCGCTGATCATCAGGCACGACAGCGCTGGACCAGTCTTCTTCCTGCAGGAGCGGGTGGGCAAGGAGGGCCGGCCCTTCCGGATGGTCAAATTCCGCTCCATGGTTACTACCGCGGAATCCGATCTTGCTGGCCTGATGGCGCGGAACCAGGGCGCCGGGGTGCTCTTCAAGATGCAGAACGATCCCCGGGTGACCAAGTGCGGCCGCTGGATGCGCAAATACTCCCTGGATGAACTCCCGCAGTTCTTCAACGTGCTGATGGGGGATATGAGCCTGGTGGGCCCGCGCCCTCCGCTGGCCCGGGAGGTCAACGGCTACGAGCGCCACACCCGCCGCCGGCTGCTGATCAAACCGGGCATCACCGGCCTGTGGCAGATCAACGGCCGCTCGGACCTGCCCTGGGACGACGCGGTCCGGCTGGACCTCTACTACGTCGAGAACTGGTCGATCGCCGGGGACGTCATGATCATGTGGCGCACCTTCCGCGCCATGCTGCAGCCCGACGGGGCCTACTGACGGGGCCAACCAAAGCCAGCGCGCCGGAAGCCCGGCCAAGACAGGAGTCCATTCAAGCCACGCGGAGCAACAACTGCGCCTGCTAGACGTTTGCCAAAATCACTCGAATTTAGGGGAAAGAAATGGTCACCATACCGCATCCGTTCCGCCAGATCGATGACATCGCGCCCGCAGCCAAGCTGCGCATCGCCGTCGTCGGAGCCGGCTACTGGGGGCCCAATCTGGCCCGAAACCTCAAGGCGAGCCCGGACTGGGACCTGGTCGCCATCTGCGACCTGGACCTGGACCGCGCGCACCGCCTCGCAGCCACCGTCGGGGACATCGCCGTCGTCGAGACCCTCGATGAACTGCTGGACACCATCGAGGTGGATGCCCTGGCCATCGCCACACCGGCCCGCACGCATTACGGAGTGGTGATGACCGCGCTGCGGGCCGGCAAGCACGTGCTAGTGGAAAAACCGCTGGCGGACAGCAGGGCGAAGGGCCTGGAGATGGTGGCCGAGGCGCAAGCGCGGGGACTGATCCTGATGGCTGACCACACCTACTGTTACACCCCCGCGGTGCTGAAGATGAAGGAAATGATCGACGACGGCTCCCTGGGCGAGATCCTCTTCGTGGACTCGGTGCGCATCAACCTGGGCCTGGTCCAGCCGGACGTGGACGTCTTCTGGGACCTGGCCCCGCACGATCTGTCCATCCTGGATTTTGTGCTCCCGGGCGGACTGCAGCCGGCCGAGGTCTCGGCACACGGCGCGGACCCGCTGGGCACCGGCCGCGACTGCGTCGGACACCTGAATTTCAGCCTGCCCAATGATGCGATGGCTCACGTCCACGTCAATTGGCTCAGCCCCACCAAGATCCGCCAGATGGTGATAGGCGGGTCCAAACGGACCCTGGTCTGGGACGACCTGAACCCGCAGCAGCGGCTGAGCATCTACGACCGGGGAGTGAGCCTGGACCGCGCCCTGCGCACCGCAGCGGACCGGCAGACCTCCGCCATCTCCTACCGGCTGGGGGACACCTGGTCCCCGGCGCTGCCCGAACGCGAAGCCCTGGGGCAGGTGGTGGCGGAACTGGCGGCCTGCATCCGCGAGGACAGGTCTTCACGCACCAGCGGCGCCTCCGGGCTCCGGGTGCTCTCTGTGCTCGAAGCGGTCAGCCGCAGCCTGGCTAATGACGGGCAGGCATCCGTCGTTGCCGGCAATGAAGGGCTCAACGGAGCAGAGCTGGACGCCGCAGAACTGGAGGCGGCGCTGTGAGCGCCCTGCAGGGTGCCAGCGTCCTGGTCACCGGCGGGGCGGGCACCATTGGCTCCACTCTGGTGGACCAGTTGCTGGTGGCCGGAGCAGCCAACATCGACGTGCTGGACAATCTGGTCCGCGGCCGGCGCGCCAACCTCGACGACGCGCTGGCCACCGGCCGGGTCCACCTGATCGAGGGGGACCTTCGGGACCGGGACCTGGTGCACGACCTCACGTGCGGCCAGGACCTGGTCTTCCACCAGGCGGCCATCCGCATCACACAGTGCGCGGAGGAGCCCCGGCTGGCCCTGGAGGTCCTGGTGGACGGTACCTTCAACGTCTTCGAGGCTGCCGTCGCCCACAAGGTGGACAAGGTGATCGCCGCCTCAAGCGCCTCCGTCTACGGAATGGCCGAGGCGTTTCCCACCACGGAACGCCACCACCACCACAACAACGACACGTTCTACGGGGCGGCCAAGTCCTTCAACGAAGGGATGGCCCGCAGCTTCCGGGCGATGTCCGGCCTGGACTACGTGCTGCTGCGCTACTTCAACGTCTACGGTCCACGGATGGACGTCCATGGTCTGTACACCGAGGTGCTGGTGCGCTGGATGGAACGCATCATGGACGGGCAGCCGCCGCTGATCTTCGGCGACGGGCGCCAGACCATGGACTTTGTCTACACAGCGGACATCGCCGCCGCGAACGTCCTGGCAGCAGGCAGCGACATCCGCGAGGGCGTCTACAACATTGCCAGCGGTGCGGAAACGTCCCTGCTGGAACTGGCCCAGGCGCTGCTGCGGGCCATGGACTCGGACCAACAGGTGGAACACGGACCGGAGCGGGCTGTCAACGGGGTGGCCCGCCGGCTGGCGGACGTCTCCGCGGCCCGCCGCGACCTGGGCTTCGCCGCCACGACCTCACTGGAGGACGGGCTGCGCGAACTGGTCGACTGGTGGCGTCCGCTGCGCGAGGAGATCGCCGCCTCCCGCAGCGTCGGCGCCGGAGCGGGGCGTGCACTGTGAGCATCGACTTGACGACGACGGCGGCCGGGGCGGGGCAGGCTCCGACAACCAACACTCCGGTTCCGGCCAGGTCTGCAACGGCTCCGACTCCGGCTCCCGCGACGGTGCCGGCGGTACTGCTCCAGGCGACGGCAATCCCGGTTACCCCGGCCCCGGTCATCGACGTCCAGATTGCCGAGGACCAAACCACCGCGGCGGTCCGGGCAGCGGCCATCCGGCTCGCCGCGGCCCAGGCCAGGGCCACAGCCCCCAAGCCGGGCGACAGCGACCCGCTGGCACGGATCAATGTGATGAAACCGTGGCTGGGAACCGAGGAAGCCGATGCG
>DATIMT010000207.1:0-9843 GCA_035475035.1 Arthrobacter sp.
TTGGGTAGTGCGTACGGCCTGGCCGGTGCCGTGCAAACACCTAAGCACGGGGTTTGAGGCGTTGGCCAGCGGTGCGCAATGGAGGCTAAACGCTAGGAAACGGCGCTACATATGGCGCCATCATGCGGACCAACCGGGCAACCCGGCGACATGATCCGCAACGCGGATTCATGTGACTGGAAAGTTAACGTGGCTGGACGTGCCCCAGGCCGTCGTCAGGCGCGGACCTGGCCCCGGGCCGCCTCGGCGATCTTTTCGGTAACCGCCCAGGAGGCCAGGAGCTTCAGGGCCTCCTCCGAGGGGCTGCCCGGGGTGGCCGGGTAAACCGTGAGGGTGTGCCCGGGATCCTCTTCCAGGCCCAGGACCTGGTAGTTCAGCTCGAGCAGCCCCACCACGGGGTGCTGGAAGAACTTGGTCCCCGCGTAGTGGCGGCGGACATTGTGCGCCGCCCACAGCGTACGGAATTCGTCGCTGCGCATGGACAGCTCGCCTATGATTTCGGCGATGCCCTTGTCATGGGGGTTGCGGCCGGCCTCGCGGCGAAGGATGGCCACGTTGGTGTTGGCTGCCCGGTCCCAGTCCGTGTAGAAGTTGTGGGCGCGGGGGTCAAGGAAGATGAACCGGGAGTGGTTGGCCGGCCGTGACGGGTTGCGGTACATGTCCGAGTACAGCGCATATCCCAGGGTGTTGGCGGCCACGATGTCCATCCGGTTGTTGCCGATGAACGCGGGCGCTTCGGTGATGGCGTCCAGGAGGTACTGCAGCTCCGGCCGGACCCCTGAGGGTGCCGGGGCGGCGCCGGCGGCCCTCTTGCGTCCCGAGGTGTTGGCTGCCCGCGCCAGGTCGTAGAGGTGGTCGTGTTCGGCGCGGTCCAGCTCCAGCGCCCCGGCAATGGCGTCCAGCACACTGTCCGAAACGCCGCTGAGATTTCCCCGTTCAAGGCGGGTGTAATAGTCCACGCTGACCCCTGCAAGCCTGGCCACTTCCTCGCGCCGGAGTCCCGGAACCCGGCGCCGGCCGCCGTACGGCTCGATGCCCGCCTGCTCCGGGGTGATGCGCCCACGGCGGGAGGACAGGAACTGTCGGACCTCGGCTCGGTTATCCATAGGGAACACGTTACGACGATCGGCGTGACCGTAAGGAGGTTCTGCTGGAACCAGTTACAGCAGGGCCCTCGCTATCGTTCGCCGCGGCCGGTTTGATGGTGATTGTCCACTTTCAGCATTGACCACTTGGAGGATGCATGCGCGCCACGGTGATGCACGCCCCGGGCGATGTCCGGGTCGAGGAACGCGCCAAACCCACTGTCCACCAGCCCACCGACGCGGTCATCAAGGTCGCCGCTGCCTGCGTCTGCGGGTCCGATCTGTGGCCATACCGCGGCGCGGACAAGCTGCCCAAGCCCATGCCGATGGGGCACGAGTATGTGGGCATCGTCGAAGAAGTCGGCGCCGATGTGAAAAACATTCAACCGGGGCAGTTTGTGGTTGGCTCCTTCTTCGCCTCGGACAACACCTGCGAAATTTGCCGCTCGGGCTACCAAAGCGGTTGCGTCCACCGGCAGGGCGTGGGCGGCGCCCAGGCCGAGTACCTGCGCGTTCCCCTGGCCGACGGGACCTTGGTGGCCGTTCCCGGAATCCCCCAGGCCGGCAAGATCCCGTCACTGCTGGCAGCCTCCGACGTGCTGGGCACAGGATGGTTCGCCGCCAAGGCCGCCGAAGCGGGACCCGGCAAGACCGTGGCGGTAGTGGGCGACGGCGCCGTGGGCCTTTTGGGCGTCCTGGCAGCCAGGCAGTTGGGCGCCGAACGGATCATCGCCATGTCCCGCCACGCTGACCGCCAGGCCCTGGCCCGCGAGTACGGCGCCACGGACATCGTGGAGGAGCGCGGGGACGACGGCGTGAAGAAGATCAAGGAACTCACGGACGGGCTGGGAGCACACTCAGTCATCGAAGCCGTGGGCACGCAGGAATCGATGCTGCAGGCAATCCACGCCACACGCGCCGGTGGTCACGTCGGTTTCGTGGGCGTGTCCCATGACGTGGCCCTGCCCGGCCGGGATCTGTTCTACTCGCACGTGCACCTGCACGGCGGGCCCGCTCCGGTCCGGCAGTACCTTCCCGAGCTGATCGACCTCATCCTGCATGGTGAAATTGACCCCGGAAAGGTGTTCGACCTCGAACTCCCGCTCGAGCAGGCAGCAGAGGCGTACAGGGCCATGGATGAACGCCGCGCCATCAAGGTGCTCCTCCGCCCATGACCGCCGTTCCGGCCCCGGTCATGCCGGTGGCCCAGGGTAGGACTGCCAAGACCAGGTACAACAGGGCCACGCTGGCCCAGCCCTTTCACGGGTTTGTTCGGAGCAACCCCGGTAAAATCTTAGTTATCCCCCAACAGATCACAGGAGAACCATGACTACCGTCAAGGCTTATGCATCCCCGTCCGCCACGGAGGACCTGGTGGCAACCACCATCGAGCGCCGCGAAGTGGGCCCCCACGATGTCCTGATCGAAATCAAGTTCGCCGGCATCTGCCATTCGGACATCCACACCGTCCGCGGTGACTGGGGCCCGCAGCAATACCCGCTGGTGCCCGGCCACGAAATCGCCGGGATCGTCACCGAGGTTGGATCGGCCGTGACCAGGCACGCCGTTGGCGACCGCGTAGGCGTCGGCTGCATGGTCAACTCCTGCAAGGAGTGCGTTAACTGCCAGAAGGGCGAGGAGCAGTACTGCCTCAAGGGCAACGTTGGCACGTACGGCGCCGTTGACCGCGATGGCACCATCACCCAGGGCGGCTACTCCACCCACGTTGTGGTCACCGAGGACTTCGTAGTGACCATCCCCGAAGGCATCGAACTCGATGCCGCCGCTCCGCTGTTGTGCGCCGGCATCACCACGTACTCCCCGCTGCGGCACTGGGGTGCCGGTCCCGGAAAGAAGGTCGCCGTCGTCGGCCTTGGCGGCCTGGGCCACATGGCCGTCAAGCTGGCGCACGCCATGGGTGCCGACGTGACGGTCCTGTCCCAGTCACTGAAGAAGCAGGAAGACGGGCTGCGTTTGGGCGCTGACAGCTACTTCGCCACCAGCGATCCGGCCACGTTCGAGCAACTCGCCGGCAGCTTCGACCTAATCATCAACACGGTCAGCGCATCGCTTGACATCAGCTCCTACCTGGGCCTGCTGAAGCTCGACGGCGCCCTGGTGAACGTCGGTGCCCCCGCAGAGCCGCTCCCCGTCAACGCCTTCGCGCTGATCGGCGGACGCCGTTCCTTCGCCGGTTCCATGATCGGTGGCATCCGCGAGACCCAGGAGATGCTCAACTTCTGCGCCGAGCACGGCCTGGGCGCCGAGATCGAGGTCATCCCGGCTGAGAAGATCAACGATGCCTACGAGCGCGTCCTGGCATCGGACGTCCGGTACCGCTTCGTGATCGACACCGCCACCCTCTAGGCATTACCTGCATGCGGCGGGCCGGCTCCGAAAGGGGCCGGCCCGTCGTCGTTCGCTGCTGCGCCAGCGGATCCCGTTAAGGCGCCAGACTCTGCAGGATTGAGGCGGCGGGTCCTTCCACGGTGTTCCGGTAGTTGATGCCGGCCCACAGGTTCAGCCAGTCTGGCTCCCCTGCGGCTGCGGCGGCGGCCCTCAGGGGAGTGGTGAGGTGGTGGATTTCCGGGTAGCCGTAAGGCGCGTCGCGGTCGTGGCGCCGCATGAATTCGTTCTGCAGGCCGCGTGCGTTGCGGCCGGAGAAAGCGCGGGTGACGGCAGTTGTAGTGAAGCGGTCCGACGACGACAGCGCGGCCCGGTGCGCATCCTTGGTTCCCGCTTCATGCGCGCGAAGGAACGCGGTTCCAGCTTGGACGGCCACGGCGCCGACGGCGAGCGCAGCCCGGGTGTGGTCCGCGGTGGCGATTCCGCCGGCTGCAATGAGCGGCACCTCGAGATCGCGCAGTTCCTCGAGGATTCCGTCCAGGGGCACCTCCGGCGCAGGCCGGGCGGCGCTAAACGTTCCGCGGTGGCCGCCGGCTTCCGGGCCCTGGACGCACAGGGCGTCGGCGCCCGCCGCCAGTGCCTGCAGCGCTTCGTCCCGGGCCGTCACCGTCGCGATCACGTATATGCCGCGTTTTTGCAGGGCTTCGACGACGTCGGATCCGGGAATGTCGAAGGTGAACGAAACCACCGCCGGGGCGAGATCCACCAGGGCTTCAAGCTTCTGATCCCAGTCGTCATCGTCATGACGTGGCTCGCCCAGGCTGACCCCGAAGCGTTCAGCGTCGGGGGCCAGGGAAGCGGCGTAGTCCTGCAGGGTTTCGGGACGGATGACGGAAGCCTGGGGGACAAACAGGTTCACGCCGAATGGCTTGTCCGTCAGTGACCGCATCGCCTGGATCTCAGCGCGCATCCCGGGGGCGGTCTTGTAGCCGGCAGCCAGGAAGCCCAGTCCGCCGGCAGCACTGACCGCGGCCGCGAGCTCCGGGGTGGACGGTCCGCCGGCCATGGGTGCCTGGATGACCGGCAGTGCCAGCGACCCGGGACGGAAGTGTTGTGCCTTCTGCTGGGTATCCATATGCCCATTCTGCCCTTCTGCGTGCCCGTGCCACTATGTGATCATCGTCATCACTACTGTTGCCCCAAGGCAACAACAAGGCGCGGACGACGGCGGCTGGTGGGCCGTCGGCGTCCGCGCCTTGTGGCGGCTGGAGTGCTTAGAGCGCCAGTGCCGGCTCTTCGCCGCGCACACTCAGCGTGAAGGTGTTGGGGCCGCTGCACGTGACGGCGATGCGGCACGTGGTGGTGTTGTGGCGCGATGAGAGGTCGGTGACCGCGGAATCGAGGGTTTCGTGGAGTGCGGCACGGTCCCAGATCTTCAGCGTCACCGATTCGGCAGTGTTAAACGTCATTGTTCAGTACTTTCCTGTATTAAGCCGGCTGCATAGCCGGGCAATGGCCTGTCCGCGCTCCGAGGATCGGTGGCCTGCGCTCACCGGTGGGCCTCGTTGCGTCACCAGGATGTCAAGGGCGGATGTTCCCGGCCCTGCCTATCCATAGTGCCCATGCTGGAAGAACCGGCTCAACCAAATGGCGCTTTATTGCAGGTGTTTCTCATCACGTCCGGTAGCGGGCGGCGGTTCTATTCGCTGAAGTGGGTGGGAATCTTGTCTTCGCCGGAGATTGAGGCGATGACTGACGCCGCCAGGTCCCGAAGTTTGACGTTCCGTGAACTGGAGGCTTTGGTGAGGATGCTGAAGGCCGTGTCCCGGGTGCACCTGTTTTGGGCCATGATGGCCCCGATTGCCATGTCGATGATGGTACGCGACTGCATTGCCGCAGACAGGTCTTCCCTTGCCTCAGTGAGCTGGGTAATCCGCAGGATCAGCCGGAGGGAGCTCCCTGCCTGCCTTGCGAACGCCTCGGCGGTGCTGATGTCCTTGGCGGAGAACCCGTTGCTGCGGCCGGAATACAGGTTCAGCACGGCGTCCGCCTCCCCGGCGAGGTCCAGCGGAACGGCCAGGATCGAGTAGACGCCGTGCTCCAGGGCTGTCCTGATATAGCGCCCCCAGCGCTTTTCGTCGGAGAGGTCGGGAACAAGGAGGGTGGCACGGTTTCGGAGCGCCGTGAGGCAGGGGCCATCGCCGAATCCGTTTTGCAGCTCGTCAAGGGCCTTGGCGGCGGCATCGCTGGCGGCGACAGCCTCTGGCCTCCGGTGCCGGAGTACCGTCACTCCACTGTGGACAGTGTTGCCGGGAACGGACAGCCGCGAAGCCGCCCGTACAGCCAGTTCCGTGAGGAAGCCCCTGATGTCGCGGCTCTCCAGGACCAGATCCTCGAATGACGATTCGATCTCTGCGCCGATCAGTCCGTCAGGATCCTGCGGCGGTCCCTGGCTGTCCGTCATCCGGCGTCATCCCTCGTCAGTTCGGTCATGGCAGTGGCAACGAGCCCCACCTGGGCAGCCGGCAGGTGCAGGGCTTCATTCAGGTAGGCGTCCAGGGACAGCTCGTCGACGTCGCCGCCGATGCCGTAGTAGTAGGTCCACAATTTGAGGAGCGGAAGCCCGGCGTCGCGGAAACGGCGTGCCGCGTCCCGCCTTTGCTCGGCGGCTTCAACAAGCTGGTCCGGGCCCCCGGTCCATTCGGCATTCATGCTGCCTCCCCGCCCGGACCGGTGGTAAAACGTCCCCTGGCCACGATGTCCTGGGCAATCTCCTGGATCCGGCGGTTGCCGGATTTGGCAGCTGCCCGGAGGAGTTCCAGCGCCCCGTCGCGGCCTCCGCGGGCCTGGAGCATGACCAGGGCAACCGCCGCGTCCACCACTGCACGCGACCTGAGCGCAGCACGCAGGTCCTCGGGGAAGACTTCAGGCGCGTGGAGCCGCAGGGCGAGTCGAAGGATGCGGGACATCGAAGCAGCCTGGTCCTCTACCAGCTTGACGGTGTCAGGGTCGAAAGCGTGGGCAGTATGGGCATAGCAATTCAGTGCCGCCTGGGAGAGCGGGTCTGTATGGATGGGGACCGCCAAAACAGACCGCACGCCCAGCTTTTCAACGGCATAGGTGTAGGGGCCCCACCTCTGGTCAAGCTGCAGGTCCTCGATCAATACCGTGTGCTGCTCACGGAGGGAGGTGAGGCAGGGGCCGATACCGAAGGCGTACTGTGTTTCATCCAGCCGGCGGCCCTCTTCGCTGCTGTACGCAAATGTGGACAGTGCACCGTCCCGTTCCACCGTGACGGTACACTCCACAGGTTCGCCGTCTCCTCCCAACTCCGATGCTGAGATGGTCGCAAGACCGAGGAGGAATTTTGGAAATCCGGGAGTGTCGAGCAATAAATCCTGATACTCGTCCGCCGTGGTGAGTGCATCATTGTTGGCCATCTGGCCTCGATCCCTAATTGCGCCGGCAACCGTTGTTGCAGGCTGTCGGCCTCCTGCTCTCAGTGCGGAAGGCCCGGGGCATTCAATCTCCGGGTCCTGCCATCACCCGGAAGTCTCCTGCGTTCGACACTACGCCTGTGCAGGGGTTTCGGATACAGCGGCGGATTCCGGCCGGCGCTGGAAGTGACCGTTACGGAGCGCTGGCTGCGGCACCTGGTCCGCTGCCGCCGTCGTCATCCTTTTCGGCCGATGCGGGGCCGGTGGTGAAGTCGTTGGAGTATGGCGCACGGGGCCTGGGCCGTTCGTCAATCAGTTCGTTCGCGGCGAGTGCCAGGAGGTCACGTTGGACCGGTGGCAGCGAGAGAAGTCCCTGCAGATAGGCTTCAACCTCGTATTCGCCTGCGTCCCCGGACATGCCGAAGTACTTCAGCCACAACTCCGGGACCGAAATACCTGCTGCCTTGATAGCTACCCGGAGCTGGCGCCTTTGTTCCGGCTCGTGCGGATCAAAACCCATCCGCGCTGCCTAAATCCCGGACGCCGGCGTCCCGGCCAGGACGGATTCGCTGATGTCCAGCAAGGTAGTACGCCCCTGCCTCGCCTGGTTCATCAGCTGTTGCAGCGCCGCCTGGTGGGTCAAACCAAGGCGTTCCATGAGGACGCCGCAGGCGCGGTTGATGGTATCCCTGCTGTGGAGTGATATTTGGAGCCCCTCCGTCATTTTGTGCGGGGCCTCGCTCCCCTGGACATGCGACAGGAGGGTTGCCGCCGGCGCGGCGAACAGCTGGAGCAGCCGCACGCTCGCGGCGTCATAGGCCAGCGGTTCGGCGGCATACAGTTTGATGGCGCCGATCGACTCCTTGCCGGCGATAAGTGGTGTACTGACAACGGAACGGATGGGCAGTTCCCGGACAGAATCGCGCCACAACGGCCAGCGCGGGTCGTCATGGAGGTCCTGGATCAGGACGGGGGTCTCTGCCGCCCAGGCCGCCAGGCAGGGCCCTTCACCAAGCCGGTACTGGGCGGCGTCAGCTTGTTCCACCACCCCATCGGTGTATCCACTGCTGGTACGGCGGCCCCTGGAATCAAGCAGGGAAACGCCGGCCCCGATGGTGCCTGGGACTGACTCCTTGGCCGCCTGGGCCAGGAGGCTGACGGCGCTGGCCACCTTTTCTTCCGTCAGCAGCAGCCCCTGAATCCGAGCAATAACGCTGCTGAGCTCGTCAAGGGGGAGATGCTGAGGCATTTACCCAGCATATGCCAATCAGCTCCCGTCTTTCGCTGCGGTTCCTGCTGCCCGCCCGTAGGATGGAGCCATGTTGAATTCCTCGGATCACGAATCGGTGCAGCAGCTCCAGGAGCTCCTCGTGGGTGCCGGGAACAGCCTTGAATTCCTCTCGGGCCTCTCGGGTTTGGCCGCAGCGTCAATGTCCGCGGCTTCCGGTGACGACGTCGAATGCGCCGTGACTGTTAAGGTCCGGCGGCGTCCCGCCACCGCTGCCGGCAGCAGTGACCGTGCCGTGGAACTGGACCATATCGAGCAGGCCATTGGAGACGGACCGTGTGTCCGGGCACTGGAAGAGATGACACCGGTAATGATCGACGATATTTCCAAGGATCCGCGATGGCCGGCCTACAACGAGGAGCTGGCCAGGCACGACGTGCAGAGCAGCCTGGGAGTACCCCTGGAAATCACCGGCGATGCCCAGGCGGCGCTGAACTTTTTTGCCTCCAAGCCTGGAGTCTTCACTGCCGATGTTTACGACAAGGCCCTCGGCTTCGCCGCCGCCGCCCACAGCACCCTGCACCTGTCCGTCCGCATCAACACTGCCCAGAACCGGGCTGACGACCTGGAAGCAGCGATGGAAAACCGGACCGCGATCAACCTCGCCTGCGGCGTGATCATGGCCCAAAACCGCTGCTCGCAGGAGGAGGCCATGGAGATCCTCACCAGGGTTTCCAGCAACCGGAACAGGAAGCTCCGGGATGTCGCCAGGGAACTGATCGAGCAGTTGTCCGGCAGCAGCGTCCGCACACACTTCGACTCCTAGCAGTCACGCCGTTCCCCGATGGGTTCAGCGGGCCGTGCGGACGGATACGACGGCGGCCTGGCCGGTTTGGCGGACATCCCAGCAGTTGCCGTTGCCAATGACTTCGTAATCCTGGCTTCCTGCGGCGTCCAGCACCAGGGCGGTGTGTTCGTCAATGGCCACCACCCTCTCCACCAGGCCGGCGGCGACCGCGCCCACCACTATTGCGTCCAGGCTGTCCACGGCAGTAGCACCGGCAGGCTCTTCCGCCAGCGGGACAACCGTAACCCCGCAATCGATTCTGGCCTTCAGGGGTTCTGCGTAGGCCGCCACGAGGTCCTGCAGGTTCGGGCCGTCGTAGTGCACGGCCACGGCGATCCGGGCGGCCTTGCCTTGTCCGGCATGCGCCCGGACGTCGTGTGCGAACCGGTCGAAGATGTCCGGGAATGCCACAGGGTCCGGGCCTGCCCCGGCGAGGAAAACGTTCATGGCCTTCAAGATACCGTCGAGCCCGTTGACTCCGGCGGCTGCCAGCATTAACGTACAACCATATGGTTGTAGATCAGCTTAGGGAAACCGAGATGGACCGCCTCTTCCAGGCCTTCGCCGATTCCACCCGGCGGGATATCGTCCGCCGCGTCACCGCCGGCGGGCATTCCGTCTCCGGCCTGGCAGCCCTCTACGCCATGAGTTTCGCCGCCGTCCAAAAACACGTGGCGGTATTGGAACGCGCATCCCTTGTCACCAAGGAAAGGCGCGGAAGGGAGCAGATCGTGCGGGGCAATCATGAAGGACTGCAAAAGGCCCGGCGGCTGCTCGACGAATATGAACAGATCTGGCGGCAGCGTGCCGCCAGGATGGCAGACATTCTCGCTGAAGATTAGGAAGGCATTGCCATGGCAGTCATCAGTACGGACAAGAACCCGGAAGCGCTCACGCTCA
>DATIMT010000208.1:0-3835 GCA_035475035.1 Arthrobacter sp.
ACAGGACCACGGGCAGCTTGCCCGTGCCGGGGATGCCATCGCGTCGGGCCTTCCGGTGGTGGCCGACGCCGGCGCGCTGCCCGCACTTCCCGAACGGCTCGCCCCGCACGTGGTGCTGACGCCGCACGCCGGGGAGCTCGCATCGCTGTTCCAGCGACTGGGTGGCGGGGAGGACCGGGAGTCGGTGGAAGCAGGCACGCTTGCCGCTGTCCGCCAGGCGGCTGAGCGGACCGGGGCGACCGTCCTTCTTAAGGGGGCCAGCACGCTCGTGGCCGCACCCTCGGGCCCTATTTTCAGCCAGGCGGACGGTACGCCCTGGCTCGCCACTGCCGGCAGCGGGGACGTCCTGGCCGGAGTCATCGGTGCGCTGCTTGCCCAGGCAGGGCCCGACGTCGGGCGCTTCCGTGAGGTGGGCATCGAGACGGACGCGCGGTGGGCCGCCATCGCCGCACTTGGAGCCGCCCTTCACGGCCGGGCCGGGAGGGCGGCGTCGGATGCAGTGGCAGGCGGCCCGATCACCGCGGGCCGTGTGGCGGATGCCGTACCAGAAATCTGGGGTAAAGTAAGCCTGCTTAGTAACTATGGAGCCTGGAAACGTAATAGTCACAGCCAACCACTACGGTAGGCATTAGTTCGCACCAGCAGCAGGGGCGTTCCGATGCCATTGCTGCTGACCAAAAAATGAGGAGCACGATGGAAGTCTGGCCTGGAAATGCCTACCCGCTGGGAGCTACCTTTGACGGCACCGGCACCAATTTCGCCCTGTTCAGCGAACGGGCCGAGCGGGTCGAACTCTGCCTCCTGGCCGATGACCTTACCGAAACCCGGATCGAACTGACCGAGGTGGACGGCTATGTGTGGCATTGCTACCTGCCGCACATCCAGCCCGGCCAGAAGTACGGCTACCGCGTGCACGGCCCGTACGATCCCGCGAGCGGCCACCGCTTCAACCCGAACAAGCTGCTGATGGATCCTTACGCCAAGGCCGTCCAGGGCCAGATCGACTGGGACCCTTCGCTCTTCTCCTACGAATTCGGTGACCCCGATTCCCGCAACGACGCCGATTCCGCTCCGCACACCATGCACGGCGTAGTCATCAACCCGTTCTTCGAGTGGGACGGCGACCGCCAGCTGAAGATCCCGTACCACGAGTCGGTCATTTACGAAGCCCACGTCAAGGGCCTCACCGAGCTGCACCCTGAGATCCCCGACGAGCAGCGCGGCACCTACGCCGGCGTGGCGCACCCTGCGGTCATCGACCACATGAAGAAGCTCGGCGTCACAGCCATCGAGCTCATGCCCGTCCACCAGTTCGTCAACGACGGCACCCTGGTGGAGAAGGGGCTCAACAACTATTGGGGCTATAACACCATCGGGTTCTTCGCCCCCCAGAACACCTACAGCTCCACCGGCGACGTGGGACACCAGGTGCAGGAATTCAAGGCCATGGTCCGGGACCTGCACCGCGCCGGCATCGAAGTGATCCTCGACGTCGTCTACAACCACACCGCCGAAGGCAACCACCTGGGCCCCACGCTGTCCTTCAAGGGGATCGACAACCAGGCCTACTACCGCCTGGTGGACAACGACCTCAAGCACTACATGGACTACACCGGCACCGGCAACTCGCTCAACGTGCGCCACCCGCATTCCCTGCAGCTGCTCATGGACTCCCTGCGTTACTGGGTTACCGAGATGCACGTGGACGGCTTCCGCTTCGACCTCGCCACCACCCTCGCCCGTGAGTTCTACGACGTGGACAAGCTCTCCACCTTCTTCGAACTCATCCAGCAGGACCCCATCGTCTCCCAGGTCAAGCTGATCGCAGAGCCGTGGGACGTTGGCCCGGGCGGCTACCAGGTGGGCAACTTCCCGCCGCAGTGGACGGAATGGAACGGCAAGTACCGCGACACCGTCCGCGACTTCTGGCGCGGTGAGCCCTCCACCCTGGGCGAGTTCGCCTCCCGGCTGACCGGCTCCGCCGACCTGTACGAAAGTTCAGCACGCCGCCCGGTGGCCTCGATCAACTTCGTGACCGCCCACGACGGATTCACCATGCGGGACCTGGTCTCCTACAACGAGAAGCACAACGAGGCCAACGGCGAAGGCAACAACGACGGCGAATCGCACAACCGGTCCTGGAACTGCGGCGTTGAAGGCGACACGGACGACGACAAGGTCCTGACCCTGCGCGCCCGCCAGCAGCGCAACTTCATCGCCACGCTGCTGCTCTCCCAGGGCGTGCCCATGCTCCTGCACGGCGACGAACTGGGCCGCACCCAGCAGGGCAACAACAACACCTATTGCCAGGACTCTGAGCTCAGCTGGATCCACTGGGAAGCCATGGACCAGCCGCTGGTGGAGTTCACCGCCTTCGTCAACAAGCTCCGGCACGACCACCCCACGTTCCGCCGCAGCCGCTTCTTCGACGGCCGCCCGGTACGCCGCGGTGAAGGCGAAAAGCTGCCGGACATCGTCTGGCTGAAGACTGACGGCACGGAAATGCTGCCGGAGGACTGGGGAAGCGGCTTCGGCCGGACCATCGGCGTGTTCTACAACGGCGACGGCATCCAGGAACAGGATTCCCGCGGCCGCCGGATCACCGACGACAGCTTCATCATGGCCTTCAACGCGCACGACGACGCTGTGGATTTCTGCCTGCCCATCGAGGAGTACTCGCAGTACTGGGAGGTCCTGATTGACACCGCGGCCCAGGCTGACGCCTACGAACCCCTCAAGGCGAAAGCCACGCTGACCCTGGATGCAAAGTCCATGGTGGTGCTGCGCGCCTACTCCGGCCCCGAGGCTGAGGTGGACACGTCCGCAGCCGCTTCCCTGGCGTCCCGGGTAGAGCACGAGGAGGCCCAGGAGGAGATGGTGGAGGCCCAGACCAAGGCAGCGGAAGCGAGCGAGGAAAGGGCAACCAAGGCATGAGGACCCCGGTCTCCACGTACCGCCTGCAGATCCGCAGCAGCTTCACCCTGTTCGACGCCGCCGAGCAGGTCCCGTACCTGAAGGACCTCGGCGTTGACTGGGTGTACTTGTCACCCATCCTCACCGCTGAGAAGGGCTCAGACCACGGCTACGACGTGACCGATCCCTCCGCCGTGGACCCGGACCGCGGGGGCCCGGAAGGACTGCTGGCCCTGTCCAAGGCAGCCCGCGAGCACGGCATGGGCGTCCTGGTGGACATCGTGCCCAACCACGTGGGTGTGGCTTCCCCGCCGCAGAATCCGTGGTGGTGGTCGCTGCTCAAGGAGGGCCGCGAATCGCCGTACGCCGAGGCGTTCGACGTCGACTGGGACCTGGGTGGCGGGAAGGTCCGGCTTCCCATGCTGGGCTCGGACGCGGACCTGGACAAGCTGGAGGTCAAGGACGGGGAACTCCGCTACTACGACCACCGGTTCCCCCTTGCCGAGGGCACGTACAGCGAGGGTGACTCCCCGCAGGACGTCCACTCCCGGCAGCACTACCAGCTGATGGACTGGCGCCGGGCTGACGCCGAGCTGAACTACCGGCGCTTCTTTGCGGTCACCACCCTCGCCGGCATCCGGGTGGAAGTGCCGTCCGTCTTCGAGAAGGCCCATGCCGAGGTAGGCCGCTGGTTCACCGACGGCCTGGTGGACGGGCTCCGCGTGGACCATCCGGACGGGCTGGCCGATCCCGCCGGCTACCTCCGCTGGCTCAAGGACCTCAGCGGCGGTGCGTACGTCCTGGTGGAAAAGATCCTGGAGCCGGGAGAGGTGCTGCCCCAGGACTTCGCCTGCGAAGGCACCACCGGATACGACGCGCTCGCTGACGTGGACCGGGTCTTCGTGGACCCGGCAGGGCAGCA
>DATIMT010000209.1:0-5431 GCA_035475035.1 Arthrobacter sp.
AGGGCGGAGCGGAAAGCTACAACGACTTCATGGCCGGTGTGGGCTGTATCGTCATGGGCGGGGAAACCTACGCCTGGCTGCTGGAGCACGAGCCGGACAAGTGGCCCTACGCGGGCACGCCCAGCTACGTCTTCACACACCATGAATATCCGGCCCCGGATGCGGCGGACATCACGTTCATCCGTGGGGACATCCAGGAATTCGTCGCCGACTTCCGCCAGGCCGCCGGGGACAGGAACATCTGGGTGGTGGGTGGCGGCAACCTGGCCGCCCAGTTCGCGGACGCCGGACTGCTGGACGACATCATCCTCTCCGTCATCCCCGTGGTGCTGGGCGGCGGGAAGCGGCTGCTGCCGATGAAAGGCCCGACGCCGCCACTCGAGCTGGCTGCCTCCCGCACCCTGGGCAGGGGGATCGTCGAGCTGCGCTACCTGCTGCCCCCACAGGCGGACCGGCAGGCCTGACGCTGCAGCCTCAGCCGGCGTTGTCCCGGAGGAGGTTGGTGATCCGAGCGGTTGAAAGGCGCCGTCCCTGGACGTCGGTCATGACGATCTCATGGGTGGTCAGCGTCCGCCCCAAATGAATGGCGGTACAGGTACCCGTCACCAGGCCCTTCGCGATCGACCGGTGGTGCGTGGCGTTGACCTCAATGCCCACCGCATGCCGGCCCGGGCCCGCGTGCATGCCGGCGGAGAACGAGCCCAGGGTTTCTGCCAGCACCACGTGCGCACCGCCATGGAGGATTCCCGCAACCTGCGTATTGCCCTCCACCGGCATGGTGGCAACGGTGCGCTCCGGGCTCATCTCCAGGAAATGGATGCCCATCTTGACCACCAGGGCGCCGACTCCGAACCTGCCCAGCCAGTCGTGCAGATGGTCGGGAATTCCGGCGGCTGCCAGCTCCCCGGCGAAAGCGCCCGGCGTGAAATTGTCTGTCATGGCAACTAGGCTGGCACCTGTGAGTGAAACAACCAAACCGGCCCCTTTCCCGTCTCCGGCCCTCGACGAGGAGTCCGCCGTGCAGCCTTCGTCCTCCACCCGGACGCCTGCTGCGAAGGCCGCCACCCCCGCTGCCGGTGGGTCTGTTTCAGCTACGGAAGCACCCGTCATTCCCATCACCGGCCAGCCGCGGCTGCTGGTCCTTGACGGCCACTCCATGGCGTTCCGCGCCTTCTTCGCCCTGCCTGCGGACAAGTTCTCCACCTCCAACGGCCAGCACACCAACGCCATCCACGGCTTCACCTCCATGCTGATCAACCTGATCAAGGAGCAGCAGCCCACCCACATCGCGGTTGCCTTCGACGTTTCCGACGAATCAACCCACCGGAAGACCGAGTACAGCGATTACAAGGGCGGCCGGAACGAAACCCCCCGCGAAATGAGCGGCCAGATCGACCTCATCGGGCAGGTCATGGAGGCCTGGGGCATCAAGACCATCAAAATGCCCGGCTACGAGGCCGATGACATCCTGGCCACCCTCGCCACCATGGGTGACAAGGCCGGGTTCGAAGTGCTGCTCGTCTCCGGTGACCGGGACGCGTTCCAGCTCATCACGGACAACGTCTTTGTGCTCTACCCGCGGAAGGGCGTCAGCGACATCCCCCGGATGGACGCCGCCGCCATCGAAGCGAAGTATTTCGTCAGCCCGTCCCGCTATTCGGACCTCGCCGCCCTGGTGGGGGAAACCGCGGACAACCTCCCCGGCGTGCCCGGTGTCGGGCCCAAGACCGCGGCGAAGTGGATCAACCAGTACGGCGGTCTCGAAGGCGTCCTGGAACACCTTGACTCGATCGGCGGCAAGGTAGGCGACGCCCTGCGGGAGAACGTCGACGCCGTCAAGCGCAACCGCCGGCTGAACCAGCTCCACACCGATCTTGACCTCCCCGTCACCTTGGATGACCTCTACCAGCCGCGTCCCGACCAGGCGGCGATTGAAGATCTCTTCGACCAGCTCGAGTTCAAGGCCATCCGCGGCCGGTTGTTCGCCCTTTACGGTGAGGCTGACGCGCCCGCCGCCGAGCGCGAAAGTATCGAAGCCCCGGATTACACCACGCCCGCCGGTGCCGCTGAACTGGCCGCCTTCCTGGCCGCGGGTGCGGAACAGCGGGCCGCCCTCGCCGTCGACCTTGTCCCGGGCCGCATCGGTGAGGACGCTTCCGCGTTGGCCATCGTGCGCGGCGACGCCGCCGTCTACGTCGACCTCGCCGGGCAGGACGCCGAGACCGAGAACATCCTGGCGGCCTGGCTCCGCGACCCGGAAGCACCCAAAGTGATACACGGCTTCAAAGCTGCCCTCAAGGCGCTGACGGCCCGCGGCCTGGAGCTGGAGGGCGTGGTGGATGACACCTCCATCTCCGGTTACCTCATCCAGCCGGACCGCCGCACCTATGAACTCGCCGAACTCGCCCAGCACCACCTCAATGTTGGAATCCCGGCCGCCACGGCCAAGGCAGGGCAGCTGGAACTGTCCTTCGACGGCGACGACACCGCCGCCGCGGACGCCCTGGTGCAGGCCGGCGCCGTCGTGCTGTCCCTCAGCCGCTTCTTCGAGGACGAGCTCAAGGAACGCCGGGCGGAGGAACTGCTGTCCACCCTTGAGCTGCCGGTCAGCCGCGTCCTGGCGGACATGGAACTCGCCGGCATCGCGATCGACATGGACAAGATGGACGAGCAGCTTGCCGACCTCGCACGGGTCATCGACCAGGCGCAGGAACAGGCTTTCGCGGCTATCGGCCACGAGGTCAACCTGGGCTCACCCAAGCAGCTGCAAACCGTCCTGTTCGACGAACTCCAGCTGCCCAAGACCAAGAAGATCAAGTCCGGCTACACCACCGACGCCGCTTCCCTGAAGAACCTCCTGGAAAAGACCGGGCACGAGTTCCTGGTGCAGCTCATGGCCCACCGCGAGGCCGCCAAACTTCGGCAGATGCTTGAATCATTGAAGAAGTCCGTGGCGGAGGACGGCCGGATCCACACCACCTACGCCCAGAACGTGGCGGCCACCGGCCGGATCTCATCCAACAACCCCAACCTGCAGAACATCCCCATCCGCAGCGAGGAGGGCCGGCGGGTCCGCGGCATCTTCGTGGTCAGCGACGGCTACGAATGCCTGCTGTCCGCCGACTACTCGCAGATCGAGATGCGCATCATGGCGCACCTCTCCGGAGATGCCGGCCTGATCCAGGCGTACAAGGACGGCGAGGACCTGCACCGCTTTGTCGGCTCCAACATCTTCCACGTCCCCACGGACCAGGTGACCAGTGCCATGCGCTCGAAGGTGAAGGCGATGTCCTACGGCCTCGCCTACGGATTGACCTCCTTCGGTCTGTCCAAGCAGCTGGATATTTCCGTGGACGAGGCCCGCACCCTCATGAAGGACTACTTCGACCGGTTCGGCGCCGTCCGTGACTACCTCAGGGGAGTAGTGGACCAGGCCCGGGTGGATGGCTATACGGCCACCATCGAGGGCCGCCGCCGCTACCTGCCGGACCTCACCAGCACGGACCGCCAGCTGCGCGAGAACGCAGAGCGCATTGCCCTCAACAGCCCCATCCAGGGCTCCGCAGCGGACATCATCAAGCGTGCCATGCTGGGCGTCCACGCCGAACTGCAGGCGCAGGGCCTGAAATCCCGCATGCTGCTCCAGGTCCACGACGAACTGGTCCTGGAAGTCGCCGCCGGGGAGCGGGCCGCCGTGGAGAAGCTGGTGACCGAGCAGATGGCGGCAGCTGCAGACCTGACCGTCCCCTTGGAAGTCCAGATCGGCGTCGGACCCAGCTGGTACGACGCCGGGCACTAGGCCGGGCGTGGCGCCCGGCCGGGTGGAGACTGTTTGTGCTGGTCAAGCGCCGGATCCATTGGCTAGGCTCGGACAAATGGGTGATCTGAGCGAAGACTATGAAATCCGGCGCTTCCCCGCGGCGTCCAAGGGCAATGACGGCTACGCGCAGGCCGAAGCCTGGGCCCGGGCCGTTGCGTTCGGCTTCCATGAGGCGACGCGTACGCCCGAGCACGTGGAACGGTCCCTCGCCACGTACCACGTGGACGGGCGGATCTTAACGGGTGCCTACCAGACCGGAACGGTCGCTCCGGCGTCGTTGCCGGCCGAGGTGCCCGTGGCGACTTTCGGGACGTTCCGCAAGACCCTCAACGTCGGCTTTGGCAGGATGCTTGAAACCCAGATGGTAACGGCCGTGACCGTCCGGACCTCGCACCGCCGGCGCGGCCTGCTGCGCCGGATGATGACCGGGGACCTGCAGGCTGCCAAGGACGACGGCATCGCGGCAGCCGCCCTCACGGCCTCCGAGGGAAGCATCTACGGGCGGTTCGGCTACGGGGTGGCCAGCCTGGAGCGCTCGGTCAAGGTGGACACCACGGCGCGCTTCAACCTGCGGCACCAGGCCACAGGCACTGTGGAAGTGGCAGACCCCAAAGTCCTGCTTGACGTTGCTCCCACCGTCTTCGAGCGCGTCCACCGCCACACTCCCGGTTCCCTCGGCCGCCAGGAATGGTACCGGCAGCTGGCATCGGGGTCACTGGGCCGTGACGGCAAGGAGGACCCTGCCGTCAAAGCGGCGCTGCATTACGGCCCGGACGGTGGCATCGACGGCTACGTGTCGTACAAGTTCCTTGGCTGGGACACCACGCCGTACACGGTGGAAGTGGTGGACCTTGTGGCCGCCACCGACCACGCCTACCTGGAACTCTGGCAGTACCTCGCCGCCATCGACCTCGTGGAGCGCGTTTCCTGGAATGAGGCTCCGGTGGACGACCCCCTTCCGTGGGCACTGGCGGACCCGCGCTGCATCGATGCCTCGGACAGCCGCGACATGCTCTGGCTCCGGCTCCTCGACGTCCCGCGCGCACTGGCTGCCCGGCACTACCCGGCGGACGGCCGGCTGGTCCTCAGCGTAGGGGACCCGCTGGGTCTCACCGCGGGAACCTTTGCGCTGGATGTGAACGGCGGTGAGGCCGTCGTCGAACCTTTGCCTGAAGGTACGGACGCGGACCTGGTGCTGGATGTGTCGGCACTGTCCTCGATCTATCTCGGCGGGGTCTGCCCGGTGACGCTCAAGGCAGCGGGAAAGATCAGCGAGCACACCTCCGGGGCTGCACTGAAAGCCGGCCAGATGTTCGCGGTTGAAAGGGCAACGCACTGCCTGACCCACTTCTGATGCCACCGCACCACCACGCGGCCGCTTTGACCCCAATTGTCGGCACAGACTAGAATAAACGGGCGTGTACCACGTGCACGCATTTGCGGTCCCTTTCGGGCTGCATTGAAAGCAATCACAAAATCAGGATGACCCGGAGGATCCGTCGGATTCACCGCGAATCGCGCCTGCGTTCCATAACGCGGGCGCGCCGGTTTGCCTGACCGACTAACTATCCACAACGGAGCCCCTACTACATGACCATCACCTCCACCGAG
>DATIMT010000210.1:0-5184 GCA_035475035.1 Arthrobacter sp.
GGTCCCGACCCGTTTGATCCTGCCCCGTCTGATCCGGGCGTTGCCGGCGCCTGCGGTTCGGTGCCCTGCCCCGGCTGCACGTCAGCAGTGCCGCCGGCACGACGACGGCGCGCAGCAAGGAATGCGGGTACCGCAGGCAACGCCAGGCGCCCGCCACGCAGCCGCAGTCCGTTTCCGGAGTTCATGGCGGTGCGGGCGTCGGACAGGAGTGAGCGGGGTGAGAACCGTGCCTGCTGCCGGCGCCAGAACCCCATACCGGAGGTCATCTCCTTCAGGGAACCGTCAACGATGGTCCAGTACTCGCGGACTTCCTCCTCGGTGGGCTGGCCGGCGCCGAAGATCGAGGCGTCGGCCCGGCGCGCCAGCATGGTGGTGGTCCCCTTGGTCGCCGGGAACGCCTCGGCCAGGACCGCTGCGCTTTCGCGCCGCGTCGAGCGGGTGTCGACGGCGGCACCCAGGTCGGTTGCGAGGCTCACCACCTCGTTCCATCCTCCGCCCACACGCTGGGCGGGGTGCCCGTCGCGGAAACGCGACTTCCGCCGTCGTGCCTTCAGCAAGGCAATCAGCAACAGCGGCAGGCCCAGGACCACCAGCGGGATCGCGGCGACGCCGAGCGCGCTTAACAGGGCGCCCCAGAACAGCCACGGGTTGTTTTTCTTCTGGTCCGCGTCCAGCGCGTCAGGTGAGGAGTCCGGCGGGAGGTCTGCCGGCTCCTGCGGCGGGGGCGGCGGCTGCAGCACCTGCGGCTTGGGCTTGGATTTGTTCTCTGGGTCCGGCGGGATGGGGATGTTGTCCTTGGGCGGGGTGGGATCGAAGCTGACCCAACCCACCCGCTCAAACGCAACCTCCACCCAGGCGTGGACATCCTTGCCGGTGATCTTCACCTCGCCGGCGCCGTTCTCCGGGCTGGTGGGTTCAGGGTAGAAACCCATCACCACGCGGGAGGGGATGCCCAGGTGCCGGAGCATGAGGGACATGGCCACCGCGTACTGCTCGTCGTCGCCGAGCATCTGCTTGGCAGTCAGCAGGTTTCGAATGCGGGCGGAGCCGTGGCCGGAAACACTGGGCAGCTGCCCTTCGCTCACGAGTCCGTTGCTGAAGGCCCCCGTCTTCTGGAAGTGCGCCTCGATCTGGCGCACCCGGTCGATCGCGGTGGGGGCATCGGCGGAGAGGTCGTTGGCCTGGGAGCCCACCACCGGCGGAACCTCAAGAGGCGCGGGAAGGGAGATCCTGGCGAAGTCGTACTGGGTCAGCTGCCCGTGCTCGAGTTTGACCGGATCGGAAACCTGGACCGTGTAGGAGTCGCCGCGGGAGAGCCCGTTGGTGGTGACGGCGGTGTCCGTTCCGGGATTGAAGTAGAGGCCCGAGGCCGCGGCGGAGCCGGATTGCTCGAAGCTGATGCCGGTGGTCTTGCGCCCGCCCGGAACGAAGAAGCCCTGGTAGTCCTCGACGTTGATGCTGATCGAGTAATCGTTGGTGGGCACTACCCCGGAGGTGTCGGCGAGGGTGTTGATGGACTTGGCGTCGCCCACCTTGCTGAAGTTGCCGGAGCTGTTGGGGTCCATGTTGTAGTTGGTGCCGTTGAAGGCGTCCAAGGCGCCGAGGCGCACCCGGCCGTCCCGCGGCAGCCCCTTGACCACGAACAGGGTGTCGTCCTTCTTGTCCTTGACGTAAGTCCGGAAACTGGCCAAGGGCGTGATGTAGTCCTTGGGATCAAACGGCGGTACCACCACGTTCCGGAGGACTTTGCGGTCGTCGCCGGCACTGACCAGCGGTGCGGCCACTGCGGTGATTCCCACGCTGACTGCGATCACCCCGGCGGCCATTCCCAGCCGGCGGATCCTGGCGCGCCGTGCGGCAGCGCTGTCCGTCTGCGGGTTGTTGACCGCAACCCGCCGGGTGCTGTTCCGCCGCAGGGCGTCCCGGCGGAAGGTTGCCCACGCAATGCCCAGCACGGTCAGGCCGATCCCGCGCTCGAGGGTCAGGAACGCAGCGTTGGTGCTGAAGGCGATGCCGGTGACGAAGAGGACGAGCACCGGCAGGAGGGGCAGGTAGGGGCTGCGGAGGCGCCACGTCAGGAGTGCGGCCACGAGGGCCGTGATGAGCGAGCTCAGGAAGGGAACAATGAGCACGCCGCCGGCGGTCCCCACCGGCACGCCCACGGTGAGCATGTCTTTCCAGGCGAAGACGATGCCCAGGAGCAGGGTCCGCAGCGAGTCCAGGGTGGGGACGAACCCGGCGATGGCGGAGTCCGGCACCGCCAGGAAGGTCCCCAGCACCAGGTAGGCGGCGAGGGCCAGGGCCGTGGTGATCAGCAGCCCCAGGCGCAGGTGGGCGTTGGCTGCGCCGATGCCCAGGCCCAGGATGATGCCGCCGAACCCGGACAGCAGGTAGTAGGGGTCCCCGCCGAAGCTCAGGCCGAAACCGAGCAGGCCCAGGCCCAGCAGGACCACCAGGGCTCCGGCGTCGAGCATGAAATGCCACAGCGGCTGGCCGTTGGCGAAGGCCGAATCCGGGGTGGCGGCTTTGCGGCGGGTACGGGATTGCGGGGACCGGCCCGGTGCGGTGCTCATGCGGCGGCCTTTCTCAGCACGATGGCAAGGTCGGCCAGGTCGCCGAGCGTCAGGACAGTGAGATCAGCGATGTTGGCCCTGGTAGGGGCTGCGCCGGCTTCCACCCGCACCGCCAGGCTGCGGACCCCGGGCGGGACGGAGGCGGCGGCGGTGCGGAGCTGGGTTGCCGTCACGTTGCTTCCCACCACGAAGAAGACCACGGAAGCGTTGGGCACCGTGTCAGCCAGGGTCCTGGCGAGGTCGACGGCGGTGCGGCGCATCGGTGTGCCGACGATCCGGGTCATGTCATCGAGCATGTTGCGGCCGGTTTCGCAGCGCAACGGCCCTTTTTGCGTCAGCACATCCAGTTCACGCTGCTCCCGGATTGCCTGCCTGCCAATGGAGGCGGCCACCGAGATGGCCATCTCAAACTCGCTTTCGGAGGAGTATTCGTCGGTGTTGATGGAGAGCGAGATGGCCAGGTGCGCCCGGCGGGTTTCCTCGAACTGGCGCACCATGAGTTTGTTGGTGCGGGCCGTCGTCTTCCAGTGGATGTGCCTGCGGTCGTCCCCGGGCACGTAGTCGCGCAGGGCGTGGAAGGAGACGTCGGCGCTGGACAGGTCCGTGGTGGGCATGCCTTCGAGGTCACGGATGAAGCCTGCGGCAGAACCGGCCAGGGCAACGGTGCGGGGGTGGACGAAGAGGTCTTCAGGCTCGGTCCAGAGAACCTGGCGGCGCAGGAGGTGCAAAGGGTCGGCCCGGACGGAGCGCACCGGGCCCACCACGATGACGGCGCGCCGGGCGGTGGGAATGGTGAACAGGTCCTCATGGACCTGGCCGGGCTTCATCCGGGGCAGGTGGAAGACGGCGGTGGTGCTGCCCACCGGAAGTTCCAGCGCGGCCGGCAGCAGCGGCCGGGCCGACGTGTTGGAGACGGCGATGCTGCCGACGGCACTGTCCCCCACCGCCACCCGCGTGCGGGCGAGGTCCAGCAGCACCCCGTAGGAAGACCGGCCCAGGATGAAGGCCACCGCGATCACGAACATGGTGAACGCCGCGATGGCCGCAGCCGTGGCTTCCTGCCAGCCGAAGGCCTGCCCGGTGATCCAGAGCAGGACGGAAGCGGCCAGGACCGACCAACCCAGGATGCTGACCACGGAAAGTACAGGCCAGGCGTACTTCAGCCAGTAGCCGCGGACCCCCCGCCAGGCAGGTGCCACGGCGAGAAGGGCCGTGCTGCTGGCCTCGGACCAGACTGCTGCGGGGTGCAGGCGGGTTGGGCGGCCGTTCCGGTGGAAGAGCTGCTGGAAACGCTCCATGAACCGGGTCAACGGGGTGCCGCTGGACGTGCCGTCCGACATAGGGGTGTGCCTTCGTTGTTGCGCTGGAATGGAATGTGCTGTGCTGCGGGCGCGGGTCGCGACCGCGGCTTAGGCGTTGGTGCGCTGCTGTGGGGCGGCGACGTCCGCCAGGATCCTGGTCAGCACGGCTTCGGCGGTGGCGCCGGAGAACTCCGCCTCGGGGTCCATGACGAACCGGTGGGTCCACACCACGGGTGCCAGTTCCTTGATGTCATCCGGCAGGACGAAGTTGCGTCCCTGCGCGGCAGCCCACACCTTGGCTGCCCGGACCATGGCCAGGGCACCACGCACGGACACACCCAGCCGGGTCTCCGGGGCGCTGCGGGTCTCCTCGCACAGGCGCGAAATGTATTCCAGCACCGCGGTGTCCACGTGCGCGGTCGCGGCGAGGTCTGCCATGTCCGCCACTGCCTGGGTGGTGATGACGGCAGACAGTTCCTGGGAGCGGTCCTTCAGGTTGTTGCCGCCGAGCAGCCGGACCGTGGACGCGTGGTCCGGGTAGCCAATGGACGTCTTGATGAGGAAGCGGTCCAACTGGGCTTCGGGCAGGCGGTAGGTACCGGCCTGCTCGATCGGGTTCTGGGTGGCCATGACCATGAAGGGCCGGCCTGCGGAGTAGGTGGTACCGTCCACGGTGACCCGGGATTCCTCCATGACCTCCAGGAGCGCGGACTGGGTCTTGGGCGAAGCACGGTTGATCTCATCGGCCAGGACGATGTTGTTGAAGATCGGCCCCTTGTGGAACTCGAACTTCTGCGTCTTCTGGTCATAGATGGTCACACCCGTGACGTCCGAGGGCAGCAGGTCCGGCGTGAACTGGATGCGGTTGTTGGAGCCCTGTACGGTGGCGGCAAGCGCGCGGGCCAGGGAGGTCTTGCCCGTTCCGGGCGCATCCTCGAACAGCACGTGGCCCTCAGCCAGCATGGCCGTGAAGGTCAGCCGGATGACGTGTTCCTTGCCCAGCACCGCCTGCCCCACGTTGGCAACCAGCTTTTCGAACGTACCGGCAAACCACTCGGCCTGCTCCATGGTCATGGTCATAAGGTGTGCTTCCTTTTTAGGTTCATATGTGGGGCCCGGGTTTTCGGGCCCCACGGGTGCGAAGTGGTGCTGGTTTACTTGTTCGGCATGCCGTTGGGCGGGTTGCAGCCCACGTTGGACGTGTCGCAGCGGAGCCAGTTGCCGTTGGCCATCCCGGAGTTCAGGTGGTACCAAATGCCGCTGGGGTTGTTCGAGGTCTTGTACCAGACCTGATAGCGGTCTGCGGTGGA
>DATIMT010000211.1:0-8362 GCA_035475035.1 Arthrobacter sp.
GCACCCGGACGGGGGCTGCCAGCGAGGAGACCCCGGCAATGACTTCATCATGGCTGGCCGAGTAGCCCTTCCGGCGCGCTTCCGACGCCTCGGGGCGGTAGGGAATACCGGTCTCGAGCCGGTCCCACTCCGCTTCGGACACTGCCGACTGGATGGCGATACCCGGCGCGCCTGCGTTGATGGGGTGGCGGGTGCCGGGGTGTTGGGCCACGGTCGCCCCGGAATGCCTGGGTTCAACGGTGACGAGCGTGATGCAGTCATGGTGGTCCCACACGGCTACGAACGCTGTCATGTCCAGGGAGTTTGCCAACTGGGTGAGCTCCGGCAGGGCGGCACTTTGCAGATTGCGCGACACACCGCGTGCCAGTACCGCCAGGCCGGGACCGGGCTGGACGCGTCCGGCATCGTCCCGCACCAGGAGGGAATGGTCTTCCAGGGTGCGCAGGATCCGGTAGGCCACCGACCGATGGACACCCATGGCATCGGCGAGTTCGGCGATGGTCAACGGGCCCGGGGCAGCCGCCAGGATCTCAAGGGCGCGGATACCGCGCGAAAGGGTCTGGGACGGCGAAGCCTGCGGCGCCGCCGTCCGGGCTGCGGCTGCTGGAGGAGTCATGAAGTCCATCCTAGGCGGCTCCAGCCGGGACGCCGTGACTCTTGTCTCATCCACGGGCGCGCGGTAATGTCCTCTATACGAACGATCAGTTCGAATATAGAACTGTTTGTTTTCGCGATCCCGCAGTAAGAATTCCCGCGTCCCGTGTCCCGCATCACAAGTCCGTAGTACTCTACTAACTAACTGACCGTTCTGTCGGTAATCCTGAAGGCGTACGGACGGCCCCGCTGTCCAATAAACAATGGAGTTTCAATGACTACACCTTCCAAGGTGGATACACCCGCCGGTCCCAGCAGCCGGCGGGAGGAACGCAAGGTCCTCGCCGGCACCCTCGTCGGCACCACCATCGAGTGGTACGACTTCTTCATCTTTGCCCAGCTGACCGCAACGCTGCTGTCACCGCTGTTCCTGGCACCGCTGAACGAGTCCAACCCGGGCCTGGCGCAGATCCTCTCCTTTGCGCTCATCGGCATCAGCTTCCTGTTCCGCCCCCTCGGCGCCGTTGTCGCAGGACACCTGGGGGACCGCCTGGGACGCAAGGCGATGCTGGTCTTCACCCTGGTGATGATGGGCGCCGCCACGGCCCTGATCGGCATGCTCCCCACCTACGCGCAGATCGGCGCCTGGGCTCCCGTACTGCTGATCCTCCTCCGCGTCATCCAGGGGTTCTCGGCCGGCGGCGAATGGGGCGGAGCCGCCCTGATGGCCGTGGAGCATGCCCCGATCAGCCGTCGCGGCCTCTTCGGCGCCTACCCCCAGATCGGTGTCCCCGTGGGCATGATCCTCGCCACCGGCCTCTTGTTCTTCCTTAACACCGGCATGTCCAAGGAAGACTTCGCCGCCTGGGGCTGGCGGGTGCCGTTCCTGCTCTCCATCGTCCTGATCGTGGTGGGCTACCTCATCCGCCGGGCAGTGGCCGAGAGCCCGGTCTTCCAGGAGATGGCACTGCGGAAGAAGGAGAGCAAAGCTCCCTTGGGCGAGCTGATCCGGAACCACAAGCTGCCCGTCCTGTACTCCACCCTGATCTTCATCGGCAACAACGCGGCCGGATACCTGCTCATTGCGTTCTTCATCTCCTACGCCACCAAGACCCTGAAGATGCCCACGCCACAGATCCTCCTGGCAACCACACTGGCATCCTTCGGCTGGCTGATCTTCACCCTGGTCGGCGGCTGGCTGTCGGACCGGATAGGCCGCGTCAAAACCTTCCTCATCGGCTACGCCATCGTCTTTGCCTGGATGATCCCCATGTTCGCGCTGATCGACACCAAGGACATCATGCTGTACGGCGTCGCGCTGTTCGTCCTGACAATCGGCCTCGGCTTGTCGTACGGACCCATGTCGGCCATGTACGCCGAGATGTTCCCCGCAAACGTCAGGTACTCGGGCATCTCCATCGGCTACGCCTTCGGGGCCATCCTGGGCGGAGCCTTCGCAGCAACCATCGCGGAATCGCTGCTGCAGTCCACCAAATGGACCGGTTCGATCGGCATTTACATCATGATCCTCTGCGTCATCTCGGCTGTCGGCGTGGTGCTGGCCAAGGAAACCAAAGGTCGGCCGCTGGGCGTCAGCAGTAACCACTGACACAGCAGTTCCCGGAATTTCCGGGGAACGGCAAGAACCGCAGGCCCGGACCGCACGGTCCGGGCCTGCTGCGTTTGCGTGTCCGGTCAGTGTGCCAGCAGCGCAACCGCGTCGTCGTCGCTCAACTGTCCAAAGTGCCGGTAGTAGCTTCCCACGGCCCGGAACTTGCCCGGCAGGTGCAGGCAGATCACGGCGTCGCACACCCGCTCAAGCGAGGCTTCGGCGTCGACCGAACCCACGGGCGCTGCGGCCACCACGGCAGCGGCGCCGCCTTCCCGCATGGCCTCGACGGCGGCACGCATCGTTGCGCCAGTGGCCAGGCCGTCATCCAGCAGCAGAACGGTCCTGCCCGATACGTCAATGGTGGTTGCCGGATACAGCTGCACCCTGCGGAGCAGCTCGGCCCGTTCACGCTTTTCCACGTCGTCCAGCGATTCCTGCCGCACCCCGTGTTCGAGTACGCGCTCCAGCAGGGGCTTGTTGATCAACCGGACGGTGCGCCCCTGCGCCCAGGCAAGGGCGCCATATGCGGTTTCCTCGTGCCCCGGGATCCCCAGCTTCCGAACCAGGACGGTCCCCAGGGGCAGGCCGAGGGCTTGTGCGGCAGCGGCCGCCACCGGGATTCCCCCGCGCGCCAGGCCCAGGACTACGCCGTCCGGCCGTTCACGGAACTGGGCAAGCGCAGCGGCCAGGCGCCGGCCGGCCTCCGTGCGGTCTTCAAAACGCATACCCATGGGTCCCCTCCCGGCGCTGCTGCCTGGCTTCCTTCAGCCTACTGCCGGACCGGCCGACGGGTTTTCCGCGGCTCCGGGCTTTTCCCCCAGCACCGCAGCATCCTCTCAGACGGACAGGAACGAGATGGCGGCCTGCTTGAAGGCCCTGCTGGTGATGGCGTTGGTGTGGTTCCTTCCCGGGAGGACCAACTGTTCGGCCATGGAACCGGCTCCGCGGGCCAGCTCGGCGAGCCTGGGCAGCGTGGCCGCCCGTTCATCCTTGTCTCCGGCCACCAGCAGCATGGGAACGTGGGGGACGGCTTCGGAAGGATCATAGGGCTCGGCCTTGATGGCCTCCACCAGGGACAGCAGCGCAAAGATGTTGTTGGTCGGCAGCAGCAGCGCCATCTTCAGCAGCTGGGCGGTGGATTCGTCACGGATCGGGGTGCCGTCCGCCAGGTAGTCCTGGGCGGCCACAAGGTCGAATGCGGCCAGCGGATCCGAATCGTTGGGGCCGCCGAGTACCAGCCGGTGGACCAGTTCGGGCTGGGTCGCCCCAAATTCCCAGGCGAGCCGCGATCCCAGGGAGTAGCCCACGACGTCCAGTCCGCTGGAAGGGTCACCGTTCTGCAGGGGCCGCGCGCCGGCGTCGAACGCTGCCTGGAGGAGGTCAGCCCTGATCCGGCTGGGGGAGTAGGAGTCCCGGTCCTCAGGCGCGCCGCTGCGGCCGTGGCCGGGAAGGTCCACGGTGATGATCCGGCGGCCGGCGTCCAGCAGTGCGGAAACCCAGCCGGTGTCCTCCCAGTTGAGCTTGGAGGAGGAGGAAAAGCCGTGCAGGAGCAGGACAGGGCGGAGCCCTGCGTCGCTGGCCGGTTCGTGGACCGCCACGTACAGCTGCGGGTCGGTGCCTTCAACGGTATGCCCCTGCTGCTGTCCGGTGTGCCTGCCGCTCATGGTGTCAGTTTCCCCAATCAGGTACGGCGCCTGGGCGGGCCCGGCGCGTCGGTGCGTCTTCCTTGGAAAGGTACGCACCACTCTACCTGTTGGCAGGCCGGTTCCTGCGGGTGAGGCGGGCCGCGGCGGCACACGCCAGCGCGATCCCGGCGATCAGCGCAAAGGTGCCGAAGAGCTGCACCCGGCTGCTGTCCGCGCTGAAGCCGACCGCGAAAATCAAGCCGAGCAGCACCAGGCCCAGGATGGTCAGGCCGGGAAAGCCCTTCATTCGCAGGGGAAGCGGGATCCCGTCCCGGTCTGCGCGCCGACGCAGGATCAACTGGGAGACCAGCGCGCTGCCCCAGACCACCAGGCATGTCGATCCCACCAGCTGGAACAGGGCGGGCAGGATCCGGTCCGGGAACAACAACTCCAGGACCGTGGCAATGAAGCCGAAGGCCACCGATACCGCCACCGCGGGCAGGGGCGCGCCGGCGCCATTGAGGCGGGTGAGGAAACGCGGTGCTTCACCCCGCTGCGCCAGGGAGTGGACCATGCGGGAGGCGCCGTAGAGGTTGGCGTTCAGTGCCGAGAGAAGTGCGACGACGGCCACCAGGGTGATGGCGGTGGAGGCGCCCGGGATCCTGGCAGCGTCCAGGACGCCGGCGAAGGGGGAGGCAAGGCTTTTGGAGGTGGCGGGAAGAACGGCGGCGATGACAAAGACCGAGCCGATGTAGAACACCAGGATCCGCCACACCACGGTCCGGATGGCATTGCCCACGCTGCGTTCCGGGTCCTCGGTTTCGGCGGCGGCCACCGAGACGATTTCGGTCCCGCCGAACGCGAAAATCACGACGAACAGCGCTGCCGCAACGCCGGCCAGGCCCTGCGGGGCAAAGTTGGCGGTGAGGTTTGCGGCGCCGGGGCTGTCGACGCCGGGCAGCAGGCCGAGGAGCAGTGCGGCACCTATTGCGAGGAACAGCACGATGACGGCCACCTTGAGGATGGCGAACCAGAACTCGAACTCACCGAAGCTCCGGACACCTGACAGGTTGATGCCGGTGAAGACCACCATGAACAGCAGCGCCAGCGCCCAGACCGGGACCACCGGCCAGACGGAGAACAGCAGTCCGGCCGCGCCCAGTGCCTCGGCCGCGATCACCACCACCAACTGCAGCCACCACAGCCAGCCGATGGTGGCGCCTGCTGTCCGCCCCAGAGCCCGTTCCGCATAGACAGAAAAAGCGCCGCTGGCCGGGTTTGCGGCTGCCATTTCGCCGAGGGCCCACATCACCAGGATGATCAGCGTTCCGGCCACCAGGTAGGAGATGAGTACTGCCGGTCCGGCTGCCTGCACCCCGGCGCCCGATCCCAGGAACAAACCCGCGCCGATGGCGCTGCCCAGCCCCATCATGGTGAGCTGGCGCGGCTTCATGCCGTGGCGTGCCGCCGTCTTGGGCGGGAGTGTTGCGGACATGGTCTGGTCAGACTTCATCGTCATGCGGCGGTGCACCTTCTGGGGGCTGGGGTCGGCGGTCCGGTCCGGGTGGTCCGGGGGTCCTTGTGGGACCTTTTGAATTTACCGTCTCCGGGAACTGCCCAAAAACGGCAGGAGAACCGGGTGGAGGGGCAGGGAAACGGACCCATGAGTGCATGGCGCGCGCTGCCGTTCCGCACGGCAGCAGAAACATTTCCCATTCCGGCATGCCGGCCGTAGAATTAGTTTTGGTCAAGTTGACCATAACTCTGAACACCGCTCCGGCGGGCAGGACCAGCGCGACGAAGGGTGGTGGAAAGATGTACTACAGCTCGGCCAACGTCTCTGAGCGGCAGGCCGCCCCGCCGTCGCTCGCCATCTCCACGGTGATCTTCGCGCTCCGGCCAAGTGCAACCTCGGGCCGTCCCACACTGTGGCTTCCCCTGGTGCGTCGCATCCGCGAACCCTTCAAGGGGCTGTGGGCCCTGCCGGGTGGCCCCCTCAGCCATGACGAATCCCTCCAGGACGCCGCCGCCAGGAACCTGCGGGAGACCACCGGCCTTGCACCCCGCTACCTTGAGCAGCTGTATGCCTTCGGCGGCCTGCACCGCTCACCCACCCAGCGCGTGGTCTCGATCGTCTACTGGGCCCTGGTCCAGCCGACGGAGGCCGCGCTCGCCGACGAGTCCGAGAACGTCAGGTGGTTCCGAGCCGACCGCTTGGGGGACCTCGCCTTCGACCACAACGCGATCGTCGACTACGCACTTGGGCGCCTGCGCAACAAGCTGGCCTACGGCTCGGTGGCGTACCACCTGCTCGGCGAATACTTCACCCTGGCCCAGGTCCGCGAAGTCTATGAAGCAGTCCTGGACCGCGAACTGGACCCCGCCAACTTCCGCCGGCAACTCAAATCGACCCCGGAAATCGAAGAAACCGGGGAATACCTCCAGGGCGGCAAACACCGCCCGCCACGCCTCTACCGCTACACCGGCCGGCCAGGCCTCGACCCAGACAACAGGAGCACACCATGAGCAGCGTCAACACGGCAATCCAGCTGATCACGCGCGAACAGGCCGAAAAAGGCGCAGCTGCCGAACGCAGCACCTGCAGCCCGGCACTGGCCAGGGGCCCATGGGACTATGACCTGGCCGAGGCACTCGCCGGCGTCCCCGCCTATGGACCGGGCGCATCAAGCGCCGACCCCGCCCCGGCCACCACGCCGCGCCAGGGCCAGCTGCCCGAGGAGTACAAGCTGGCCGGGGACGCCGAGCTCGGGGAACGGATCAAGGCCGCCAAGACAGCCCTGGGGGACCGTGCCGTCATCCTGGGCCACTTCTACCAGCGCGACGAGGTGGTCCAGTACGCGGACTTCGTAGGCGACTCCTTCCAGCTCGCCAACGCAGCCCTCACCAGGCCGGAGGCCGAGGCCATCATCTTCTGCGGCGTCCACTTCATGGCCGAAACCGCGGACATCCTCTCCACCCCGGAACAGGCGGTCATCCTGCCCAACCTCGCCGCCGGCTGCTCCATGGCCGACATGGCGGACACGGACTCCGTGGAGGAATGCTGGGAGCAGCTGGCGGAAATCTTCGGCACCGAGCCCGACGCCGAGGGCCGCGTTCCGGTCATCCCCGTCACCTACATGAACTCCTCCGCAGCCCTTAAGGCTTTCTGCGGCGAGCACGGCGGCATCGTCTGCACCTCCTCCAATGCCCGGACCGTCCTGGAGTGGGCGTTCCAGCGGGGACAGCGCGTGCTGTTCTTCCCCGACCAGCACCTGGGCCGGAACACAGCCAAGGCCCTGGGGGTGCCCCTGGAACAGATGCCCATGTGGAACCCCCGCAAGGACCTGGGCGGCAATGACGAGCAGGCCCTTCTGGACTCCCGCGTTATCCTCTGGCACGGATTCTGCTCCGTGCACAAGCGCTTCAACGTCGCCCAGATCGAGAAGGCCCGCGCAGACTTCCCCGGCGTCCAGGTCATCGTGCACCCCGAATGCCCCATGGAGGTGGTGGACGCCGCGGATTCCGCCGGCTCCACCGACTTCATCAGGAAGGCCATCGCGGCCGCCACCGAACCCACCACGTTTGCCATCGGCACCGAAATCAACATGGTGAACAGGCTTGCCGCCGAATACCCGCAGCACACCATCTTCTGCCTGGACCCGGTGATCTGCCCGTGCTCCACTATGTACCGGATCCACCCCGGCTACCTGGCCTGGGTGCTGGAAGAACTGGTGGCCGGCCGCATCGTCAACCGCATCACGGTGGACGATGACGTGCAGGCCAATGCCAGGACGGCGCTTGAGCGCATGCTCGCTGCGAGGCCGTAATGATCCCCCGGCCTGAAGCACCTGCACGGCGGCTCGCCGTCGTCGGAAGCGGAATCGCGGGCCTTTACGCCGCGCTGCTCGCCGCTGACGCAGGCGCCCATGTGGTGCTGCTGACGAAAGGCGCGCTGGAGCACAGCAACACCTGGTACGCGCAGGGCGGCATTTCGGCAGTCCTCGCCGAACCCGCGCCCGGGGACACCGTCACCGCGCACATCGCAGACACCCTCCGCGCCGGGGCGGGTCACTGCAACCATGCTGCTGTCCGGCTCATGTGCACGGAGGCGCGGCAGGACATCGCGGGCCTGCAGCGCTATGGGGTTGCCTTTGATGCGGGGCTGGATGGCGCAGGGCAGGATGGCACAGGGCACGATGGCGGCCCGGCTCTTGGGCTCGAAGCGGCCCACAGCGCCCCCCGAATCCTGCATGCCGGCGGGGACGCCACGGGAGCGCGCGTCGCCGCCGCGCTGATCCGGGCGGTCCTGTCCCGGCAGGACGAGGGAAAGCTCACGCTCCTCACTGACGCCCACGCCACCGCCCTCGTAACCCGCGAGGGGCGCGTGTCAGGAGTCGACTACCTCCGGGGCGGCCGGCACCACAGCCTTGAGGCGGACTCCGTCCTCTTGGCCACCGGCGGCGCAGGACAGCTGTTCGCCCAAACCACCAACCCCGTCGTGGCCACCGCCGACGGCCTGGCGCTCGCCGTG
>DATIMT010000212.1:0-9627 GCA_035475035.1 Arthrobacter sp.
TCTGCGGGCGCATTCCCTGGCCCAGGTGGTGGCGGGCTCGCTCTTCGGCGGAGTGGTGATGGCCGGGATCTGGTGGCTCCTGCAGGGCTTACTGCTGGGCTGAGAAGCCTATCCCGGCAGCAGGTTTCAGTATGCGGAGTAGGCGGTCAGCGCGTCGAGGATGGCCGGATCCGTAGTGGTTCCCAGGACCACCGCTGCTGCGGTCATCAAACCGCCCAACAGGGCAGCCGCGCCGGCCCACGCGCTCAGGAGCTTCCAATCCTCGCGCAGGACGCTCCGCACGGTCTGGGGAAGCTGGAGCCCCGGCGCGATCAGGTTGGGGGCGCTGTCCAGGCTGCCATCATCAAGCAGTGCAATAACCCTGCCGTTGCTGCGGTCCACCCGCATGGAAGAGATGTGGTTTCCGTGGCGGGCCAGGAGGATGTCGTGGCCAACGAGCTGGCGGCGCTGCAAGGTGATCAAAAGGGGAGCCCTTCGCTGGGGGTGGATTCGTTCGGTGTCCACGCCTTTGGGGCCCCTCCAATTTTATCGTTGGAGACCAGGGCTAAACCTGTCCCGGCCGGTGAGAACGGACACCCCCCGCAGCGATGTTCGCCACCACGGGGAGTGTCCGGGGTTACGCCCCGACCGGCTCTGACGGGCCGGGCAGGTCAGTCGGCGTCGTAGGTGTTGGCGATGTAGACGTCACAGGGCGCGTTGTGGGCCACGCTGTTGGCCACGCTGCCAAGAACGCGCCCGATGCCCTGCATGCGCCGGTTTCCCACCACAATGATGCGGGCTTCCATGCGCACGGCTTCCTTGATGAGGGCGTCGGCCGGCCGTCCGCGCGCGGCCGAGTACGTCACTGTGATGTCACGGCCCAGCGATTCCGCCACGGTGCGCGCCACCTGCTCCGCGGCGTCGGCATCGGAGACGATCCACCGGTCGCTGCCGCTGCCAAATACCTCGGTCCGGTCGCTGTCGAAGGCCGACACGACGTGCAGGGAGGCGCCCAGGGCGCCAGCCAGGTCCCTGGCCGACTCCGCTGCCTTCTTGGCCGTCCCGCTGCCGTCAACCCCTACAACGATGATTCCACCCATATGCATACTCCTTTGCTCGGTTTTCGGCATTTGTGTGGCTTACGCTACAGCGCCGCGATCGCTTCCTGCAGCACCGGTGCCAACCGCCGCACTCCTTCAGCGATGGCCGCGGGAGGTACGGCGCTGAAGGCAAGCCTTAGCTTGTTCGATGGCTCGTCCGACGGCGTGAAGGCGGCGCCGGGGATAAACACGACGCCGGCGTCGATCGCCTTGTGCAGGAGCGGGTAGGTGTCAACGCCCTCCGGCAGCGTCACCCAGACGAAGAAGCCGCCCTGGGGGCTGGTCCAGCTGGTTCCAGCGGGCATGTAGTCCTTGAGTGCGGCCAGCATCGCGCTGCAACGTTCGGCGTACAGTCCGCGGTAGGTTTCGATCTGGCCTTTCCAGTCGTATTCGCGCAGGTAGGCCGAGACCAGCATCTGGTTCAGGGCAGGGGGGCAGAGCGTCACCGATTCCGCGGCCAGGTAGTACCGGCGCTGGAGGTGCTCCGGCACAAGGGCCCAGCCGATCCGGAGGCCCGGCGCGAAGATCTTGGAGAAAGAGCCCAGGTAGATGACGTCGTCGGGGTTGGCGGCGCGCAGCGGCGCCAGCGGCTCGCCCTCGAAGCGGAGCAGGCCGTAGGGGTTGTCCTCAAGGACCAGAATATTTGCCCTGCGGCATATGTCGACCACCTGCTGGCGGCGTTCCCTGGCCAGGGTGATGCCGGAAGGGTTGTTGAAGTTGGGGATGGTGTACAGGAACTTGATGCTCCTGCCAGCGAGCTGCAGGGCGGCAATCCGGGCCTCCAGCAGTTCCGGTACCAGGCCGTACTGGTCCATCTCCACGGTCTCCACCTGGACCTGGTAGGCCTCGAACGTGTTCAGTGCCCCCACGTAGGTGGGGTCCTCCACCAGCACCACATCCCCGGGATTGCAGAAGAGCTTGGTGGCTACGTCCTGGGCAGACTGGGAACCGGCGGTGATCACCACGTTGTGCGGCTGGGCATCCAGGATGCCCTCGGCGGCCATGACGTCGCAGATCTGCGTGCGCAACTCCTCGGTTCCCTGCCCTGCCCCGTACTGGAGGGCGGTCAGTCCGTCCTCTGCGATGATTTTCGCTGCCGTTGCCGCCAGCCGGTCCAGCGGGAGGGACTGCAGGTAGGGGCTTCCCCCGGCGAGGGATACCAGCCCGGGCCGCATCGAGATGTCGAAGACGTCCCTGACGGCCGACTGGCGGATGTTCGCCGCACGCTCGGAGAAGAGTTCCTCGTGGCGGTGTGCGGAGGTGGCGGCTCGCTCGATCGCGTCAATGGCTTCCGCCGGCAGTGTGCCGGCCGAAGTGTCAAGTGTTTCGTGGGTCACAGAGTCAGGATACAGCCAGGTGTTGCTCGGAAAGCAACACCTGTTTATCCACGATTTACTTGCAGGTGGCGCTACTTCAACGACAGGTAGTCCGCCAAGGTCTCTCCGTTGATATAGATATCAGCCCTGACCGCCCCCACCGCCTCAAGGGCGGTCTGGGTGAGCTGGGCCTCTATGCGGGGAACATCGCAGCTTCCGCCGGGGTTCAGCGTTCCCGCCAGGTAGACCCTGACCGTGCTGCCATCGAAACTGCCGGAGAGGAACTTCAGCCGGGAACCTCCCAGTGCGTTGTAAAGGCCACCTGCCTCCTGTTCCTCAACCAGCAGGGCACCGATCGCTCCCTTGAGCCGCGCATCCCCGGCTCCGCCGGTCCGGGCCGAGCCAACCAGGCTGTCGTTGCAGCCAAAGCGGACACCGTGCCTCCCGCCGTCGTCCACCAGTACGAAGTACGCCATCACTGGCGGGGCCATGGCGCCGGCGCTGCTGCCGGGGTCGGGGGAAGCAACTGGGGGCGGGGGACTTCCCGCGTCCCCGGGGGCCTTTCCGGACTCCACGCCGGGAGCGGCGCCACCTGTTGTGGCGGGAAGGAGAGCCAGTGGGGCTGCGCTTGATCGTGCAGTGCCCGTCACGGGCGGGGAAGTCCCTTCCGGCTGGGAGGCGGTGACGCTGCAGCCGGCCAGCAGCAGTGCCAGGCAGCCCCCGGCCGCCAGGGTGCAGCGCCCCCGCCCGTCCCAACTCCATCTTTTTGCCATGATGTACCGTCATCCGATCCGGGAGGTCCAGTGGATTAACGCTACGGCGGCGCTCGCCGGTGCAGATGTCCGTGAGGTACCGGTTGGGACAAGAGTTGGTCACGGCTGCTGTGAAGTGCCAAAACCGAAACGCAGAAGCGCCCGGCACGCGGACTGCGTGCCGGGCGCTGGGTATTGCCGGGGAAGCTAGGCTGCCGGTGCCGCTGTCCCAAGGGCGTCGAAGATGCCCTTGATTTGCTCAACGACCTCGGCGTCGTCCTTGGGGTGGACTTCGGCGAAGCGCACCATGGAGCCGGGGACGGCCAGCTTGACGTCTTCCAGGATCTGCGCGCCCGCGATGCCGGCGGCCTTGCGGGCCTCATCCTGGGCCCAGACGCCGCCGTACTGGCCAAACGCAGTACCGACGACGGCGGTGGGCTTTCCTGCCAGGGCGCCTGCGCCGAAGGGGCGGGACAGCCAGTCGATGGCATTCTTCAGGGCTGCCGGGACGGTGCCGTTGTGTTCGGGGGTAACCAGCAGGAGGGTGTCAGCCTCTTCGGCTGCCGCGCGCAGCGCCGCCGCGGCGGCAGGAACCTGGCCTTCGACGTCGAGGTCCTCGTTGTAGAACGGGATATTGCCCAGGCTCTCGTGGATTACCACGTCCACCTGCTCGGGCGCGTTGAGCTGGATGGCTTCCGCCAGCTTCTGGTTAGTGGACTCGGCGCGGAGGCTGCCGACGAGGGTAAGGACTGTGCTCTTGGTCATGGAAACTCCTGGCTAGGGGCGGCGGGGCCGCCTTCGGTTGAACAGAGGCTCACGGAGCCTTCACCAGACTAAAACGGACCATGGTCCGCTTCTATTCCCCACCGCTAGACTGTCCCTGTGAGCTCCATCCCAGTCCGGCCGGGAACGCCACCCGTGTCGGCCGCCGAACGCAGCGATGCTGCCCGAAACCGGGAGCGCCTCCTGGTTGCTGCCCGGGAGTTGATCGAACAGTGCGGGGCCGCCGGTCTCACCATGGACCGTCTGGCTGAACACGCCGGGGTGGGCAAGGGTACGGTCTTCCGCCGTTTCGGCAGCCGGGCCGGACTGATGCTGACGCTCCTGGATGACTCCGAGGCGGCTTTCCAATCCCGCTTCCTGTTCGGGCCGCCGCCGCTGGGCCCCGGAGCTCCGGCCCTGGACCGGCTTGTGGCCTTCGGAACGCAGCGGATCGCCTACGTGGTGGAGTATGGGGACCTGGTCCTCGCCGCTGGTACCGGGCCCCGGGGCAGGTTCGACGTCCCGGCCGCCGCCCTTTGGAACCGGCACGTTGAAATGTTGCTGCGGGAGGCCTGCTCCGGGATCCAGGAACCGTGGCTCATGGCGAGCTCGCTCACTGCAACGCTTGACCCGGAAAGGCTGGTGCACCTTATCCGGGAACACCGCGTCACGTCTGAGCGCCTTTCGGGATCATGGCGGGATCTTGTCACACGCGTTGTCGCAGGAGCATAGGTTAGCCGTCACATACGCCTGCGTCCAGTCAAGCCAACTTCACAGAACTATTCATAACGATCTGATACGGCACAGTGGATTTCCGGGGATTCCGGCTCTTTCAGGGTTGGGGCTTGTGATAGTTTCCTCTGGAATGTGACCCGCGACATAGTCCACCAGGACCTGCCCATGGGGCTGCGGGAAACCAGCTACCCGCTGGTGCAGGACCCGGTGGGGCGGCACGAACCGTGCTTGTCCGGGGAAGACGGAAGGATCCAGCAGTGATGGTTGTTTTGTCCGGCAGCACGGCACACCAGCGGACACCGGAGTGTTCCTCCGTCCAGTACCCGGCGGCGCCCGCGAAGATATAGCCGGCCATGCTCAAGTACCTCGCCAAGCGCGCCATCACGTACGTGGTGATGATCTTCCTGACCACGTCAGCCGGATATTTCCTCGCCGTCAGCTCACTCAAGCCCGCCCTCCTCGAACAGGAGCGCATCCCCCGGCCCACGCCGGAACAGGTGGCCAACTCGATGAGGCTCAAGGGACTTGATCCCGACCTTAGCCCGTGGGAGCGCTACGTAGACTGGCTCACCGCCATCGTGACCCGGTGGGACTGGGGACGGAGCCCCAATGGTGCCTACATCAACGCAGAGTTTGGGGACCGTGTCTGGATCTCCACCCGGCTCTTCCTGGCGTCCATCATCCTCACCCTGGTCATTGGCGTGGCGCTCGGGGTGTACTCCGCAGCGCGGCAGTACAAGTTCCAGGACAGGGCCATCACGTCCTACAGCTACCTCGCCTACATTGTTCCGGCTCCCATCGCCTACTTCCTGGTGCAGCTGGGGGCCATCAACATCAACGAATCGGTTGGTGACCGCATCTTCTTCGTCACCGGCATTTCCACCCCCGGCATCCAGCCAGGCTGGCCACAGTTTGCGGACATGGTGGGGCATTATGTGGTTCCCACGGTGGCCATCACCCTGGTGGGCTGGGGCGCCTACCAAATCGCGCAGCGGCAGTACCTGCTGGATAACGTGAACGCCGATTTCGTCCGCACGGCCCGCGCCAAAGGCCTGACCAGGAACAAGGCGATCTCCCGGCACGCGCTGCGGGTTTCGTTCATTCCTGTGGCGCAGAGCATCGCCTTTACCATCCCGGCAATCTTCGCCGGCGGCTTCTTCGCTGAAAAGATCTTTGCCTGGCCCGGCGTCGGCTCCTGGAGCATCGATGCCATTTCACTCCAGGACGTCAACGCCGCCACGGCCACTTTGGCTTACGGCTCCGTGATTTTCGCCCTCGGGGCCGTCCTGGCGGACTTCGCCACCACGCTTGTCGACCCGAGAGTGCGGGTGCAGTAGCCATGACCAACCTGAACGCCGTTGACCCGGCAGCAGTGGCGCAGGACGCGCACCTGGAAAGCGCCGACGTCGTCATTGCCAAATCCACCATCATCTTCCGCCGCTTCCTGCGCAACAAGACCGCCGTGACGGGCCTGGCCATCTTCCTGGCCCTGACCGTCTTCTCGTTCATCGGCGGGTTCTTCACCGAGTGGGACAAGGAAACCATCGACCCCTTCAACATCGGGATGCCGCCGTCGGCGGAGCACTTCCTCGGCACATCGCAGGCGGGAATCGACCTCTATGCCATGACCGTGGAAGGCACCAGGATCTCCATCCTGATCGGCCTGGTGGTAGGCCTGGTATCGGTCCTGATCGCGGCCGTCTACGGCTGCACCATGGCCTACTTCGGCGGCAAGGTGGACAAGGTCATGCTGTTCATCCTCGAGGCGCTGATCATGATGCCGGCGCTCCTGGTGGTGGCCGTCGCCACCAGCGGCGGAGGCGGCGCCACCTTCAAGCAGAAGCTGCCTTCCTGGTTGCTGCTCATCATCGTCCTGCTGGTGTTCAGCTGGATGGGCACCGCCCGCCTGATCCGTTCCATGTCCATGTCCCTCATGCAACGGGACTTCGTCAAGGCGGCCCAGTACATGGGCGTGCCGCCTCGCCGGATCGTCTGGCGCCACCTGGTGCCGAATATCGGTTCCCTGCTGATCCTGGACATCACCCGCGGAGTCACCGCCGCCATCCTTGCCGAAGTGGCCTTTTCCTTCATTGGCATCGGCATCAAGGTCCCCGATGTGAGCCTCGGCGTGCTGATCGGCGGCGCCACGTCCCAGGTGCAGACCTTCCCCTGGATGTTCTGGGTGCCGCTCACCGTCATGTTCCTGTTGACCGGATCCCTGGCCATGATGAACGACGGCCTGCGCGACGCCTTCGACCCCAGCTCCAGCTCCACCGGCAGAGCCAAGAAGGCCAAAGCCCGGAAAATCCGCGCGGAAAAGAAGACGGCATGAGCAGCGAAACCACCACCGGAGCCATGGAGCCCGCACGATCGGACGTGGAGCGCCTGCATGTTGCAGGACTGCATGCCCCAACCGACGCAGTCCTCTCGGTCCGTGACCTGAACGTCCGCTTCAACTCAGAGAACGGTGTGGTCCACGCCGTCAGGGGCGTCGATTTCGACCTCATGCCCGGCAAGACGCTGGGAATCGTCGGTGAATCGGGTTCCGGCAAATCCGTCACGTCCCTGGCCATCATGGGGCTCCTCCCGCCCGCGGCGCAGGTGTCCGGTTCCGTCCGGCTCAAGGGCCGGGAACTGCTGGGACTGAGCGACAAAGCCATGTGTGAGTACCGCGGGAACGACCTCGCCATGGTCTTCCAGGACCCGCTCTCCTCCCTCACGCCCGTGTTCACGGTGGGCACCCAGATCATCGAAGCGCTGACCATCCACAACCCCACCATGAGCCGGGCAGCCAAGGAAGCCCGCGCCGTCGAGCTTCTGGCCATGGTGGGAATCCCCAGCCCCAAGGAGCGGCTGAAGGCCTTCCCGCACGAATTCTCCGGCGGCATGCGGCAGCGCGTCATGATCGCCATCGCCATCGCCAACAACCCGCGCGTCCTGATCGCGGATGAGCCGACGACGGCCCTGGACGTCACCATCCAGGCCCAGGTCCTCGAGGTGCTTCACACCGCACAGGAGGAGACGGGTGCTGCGGTCGTCATGATCACGCACGACCTGGGCGTAGTGGCCGGGATGGCTGACGACATCATGGTCATGTACGCGGGCAAGCCGGTGGAAACCGGGGCTGTCGACGACATCTACTACAACCCGCGGATGCCCTACACCATGGGCCTGCTCGGCGCCGTGCCCCGGGTGGATGTGGCGGAGAAATCCTCGCTCGTTCCCATCGAGGGGATGCCACCCAACCTGCTGCACGCCCCCACCGGCTGCTCGTTCGCTCCGCGTTGCCCGCTTGCCTCAGACGCATGCCTTGACGGCGAACCCGCCCTGGCACCCGTGCCCGGCGAGGCCCTGCACCGCGCAGCGTGCATCAAGGCGGAATCGCTGGGCGGAACGGTGGACGTCCACCAGGTGTTCGCCGCCCCGCCTGTTCCCGTGTCCCGCTTCGATGCGATCCCCCGGGCGGAGCGGTCCACTGTCCTGCAGCTCACGGACGTGCGGAAGCATTTCCCGCTGACCAGGGGAGCCCTGATCAAGCGCAGGATCGGCACCGTCAAGGCTGTGGACGGCCTGAGCTTCGACATCCGCGAAGGTGAATGCTTCTCCATCGTGGGCGAGTCGGGATCGGGAAAGACCACCACGCTCCTGGAAATCATGGAGTTCCATCCGGACCAGGACGGCGAGGTGGTGATTGGCGGGCTCAGCAACAAGCAGGCCGCCGACGCAAAAACCAAAGCCAAGATGCGCCGCGAGCTCCAGATGGTGTTCCAGGACCCCACCGGTGCCCTGGATCCCCGGTTCACCACGTACGAAGTCCTGGCCGAACCCCTGCAGAACGCGGGCATGGACAGGGCAGCGGTCAAGAAGCGGATCATGGAGCTGATGAGGCTTGTGGGCCTTCAACCGGACCACGTCAACCGCTTCCCCAACCAGTTCTCCGGCGGCCAGCGCCAGCGCATCGGCATCGCCCGCGCGCTGGCCGTGAACCCTAAGCTGGTGGTCCTGGACGAACCCGTCTCGGCCCTGGACGTTTCAGTCCAGGCCGGCGTGATCAACCTCCTGGACCATCTGCGCGCCGAACTGGGCCTGAGCTACCTGCTGGTGGCGCACGATCTGTCCGTGGTGCGCCATATCTCCAACCGCGTGGCGGTCATGTACCTGGGCAAGATCGTGGAGATTGGCGCCGTGGACCGCGTTTTCGACAATCCCCGCCACCCTTACACCCGGGCGCTCCTGTCCGCCATCCCCGTGCCGGACCCGCACCTGGAACGCACCCGGGAACGCATCATCCTCCAAGGCGACCTGCCCTCGCCGCTGCAGGCACCCAAGGGCTGCAACTTCGCCACCCGTTGTCCCATCTTCGCGGCACTGCCGCCGACCAAGCAGGAAAAGTGCCTCACCCTGGAACCGCCCCTGGAGGCAGCCGCATCCGCCACGGACCAGCGGTTCGCCTGCTTCTTCCCTGACGGGGAACTGGATGGGGACATGCTGGTGGTGCACGAACCGGCGGACCACCATGCGCCCTAGGACTTCTCGACCCACAAGCACCACCACTCGCACCAATGAAGGGAAAACCATGAGGAAAATGAACAGGATCGGCGGAGTTGCAGCCATTGCTGCAGCCCTGGCGCTGACGGCCTGCGGCGGTGGCGGTGGCGGTGCCAACGGCCCCGAAACTGCCAAGGGGCAGGAATCGGGAAGCGACCTGTCCAAGCTGATCAGCATCAACGAGAAGCCGGCAGCCGATCTTCAGCAGGGCGGCAAGGTCACCCTGCCGCTGGGCAACATCGGCCCCGACTTCAACGGCTTCTCCAACAACGGCAACAGCGCGGACAACTCCGCCCTGCAGATTCCCATGAACCCGGTCGCCATGAACAGCGGCGGCGTCGGCGGCTGCTGGAAGGTGGACTTCAAGGGCAAGGTCACGCCCAACACCGACTTCTGCGAGTCAGTGGAAAGCGAGGTCAAGGACGGCAAGCAGAC
>DATIMT010000213.1:0-4870 GCA_035475035.1 Arthrobacter sp.
CCCTGTTCCCTGATCAACGCATCCAGGGACTCAACCCACTCGGCAGTCTCTTCCGGATCACGATCAGGCAGCTGGTTAGTCAACCCGCTGAGGATATGGGAGGTATCTTCTCCTGCAGCCACGTCCAACCTCTCTTTGCGCGCATGAATCGGCGCACTCAGGCCAGGCAGGGTGACTGCCCGGCGTACATACGCCGTGTGCGACGTATCGGTTACAACAGCCCGTCATGTGTGCCGGGCAGCTTCCTAGCGCTCCTATGTCTGCACGGAGTCATAAGGTTGTCGTCCCGCAGCCATAGTTGTCATCAGCCACTCTAGCCCTGACGGCAACACGATGCGTAGCTGCGTCCCGGGTGCTGCAGTTGTATTTCGTTCGTCATACTGGTTGTGTGGCGAAATGCCCGTGCCGCCGTGATGCTGCACCCGGATGTGACGCAGAATATGCGCAGTTCCAGGGGCGGCAGCTTGAAGCGCAGGCACAAAGGGTGTTGGCTTGGGAGTAATGGAAATCACTATGCACACCGCATATATGAGGCATTGGAGGAACACGTGAGCGAGGCCGACGCCGCCACTTCGGTAAATGTGGCGGAAAAATTGGGTTTCAAAAACGGGGATCTGATTCAGGAGTTCGGTTACGACGACGATGTCGATTTCGACTTGCGTGACGATATTGAGGACCTCACCGGTTCGGAGCTGCTGGACGAGGACGACCATGAGGTAGCGGACGCCGTCATTCTTTGGTGGCGCGACGGCGACGGGGACCTGGTGGACAGCCTGATGGATTCCCTCACTACCCTGAGCGAAAACGGCGTTGTCTGGGTTCTCACCCCTAAGTCAGGCAGGGGCGGGTACGTTTCGCCCGCGGACATCCAGGAAGCGGCACCCACCGCGGGCCTGCACGTCACCACCTCCGCGGGAGTCTCGAAGGACTGGAGTGCAACCCGCCTGGTCAGCAGGAAGAACAAGTGACGGCAGCGGTCCAGGCCGCTTCCGCAGCTGTTCCCGCGCTTGGGGCCTCGGCGCCTGACTTTGAGCTTGCCAACCAATACGGCGAGCCGGTGCAGCTGTCCTCCTTCCGCGGCCAAAATGTTGCGCTGGTCTTCTACCCGTTTGCGTTTTCCGGGATCTGTACCGGCGAGCTGTGTGAAATTCGGGACAACCTGGCCACGTTCGAGGATTCGAACGCTGTGGTCCTTGCGGTATCCGTTGACAGCAAGTTCAGCCTCCGTGCCTATGCGGCGCAGGAAGGCTACACCTTCGACCTCCTTGCCGACTTCTGGCCGCACGGAGCCGTGGCCCAAGCCTATGGCGTGTTCGATGCCGGGAGCGGCATGGCACAGCGGGCCACGTTCATCATCGACGGTGACGGCAGGATCCGTTACAGCGTGGTGAACCCCCGCGGCCAGGCCCGGGACTTTGCCGAATACCGCGCAGCCCTGGCGGACCTGAAGCAGGCCTGAACGATCCATGGCGGAGCAGCAGCGGGGTACAGGGCTTACCGGCTTTGCCAGCATGCCGCCGGTTTCACCTGCTCCGCCCTCAGGCGATGACCGTGAAGTGCTGGCCCGGATCCGGGACCTGCTTGCCGGCGCCCCCTTCGCACTGCTGACCGGTGCCGGCCTCAGCACGGACTCGGGGATCCCGGATTACCGTGGCCCGGACTCGCCGCCCCGCTCTCCCATGACCTACCAGGAGTTTGTCGGGGACGCCGCCAACCGGCGGCGTTACTGGGCCAGGAACCACATCGGTTGGTCCCACATGCGGCACGCGGACCCGAACCAGGGCCACTATTCGGCCGCTGAGCTGGAGCGGCGCGGTTACCTCACGGGCCTGATCACGCAGAACGTTGACCGGCTGCACCAGGATGCAGGCAGCTCCAACGTCGTGGATCTCCATGGCCGGTATGACCAGGTGATCTGCCTGGATTGCGGGCGAACCTACTCACGCCGTCTTCTGGCCGGTGTCTTCGAGGAACTCAATCCCGGGTTCCTGGAACGGGCAGCGGCCTCGGGGCTGGTGGAAATGGCGCCTGACGCTGACGCCACCGTGGAGGACCAGGCCCTCATCAGCAGCTTCGTGGTGGCGGTATGTCCTGCCTGCGGCGGGACCCTGAAACCTGATTTCGTCTACTTCGGGGAAAATGTGCCCAAGGACCGGGTGGAACGCTCCTACGCAATGGTGGACCAGGCGGCTGCCTTGGTGGTGGCGGGTTCGTCCCTGACGGTCATGAGCGGCCTGCGGTTTGTGCGGCACGCCGCCAAGGAGTCCAAGCCAGTGGTCATTATCAACCGGGGCCCCACCCGGGGTGATGACAAGGCAACCATCAAGCTCGAGACCGGGGTCAGCCAGGCGCTGGACTACCTCGCAGCTGAACTTCCGCCGCTCTAGGGAAGACAGCTTCTTGTGACGATTCGCGTTTCCGGTCCGTCGTCGGGTAGAGTTTATGTTCGTTGGTTACGGCACGACGGCCGAAAACCACGTCATTTGGGTCTTTAGCTCAGCTGGTAGAGCGCCACGTTTACACCGTGGATGTCATCGGTTCGATCCCGGTAGGACCCACCAGAAGAAACCCCGTTGCCCCGCCTCGCCGGCGGAGGCAGCGGGGTTTTTACGTTCCGCCCCATCCTGGCGACATTGTCGGACCCCTGCCATACCGTGCAGGGATGGAACACGTCATAGTGCAAACAGACAACAACGGAATTCCGACGGCGGTGCTGAGCCGGGGCAGGGAATGGACCGTGGGTGCCGTGCCGGTCAGATGGTTCGAGCGCATCAACTGGTGGGAATCCACCCGCCGGATGCCGAAGGGCACCAGCGGTGTGGATGTCGAAGTCCTGCAGCTGCAGGTGAGGCTGGGAAGCAACAGCAAGTCAGCCCTGACTACCCTGTATCTTCAGCGGGATGGCGTCGGCGGCGGCTGGCAGCTCAGGGAGTCCGTAGCCGGTGCAGCCTGAACGACTGATCGCCCGTTGTCCCGGGCATCCTGTTTCCGGGCATTGGAAAACCCTCCACCGCGACTATTGGGGGATGCCGCGGTGAAGGGCCTGCGATGAATATACCGTGAACTGCCGGAAACAAAAAGTCACGCGTCGCCGAGTTCCTTCCGGGGTAGGCGGGGGTTCGTGAGACGGTGGTCCGCCAGCCATTATGATGGTTCGTGTTCAGCTGAATGGACAGCAGGACGTGCGCCCGCGCCTACCGAAGGAGAATCATGGCCGATTCCCGTACCCCTCGTTCTTCTGACGGACCGGTCAGCGCCTCGCCGGCGCCGGCCGTCACCCGGGCTGCCGCTGTGCTGGAAGCACTCGCGGCCTCCGCGGGTGGAAGGCTCACGCTCAGTGATCTCGCCCGCGAGCTTGGAATCCCAAAATCCTCCACGTCCAACCTGCTGCTGGCTTTGGAGGAGGCCCGCCTCATCAACAGGCAGGGCTCCGAATTCACCCTGGGCAGAAAGCTGGTGGAACTCGGTGCCGCCTATTTGAGCCGCATGGACGAGGTCCAGGAGTTCTACCGGTACTGCGAGCAGGCACCCACCCTCTCCGGTGAGACTGTCCGGATCGCCATGCTGGACGGGGCCAATGTCATCTATTTGGCCCGGTACGAGGGACATCCGGCGGTCCGGCTGACATCGAACATCGGCGACAAGATGCCTGTTTCACTTTGCGCAGTAGGCAAGGCTTTGATCGCCAGGCTTCACGACCACGACATCGAGGACATGTTCCGCGACGACGCCGACCTGCCCGTCCTGACCCCCAAGTCGCTGCGGTCCGGCCGTGAGCTCAAGGCCCAGCTCCGGACGATACGCGAGCAGGGCTACGCGTTCGAAGACGAGGAATCCACTACAGGTGTGGTCTGCCTCGGCGTGGCGGTTCCCACGCGCGGTTCCCACGGTCCCAGCCTGGGACTGTCCGTCACGGCGCTCAAGGCGACCTATACGGCGGAGCAGGGGGCGCAAATGGTCAAGGAGCTTCAGGAACTCGCACGGTCGCTGGGCAACCCAATGGGGTAGGAAGGATGCATCTCGGTGGGGCAGGTCCATTCTTCACCCGCTCCCTTGCCTCTTGTTCAACTTGCTGTACTCTGTTCAACATAGTGACCGGCACGGTTTGGTGCTGTCGCTGACCGCCAGGCCAACGGGGGCCCGGCGCGTGAAGAGGGAGTTACTTGTGACAACTCGTACTAATGCACCGCAGGCCGCGGATGGCACCATCGTTGACGCGGACCAGCTGCGAAGGGCAACTCTTGCAAGTTCCGTAGGTTCCGCACTGGAGTACTACGACTTTTATATCTATGGCCTGGCGTCCGCGCTGATCTTCGGGCCGCTCTTCTTCGCCCCGCTCGGCGAGAGCGGCGCCGTCATTGCATCCTTTGCCACCTACGGCGTGGGGTTTGCTGCCCGGCCCTTCGGCGGGATTGTCTTTGGCCATATTGGTGACAGGTTCGGCCGCAAGATGGTCCTGATCCTCACCATCGGCCTGATGGGCATGGCCAGCTTTGCGATTGGGCTCCTGCCCACCTTCGAGCAGGCCGGAATGCTCGGCGCGGTCCTCCTTGTAACCCTCCGGATTATCCAGGGCCTCGGGGCCGGAGCCGAACAGGCAGGTGCCACCACGCTCATCTCGGAGGTGGCGCCGCGCCGCCGTCGTGGTTTCTTTGCCTCCCTGCCTTTCGTTGGTATCCAGCTGGGCACCCTTCTCGGCGCGGGAACGTTCGCGCTCATGGCGCTTGCGGACAAGTCCGTCCTGCAGGGCTGGCTGTGGCGCGTGCCGTTCCTGGCCAGCTTCATCCTGATCGCCATCGCGGTCTTCATCCGCCTTCGCCTCAAGGAAACGCCGGTCTTCCAGGAACTCGCGAAGCATCAGGCAGTTGTG
>DATIMT010000214.1:0-7067 GCA_035475035.1 Arthrobacter sp.
AACTCCGGCCATCACCAATTGCGCACCGAGCGCGGCCACCATGGCGCCGTTGTCCGTGCACAGGTCCAGTGGCGGCACGTGCAGCCGGATACCGGCAGACGCACAGCGCTGCCCGGTCAGTTCGCGCAGCCGCGAGTTGGCCGCCACTCCCCCGCCCAGCAGGACATCCTTGATGCCGTGCTCCCGGCAGGCCAGGACCGCCTTGGCTGAGATGACGTCCACCACGGCTTCCTGGAAGGCGGCCGCGATGTCAGCCACGGGGATCTCCTCCCCACGGGCCTCGAACTGCTCCACGCAGCGGGCCACCGCCGTCTTGAGGCCGCTGAAGGACCAGTCGTACCGGTGCGGCCCTGGCTCGTCCGCCGTGCCCATGTACTTGGGCTGGGTCAATCCCCGGGGGAAGCGGATCGCCTTGGGGTTGCCGTTCCGGGCCACCTTGTCAATGGCCGGGCCGCCCGGGTAGCCAAGACCCAGGATCCGGGCCACTTTGTCGTAGGCCTCGCCTGCGGCGTCGTCGATGGTGGAGCCCAGGAGTTCCACATCGCTGGTGATGCTGTTGATCCGCAGGATCTCCGTGTGGCCGCCGGAGACCAGCAGGGCACCCAGGTTTTCCGGCAGCTCCTGCTTGCCGCCGGTGGCACGGTCATCCAGGAGTCCCACGCCAACGTGCGCCACCAGGTGGTTGATCGCATAAAGCGGCTTTCCGGTGGCGATGGCGAGCGCCTTGGCCGCACACACGCCCACCATGAGTGCACCGGCCAGTCCGGGCCCGGACGTCACGGCGATGGCGTCGACGTCCGCCAGGCTTACCCCGGCGTCTGCCAGTGCCTGCTCGAGGGTGGGGACGAACGCGTCCAGGTGGGCACGCGAAGCGATCTCGGGGATGACTCCGCCGAAGCGGACGTGCTCATCCATTGAAGAGGAAACAGTGTTGGTCAGGAGGGTGGTGCCGCGGACGAGGCCCACGCCGGTTTCGTCGCAGGATGATTCGATGCCCAGCACCAGGGGCTGTGAACGGTTCACTGGTGGCCTGCTTCCGTTGTATCCGGGCCGGTTTCGGGGTTTCCGGCGAGCTGGAGCCGCATGATCAGGGCATCCACGCCGTCGCGGTAGTAGCGGGGCCGGACGTGGATCTGCTCGAAACCGAACCGCACGTACAGCTGCTGCGCCCGGGGGTTGTCGGCACGGACCTCGAGCAGGACATCGGCGGCGTACCTGCGGCGCGCTTCCTCAATCAGGCAGGTCAGCAGTGTGGTGCCGATGCCCCGGCCCTCGTGGTCGGGGACGACGGCGATGGTCTGGATGTCCGCGATGGGCTCGATGCACATCAGGCCGGCGTAGCCCACAATTCCGTCGGCGGTCTCCGCCACGAGGTAGCGGCGGGTTTCCGGCTGGGACAGTTCATCCAGGAACATCTGCACCGGCCACGCATCAATGGGGAAGAGCTGGTGTTCCAGGATTCCGACGGCGGGCACATCGTCCAGCGTCATGTCCCGGACGGTGACGCCTGCCGGATGGGGCTCAGGGATGCTGCTCACAATGCCCGCTTCCGTGGACCGGGAACCTGGGCATCGGACTCGCGCAGGTACAGGGGGGTGGAGTCCAGCAGCCCGTCTCCGCCGGCCAGCCGCGCCAGTGCGAACTGGCCAAGGTAGAGGGCGTCGGGCTGCTCCGCGACGAACTCCGGATGCGCCTGGAGTACGTCAGCGTATAAGCCGGCGCCCGCACCGAATGCGGGCAGGTCCGGCAGGTCCGCGGCGAAACCGACATGCGGGCCGTCCTGCAGCAGCGGCAACTGTCCATCAACCAGCGTGTAGTGGGCCCAGTACACTTCTTTCCGGCGCGCATCGGTGACCACCAGGAACTCGGAAGCGGCGGCAGTGGATTCGGCCACCTCCAGCGCCACGGCGTCCAGGCTCATCAGCCCGTGCAGCGGCCTGCCCCAGGCAAACGCAAGGGTGCGGGCCGTGGCAATCCCGGAGCGCAGACCGGTGAACGGGCCGGGACCGACGCCCACCACCAGCGCATCGATGTCCTGGCCGGTGACGCCGGCCGAGGCCAGCATGCCATGGATGCCGGGGGCGAGTACCTCGGCATGGCTGCGGGTGTCCTCGGTGGAGAAGCTGGCCAGCACGCCTTCCGGGGCTGCATCGGACACCAGTGCAGCGCTGGCCACAGCGGATGTGTCAATCGCGAGGATCAGCATGGATCGCCTCCTTCCGGCGCGCCCAGTTCGGGAGCGCTTGCCCAGCGCGGCCCGTAGCCGCGCATCACGATCGTGCGGGGCTCATCGGTGTCTTCACCGTCGAAGTCCAGGCTTCCATTTCCGACCCCGCCGCCCGCGGTACCCAGCCCGATGGCACGGAGGAAGTCGATTTCCAGCCGGCTGTCGCTCAGGTGCTCCACCCGCTCATGCCCCCACTCCACCACCGTCACGGACGAGTCCATGGTGTTTTCAAGGTCGATGTCGTCGATTTCCGCCACCGAGCCCAGCCGGTACGCGTCCACGTGCACCAGGTCGGGGCCGCCGGGACGCGGACCGTCCGGCAGGTTCGGGTGGGTCCGGACCAGGACGAAGGTGGGCGAGATGACGCCTGCGCGGACACCCAGCCCTTCGCCCAGGCCCTGCGTGAACGTGGTCTTCCCGGCACCCAGCTCGCCGGACAGCACCAGCAGGTCACCGGCCCGGAGCACCTCCGCCAAACCTGCGCCGAAAGCGTGCGTCTGTTCCGCCGTCGTCGCCCTAAACGTCTTTTCCCAGTTGGCAGGAACCTGTCCAGGCGCGCTCATGCCGCCCCCTCATTGATAAAGCGGCGGGGAACACGGGGACTGATCCGGGTCACGATCTCATAATTGATGGTCCCGGCGGCGCGTGCCCAGTCGTCCGCAGTCGGCCCGCCGTCGGAGCCGTCCCCGAACAGTTCCGCTTCCGCACCTTGCAGGGCGGCCCCGGAAGCCTCCGGCCCAAGATCGATCACCATCTGGTCCATGGCGATCCGGCCCACCACGGGGTAGGTCTTCCCGGCGACGCGGACGGGTCCGCCGGTGGCGATGCGGGGGACGCCGTCGGCATAGCCCAGCGGAATCAGGGCAAGGGTGCTCGCCGTCCTGGTGCGGTAATGCAGCCCGTAGGAGACGCCCTGGCCCTGGGGCACGTCTTTGCACTGCGACACCAGGGTTCGCAGCGTCATGGCCGGGCGGAGGCCCAACTCCGCGGAGGTCTGCCCGTCAAACGGCGACAGCCCGTAGATGCCCAGGCCAACGCGGACCAGGTCAAAGTGGGTGTCCGGCCGGGACAGGGTGGCGGGGGTGTTGGCAAGATGCCGGACCTCGGGATCCACGCCCGCGTCCTCGGCAATGGCCAGCGCCTCCCTGAAAGCTGCCACCTGTTGGTCCGTCTCGGGCCGCTCCGGTTCGTCAGCCACGGCCAGGTGGGAGAAGATGCCCACCACGCGCAGCAGCCCCTGGTCCTGGTACTCCACGGCCTCCCCTACCAGGCGGTCCCAGGTTTCGGGGGTGGCTCCGTTGCGGCCCAGCCCGGTGTCCACCTTCAGGTGCACCCGCGCCGGACGCTCCTGTTCCCGGGCGGCGGCCACGATGCGTTCCAGCTCCCACCCCGAGCAGCCGATGTCGACGCCGGCGGCCACGGCGGCGCCGAAGTTGCTGTCCGTGGTGTGCAGCCAGGCGAGAAGGGGCGCGTCGATGCCGGCTGCGCGCAGCGCCAGCGCCTCGGAAATGTGGGCTACGCCGAGCCAGGCCGCGCCTGCCTGCAGGGCTGCACGGGCCACGGGAACAGTACCGTGCCCGTACGCATCCGCTTTCACGACGGCCATGACTTTCGCAGGCGAAGCAGCGGCGGCGAGCCGGCGGACGTTGTGCCGGATGGCCTCCAGGTCGATCACGGCGGACCGCTCATGGCGGGGGTCCGGCCCGGAGGCAGCACTGAATTCACCGGTTGTTGCGGGGTAAGTCACCTAAGTGATTCTAGTGCGGGCACTTCGCGCCGAATAATCAGGGCCTCCCATCCGCATTCGACGGCGGGGAGGACGATGGTTCTGCACCTCCCTCGTTCCGCATGTCCTTGACCTCGGAGCGGAGGATCCGCATGGACTGGCCAAGGCTTCGGGCCATGAGCGGCAATTTCGGCGCCGCGAACAGCAACAGCGCCACAACGATGATGATGAGAATGGGCCAGGGGCCATCGAAGAGTCGTCCCACAATAATGTCCTTTTGCTGTCGACCAGCGTCTCTGCCGGTCTGGGTTCGTTAGCTGCCGTTGATTGTGGCGGTGGTGCGTCCGCCGTCGGCTGTGAGTGAGACGGTGACGGGCTGGCCGCCTGTCACCGTGATCTGGGTGACCGTGCTGGCTGCTGCCGGCAGGACCGCGGCGACGGGTACGGCGAATTTACCCGGGTCGCGCCCAATGATCCGGGCCGGTTTTCCTGACGGCGTGGTGATGCCCTGAATCCGCACATCACGCGCAGTGCCGGGGCCCTCGTTGCCGATTGTGAGAGACCAGGTTGTGGTGCCGGCGCCGGAATACGTCTTGACCATGGACGCGGTGAGCTTGGCCTCTGCTGGCTGTTCCCCTTCCTCGACTTCCAGGACCAGGGTGTCCCACCCGGGCCCCTTCCCGGCCGGCGCCGGGGAACCGTGGGCGAAAGTGATCTGGTTCTCTCCGGCGACGAGCAGGTCTGCCGGGAAGGACAGGACGGCCGTGCGGGGATAGCCGCTGCGGTCGGCCTGCCGGGCGATGGTGGAGTCGTTGTTGTTGGGAAGGGTCCCGGTGATTGCCGAGCTGTTGCCGTTGACGGCAACCGTGGGAGCGCCTCCCTGTTGCATTGCGGTGGCAACGGTGAGGAAGGCGGTGCCCTGGAAGGTCCGGTCAAGGTGGAACCGGACGGTCCAGGTGCCCCTGTTGGTCTGAGCGTAGTACCAGTCGGTGGGCTCCCAGCTTTCGCCGATGGTAAAGGTGAGGTCGGCCGGGATCATGGACGGCTTCTCGTAGCCCCGCGGCTTGGCGGTCACCGGAGATTGCGAGGCCAGCGCGTACTCCCCCGCGCTCCGGTCGGAGCGGCCGATCTGCCAGAGGAAGGTTCCGTGCGCGGTGGGGGTCCAGGTGATCTCGCCGAGGTCCTGTGTGCGGCCCGAGATGAGGACGCCGGGCCGACGGTAGAGATCCGTGACCGACCCTTCCGCCGGCTGGATGTACAGGACGTAGGATCCCGGCGTCGTGCTGCCGGGCTCCCAGGCCTGCGGGATCCCGGGCAGCTCAAAGCGCCCGTCGGCGTCGGTCTTCACGAAGTACGTCGGCTCCGCAATGGGGAACACGCTGTCGCTGTTCTGTGTGGAGAGAATGACGTGGAAGTCGCTGGCCGGGCGCCCGTCCGTGAGCCGCACGCGCCCGGTGACGGTGGTGCGCTCAGCCGGCGACGGGTAAAGGGAATCGGCCACCCACGGGGCTCCATCCCGGTGTTCGCTGATTTCCGCTTCGGCGGTGCGCGCCGCCTTGGCGATCATGGCATCCGGTTCGGTGGCATCCCCAACGGTGAAGAACGTCAGCCACGGCCCGTACAGCCGCCGGTAGCCTGCCTTGATCGGATAGCTCGGCTCGCCGTAGTGGTTGCGGGAGAAGTAGTTCAGGATCAGGGCGTCCTGGTGGATCGCGAGGTCCTGGTGCTGGGGCCCGGCACCGTAGAACGAGCACAGTGTGTCATCGGTGACGCCGCCGAGCGGTGTGAACCACGCTCCGAATCCGTTTCCGAAGTGCCCGAACATCGGGTTCTCATGGTGGTAGAGGCTCCAGTCGTACTTGCTGTAGACCGAGCCTGCCGCCACGTTGCCGGAGTTGCTTCCCGGGCTGGGCAGGTTGGGGTTGTTGACCCCGTCCACCCGCCACGTCTCGTCCTGGAGGCTCTGCTGGGTTGCGAGGTATGCGTAGGTGGGCTGCTGACCGGCTCCCCGTTCCCAGTTGTAGGCGTGGTCAAGCAGGCTCCGGTCCCAGCGCGTATTCATGCGCACCTCGCCGATGGCGGTGTCGGTCACGGCCGTCATGATGTTGTAGCCATAAATGCCCCGGCGGCCGGCCCGCATGACCAAGTGGTGCTCGTGCCGCAGCGGGGTGCTGGTGGTATCGATGAATGCCACTTCCACCAGCCCTGGTTCTGCCCGGAGAACATCGACCCGCGAGCAGACCAGGCGCGTCTTGCCCCCTGAGGCGTCGACGTAAAAGGAGTGCTGGCGGTCGGGATCGCGGGGGTCCACGCCGTTCAGGTTGTGCGCCAGCTCGGTTCCGTCCACGACAATCGACGTGGCGGTGATGGAAACGTCCTGCCAGCCGGTGGGCACCCCGACGTCGTCCCTGCCGAACGTGGCGCGTACCAGGCCGTTGTCCAGGACCAGTTCCGGTACCTGGGCCGGGAATTCGTAGCTGCCGACCCTGGCGGGCTCGCCGCCGATCAACACTTTGACGCCCTGCCCGGACGGCGTTGCGGCTTCGGCGGCATTCACGCCCGCGTGGCCTGCCAGTGCGGCACCAAGCGCAGCTCCTCCGAAGGCTTGCACTGCCCTCCGGCGGGTGAGTCCCCTTGCCTGGATTGGCTGAACATGATCTCGCTGCATCTCTAGCTCCTCGTTAAGCTGGAAGTTTCCATTCGGTCGGAAAGCGTTTTCCGGGAAGAAGTTGAAACGATATTTCCAGTCGTGAGGCGTAGAAGTCAAGGCCTGTCCGCCGCAGGGACATGCCGAGCAAGGGTTGATTCCGGCGCCGGGGCTTCAGGCGTCGGACAGGTGCGCGATGGTGGCGGCCGCCCGGCGCGGGGCCTCCAGCGGGACGTCCTGGATAATGTCCGACAGGAACCCGAACCGCCGCAGCCATTGGCTGGTCTGCCGCTCCGGGCGGGCGTTGGCGCGCTTCCACCAGTCGGCGATGTCCCCCCAGCCGGGCGCTGCCAGCGATCCGCCCACCTCCTGAACGGCCAGGGATGCGCACAGGTTGGCAAACCGCAACCTGTCCCCCAGCGGCCAGCCAGCCAGGGTGCCCACAATGAAGGCTGCGTCAAAGCAGT
>DATIMT010000215.1:0-11798 GCA_035475035.1 Arthrobacter sp.
GCAGTTCAAGTTTGCCTCCAACAAACTCGACTTCGTGTCCCAGCAGCTCGGCATCGGGCACAAGACCAGCCACGAGGGCTTCGCCCTCTGGGTCAAGTGCATGGAGGGCGACGAGCGGGCGTGGGCCAAGATGGCCCGCTACTGCAAGCAGGACGTCAAGCTCACCGAAAAGCTCTACCACTACCTGCTGCCGTGGCTTACCGCGGTGCCGCACATCGGCCAGATGGACGGGCAGTCGCACTCCTGCTGGGCGTGCGGGGGCACCAGGCTCAAGCGGGACGGCACCGCCTTTGCCTTCGTCACCAGCTACCGGCTCTACCAGTGCCAGGGCTGCGGGGCCTGGGTGCGGGGCAGCACCAAGCTGCAGGATGCCACCACCACCCGACAGCAGAAAGTCAACTAATGACCGAGACCGATTGGCCCATCAAAGGATTGAGAGTGACAGCACCGTTGGACAGCGACCTGTACCTGCAGCTGGAACCGCTGGTCAACAACGTGGCCGGCGGGGAATGGAAGAACTCCCAGCTGTTCACCATCGACGACGTCGCGCAGGCAGTCTGGGAACACATGATGGCCAACTGGTCGCACTACGCCGGCAAGGACGAGGCCCTGGTCAAGCACATGGCCCGGCGTGCCGCCCGGGCCTACTGCCTGGAGCAGCGGACGCAATACATGTACGCGACCGGGGCGTTCCTCTACACCCCGGGCATGGTCCGCCGGTACCTGGAGGACGTGGTCTGGTGCCTGCCCGGGGACTGCATGGACGTCGATGCCCGCGCCGACATCGCCGAGGCCTTCGAGCTGCTGACCAAGGGCCAGAAGGCCGTCATCTACAAGCGGTACGCCCTGCGGGAGACCCTGGTCCGCAACTCCGAACAGGTGGCCGAGTCCCGGGCCATCGCCGCCATCACCCAGCGCCTGAACACGGGGCTGCGGCTGCGGCCGATCGAGACCCCCTGATACACTGCACAGACACCAGCCCCCTCTGCTTCTTCAAGCAAGGGGCTGGTTTTCTTTAAGGTACTCTGCTGCTGACATGAACCTGTCAACGTCATCGTCGAAGAAGCCCAGCCCGATGTTGCATCGGTGACAGAGCAGTCCCCGCACGTCGCCTGTGACGTGGCAGTGATCGATGACTAGGAGCCTTCCTGGCATCGGCGGGCTTTTGCAGATCTTGCACAATCCGCCCTGTATCGTCCACATGTCGGCATACTCTGCTGCGGTCAGGTCGTATTTATTCCGGAGTTGGTACCGCCTCTTTTCGGCCGCCCGCGTCGGGTTCAAACCCACCGGGGCCCGGCACGCAGTCCTGCCGTTCGACTGGACCTTTATGCGGATACCCTGGCCGCAGTTGGCACAGTCCGCCCTCTTATTCTCGCGGTCGATGTTCGTTAGCCGATGAACCCATTTGCCCATGAGCTGACGGTACCCTGCCCCTAAGACACAAGAAGCCCCCCACCGCGCAATGGCGATGGGGGGCTTCTTTCGTTTGGGTGCGGCCCCCGATCTCGGGGGGAGGGAAGGGGCCGCGGTACTCACGTTACCAGATCTACGCGGCGGGCTTGAGCCGTGTCAGCCAGGAGGCGATGGAGGTCAGGACGGACTTGCCGACCAGCAGGCCCACGGCCGACCAGAAGGCCGGGCTGGTCAGGTCGCCGGTGGCCAGCAGCGTGGTCAGGCCCAGGCCGATCGCGGCCAGCGCGTCGACGATGAAACCCTGCCACAGGGTGCGGGCCCAGGGTGAGGACGCCACCGTGTCGAGCACGCTCTTTGTCTCCACTGTCTCTATTGTCTCTTCTTCAGCCATTGGAGTCCTTCTCTCTATTGGAGTCTTTGGATCTATTTCTTGATGGTCAGCCGGCGGCCGATGTAGATCGTCGCGTCCGGGCCTGCCAGCCCGTTGAGCCGGGCCAGGTAGCCGGCGTCGAGGCCGTAGTACCGGGCGATGGAGCGGACCGTGTCCGGCCCCTCGATCACCCAGACCAGCGGGCCGGGGATCCAGATCTTCTGCCCGGGGGTGATCTTGTTCGCGTCGATGTTGTTGTACGCGGCGATCTGCGCCACCGTCGGGCCGTTGTAGTAGGCCGCGATCTTGCCCAGCGTGTCGCCCTTGCCGACCACCCAGTGGATGTCGCTGTCAGGGTATGTGCGCGGTTTTTTTGACGGCACGGCCGGAATGGGCTTGGGGGTGGGGGAGGGCCTGACGTTGTCACTGGCGGGCAGCACAGGGGCTCCCAGGGCCTTTGCCATGGCGTCCAGGCGGTCCAGGTCCCAGATCCCGGGACATGCGGTGGGGTGCCAGCTCTTGTGCGCGCGCAGCGGCAGGGGTCGGCCGGTCGTGGATCTCAGCCACGCCACCAGGGCAGCCACCTCGGCGTAGTCCTGGTCGGAGGCCTCCGGGCGGCATTCGATGCCGACCGATGTTCGGTTGCCCTCGGCCGAGCCTGCGTGCCACGCGGCATCGCCCGGGGAGACCAGGCAGTTGGTCCTGCCGGCCGAGCACACGAAGTGGGCACTGGTGCTGCCGGGGCCGTTGACGAAGAAGTCAACGACGTCGTCGTGCCTCTGCCCGAAGATCCCCCAGTGGTGAATGGTGATCCAGTCCAGGGTGCGGGGGCCGCCGAAGACCTGCGGGACCAGGGCCGCGGGCGTGTAGCCCTTGGCGGTTTTGGATTCGTCAATGTTCATGGGTTCTCCTCTGGCTTGCGGGTCCGCCGGCGCAGCGGCGGAGGCGGGGGGAGTTCGTTCCAGATGTGCGTCTCCAGGTCCTCGATGTGCTGGAGGTCCTCCTCGCGCTGGTGGGCGAGGATCTCGACCTTCACCTGCAGCTGGGTATGGGACTCGCGCATCGTGTTCAGCTCGCCCTGCCAGAACGTCATCAGGGACGTCCAGTCGGCGGTCGCGGCGGTCTGGGCCGCCGGTGCCGCGGCGAGGGCCGCGGCCGCCTGCGTGGCCCTGGCGGTGGTGCGGGCCGTCAGCAGCGCCCACACCCCCGAGCCGCCCAGGGCGGCGCACAGGACCGGGATAAGCCATTCCATCCAGGCCTGCCACTGCATTACGTGATGGCCGAGCTGGTCATCGGGAGCCAGGCTCCCGACTTGTGGTACCACTCGATCTGCGGGCGGACGTGGATGAGGACGGTGTTCTCCGCGGAGAGCGGGCCGCCGGCCACGGACACCTGCAGCCCGAAGACCAGGTCCAGGCCGCTGATGTTGGCCGGGGCCCGGAAGGTCGGGTTCTGCGCCGTGGTCGAGGACAGGGTCACGACCTGGCCGCTGACCTGCCGCCAGGAGTACACCGACGCGCCCGAGGTGCCGGAGCCGGCGAGCTGGACGGTGTCCAGCGACTCGGCCGTCAGCTGGTCCGGTCCGGCGTTGGCCGTCGGGCCCGCGTTGATCGTCACCGAGTAGGTATGCTCCGCGCCGGGCAGGCCGTTGGAGTCCATCGCGGTGATGCCGATCACCTGGGTGCCCGGCAGCGGCGGTGCCGTGACGGTGACCGAGGATGCGGTGGTGGAGGACAGGGCCCCGCCGCCGGAGACGATCCGCCAGGTGCGGCCGGTGAGCGTGGCACCGGCCGTGGTCGCGGTGGAGGTGTCGGTGACGGTGTAGGTCTCGTCGATCCGGGCCGAGGCCGGGACGGTGGCCGAGGAGACCGGTGCGGTCTGGGCCGCCACGGTGCGGATGGCAAAGAGCAGGCCGGAGCCGGAGGCGTTCGCCCCGACGGCGGTGGCGGTGTAGGCCGGGTTGCCCGTGCCGCCGGTGACCACCGGCGCGTCACGGTGCAGATACCACAGGGTGTTAGAGCTGCCCCGGCCCGAGTTGCGGGTGGTCTGCGTGCCCAGGGTGCCGGCGCTCATGCTGATCGAGTTGGCGGTCGAGATGTTGCTGAAGGTCCCGCCGTTGGCGGAGATCAGCGACCATGCGACCAGCAGGTCATCGGTCACGGTGGTGATCGGCCCGCCGGTCATCGAGATCGCCGTCGAGGAGCTGTCGCTGTCGATCGCGCCGGTGATCGCCTTGATGTCGGCCGAGAACCCGCCGGCCGGGGGCCGGTAGGCCACCATCGTGGCGATGCCCTTGGTGCCGCCGGTGATGGTGGCGATCACCTGGCCGGTCTCGGACCCGGCCGCGGTCTTCTTGAAGGCCGCCACCGAGGTCCCGCCGCCGGTGACGATGGAGCCGGCCAGGGTCCAGTTGGCCGGCGTGCTGATCGTGGCGGCGTCCGAGGACACCAGCATGATGAGCAGGTCGTTCGCCGCAAACCCTGCCGGGTAGGTGCAGGCCGCCGAAGTGGACGTGGCGACCACGGTGGAGGCGGCCACGTAAGTGGGCTGTGCCATGGGTGCTTCCTTCTAGTGCCAGGTGATGAGGAGCCCTGCTCCGTCATCCGGGCTGTTGTCGTAGGTGCGGAAGCTGAGGAGCTTCTGGGTGGTCCAGCCGACAGGGTCCGGCTGCACCAGGATCGTGATGTTGTTCCCCGGCGCCCAGCCGGGGCGGTTCACGATCTCCTGGATCACCGCGGTCAGCGGCGGGCTGTCGGTCCAGGCGTTGATCACCCAGGTCGACGGGACCCAGGCGGCGCTGGCCGTGGTGCGGGCCCGGCCGTTCATCTCGGTCCGGTTCACCGGCAGCCCGGAGCTGTCGGCGTTGTGGGCGTAGATCCGCATCGCCGGGATGGCGGTGTCGAAGCCGAAGGCCTTGACCTCGATCTTCGCCGCGTCGATCGTCGCGCCCTGCGGGATCCGGATGTCCTTGAAGTGCAGGAACGTCGCCTGGCCGAAGTTGTTGATGTCGGCATCGCCGACCAGGGTCGTGGCGCCGCCGGACGTGAAGCCCGAAATCGAGTCCATCGTCCAGTGGCCGTCGTGGGTGATGTCCGCGATCCGGTAGCCCGGGCGCGGGGCCGCCTTGACGGTCCCGTTCAGCTCCTGGCCGGCGGCCTGCAACGTGGCGAACGTGTTGTAGGTGCGGTACCAGGCGAACTTCTTGTCCGTGATCGACGGCACCACGTAGGTGTTGTAGTCGAAGCGGTTGTTCTTCTCACCGAGGTAGTACAGGTCCGGGTCGACGCCGAGCGTGTTCAGTCCGCTCACGCCCTCACCGAACGCGGTGCCCGTGGTCATCGTGATCGTGTTGTGGTGCACGTAGCAGTTGTGCAGGTCGCGGGAGCCCAGGCCGGAGGCGCTGAGCCCGCGGTTGCGCATCTGCAGGGAGATGCCGTTCTGGTTGCCGTTGACGATGTTGTTGTAGACCTCCACGTCGGGGGAGGAGTTGACGTTGATGCCGGCCACGGCGAACATCGAGATGTCCGCCCCGCGGCCGCCGCCGGTGGCGTACCGGTAGCCGTTGCCGCTGAACGTGTTGTCGTGGATCTTCGCCCCGAAGGAGATCTCGAACCGCAGGCCGTCGGCGTAGTTGTCGGTCGACGTGTTCCCGTAGACATCGGGGTTGACGTTGTCGATGTCGAACCAGATCCCCACCCCGTTGTTGTTGTGGGCGGTGTTGTTGCGCACGATGGTCCGCTGGGAGTAGGTGACCTTCAGGCCGCCGGACTCCCAGTCGGCACGCCAGAACCCGTCAGTGTTGTTCTCGTCGAAGGCGTTCGACTCGATGACCGTGTCATGGGACTTGTAGTGGCCCATGCCGAGCTGGCCGTTCTGGATGAACGTGTTGTGGTGGACCCAGGACCGGTGCGACTGGATCAGGTGCATCCCGATCGCGTGGTTCTCCGTGAACGTGCAGTAGGAGATCTCGCAGTCGGTGCCCTCGATCACGACGGCGCCCGACTGGGCCGGGCTGGCGAACCGCTTGAACGTCAGCCGCTGCAGGGACAGCCGGTGCACCCCGGTGGTGTTCAGGGCCTTCGGCAGCTTGGCCATCTCCACCAGCCGGGACGTGGGGTCCACGCCCAGGTAGGTGCGGCCGGCCGCGTAGTCCTGGTAGAAGGTGTCCGGGGCGACCTGGTCCACCGTCATGACACGGGTCAGGTGGACGTCGTCCAGCCACACCTGGTCACGCTTCTGGCACGAGTTCGCGTTCGTGCCGGTGATGATCTCGCACTGGCCGTTGGTCTCGTTGTAGGCCGCCGGCAGGGGCCCGCTGGTGGTGTACCAGCGGTTATTGGCGCCGTCCTTGGTCCAGCCGGTCAGCACGACGTCGCCGGTGATGATGGCCGGCGCACCGCTGGTCGGGCCGATGATCCGCTGGCCCAGCTTGGGCGTGAGCGCATCGGTGAGGCGGTACTCGCCCGGCCCCACCCGGATGGTCGCGTTCTCGGGGGAGTTGGTCAGGGCGGTCTGGATGCTCTGCCCGGCCGTGACGTCATACGTCTCCACCGGGGTGGGGGAATAGGCGGGGGCGTCACGGCGGATCCAGAGACCAGCCTCCAGCATCCGCAGTTCCATCTCAGAAGTACTCACGGGGTGGTGTTCTCCCATGCGTCAACGCCGGTGATGGCCCCGCTGCCACCGATGCTCGGCGGCACAGGACCGCGCCAGCGGACCTGGATGTCGCTGCGGGTGGTGGGCCGCAGCGGGTAGCTGGACGGGCCGTAGATGACCGTCACGGTCGTGCCGGCCGGCAGGTTTGAGTAGCTGACCGAACCCAGGCCGTTGGCCGCGGCGAGGGAGGCCGCAGCAGCCGACGCCGCGGCCGCAGCACTGGCGTTCTGCGCCTCGGTCAGCACCGACTGGAACGAGTTGATGTAGCCGACGTAGCCGCCGCCGAACCACAGCACCTGCGGGACAGAGGCCTGGAAGGCCGGGATGAATCCCTGCGCCGAGGCCGACAGCGGGTTGGGCAGGGGCTGGCCGTGGACATCGACCAGCGCCAGAGGGGTCGTCAGGTCCAGGTCGGCGATGTTGTAGATCGTGACAAAGGCGTCCTGGACGACGATCCCGGTGGCGTCGGCGCTGATGACCAGCTGCGTTTCATATGCGTAAAGTGCCATGGTGGCGTTCTCTCTTCCGGCCTTACCAGCCGATTGCGATCCAGTTGATGCGGTGGAGGGTGTTGGCCTTGCGGATCACGGGCCCGTCGTTGTTGCCGCTTGCGAAGCCGTGCAGGACGTAGACCCAGTCGTTCTTGGTGCCCAGGGCCGAGGCGCCGTAGGTGCTGACGTCGCCCGAGCTGGCGATGGTCATGCCGCCGGCGCGGATGGAATCGTCATCGCCGTTGAAGGCCATGACGGTCAGCAGCCCGTTGGGGAAGGGGTTGGGGAAGTTGACCCGCCCGGTGCCGTTCGCGTCCGACTTGGCCACGTAGCTGCCGGCCTGAACCAGGAACGGCTTGGTGTCGCTGACCCCGCCGGTGATGGACGCCCGGGCCCCGAACAGGGGGATCGTGGACGTGTTCGAGGTGTTCCATGTCGGGGAGCCGTTGACGTCCAGGTCCCGGGACCAGACCGTGCTGCCGATCGTGATCTTCGCCCCGGCGTGCCGCAGGTAGTCCAGGGCCAGCTCGTCCTTGGCCACCACGCCGCCGTTGCGGGCGAAGCAGCGCAGGTCGATGATCGTGGTCGGTGCCGTGGAGCCGGCGGTGAACTGGACCAGCGCCAGGGGCTGGTCATCCAGGGTGCCGGGGTCGGTGTTGCGGTTCGGCAGCTGCATGGCCGCGGTGCCCTTGATCAGGACAAAGCTCGTCGCACCGCCGGCGCCGCCCCAGCTGCGCCGCGCCACGACCATGTCCCAGCGGGTGCCGGAGCTGACCGTGTCGCCCTGCAGGGTGATCGTGGTGGTGTTGGTGTCCAGCACGCCGTAGCCCCAGCCGGAACCGACGCCCACCTTCACGCCGCGGTCCGTGGTGGTGGAGGCCGTGATCCTCCAGTCGGTGGTTTCCAGGACCCCGTACTCGGCGGCCCCGACAACCGGGACCAGCTGGGCCCACTGGGTTTCGTCAATCGAACCGTCATAGCCAATGCTTGTGATTGCCATTTATTTGCTTACCTTCAGGTCGGTGACGCCCTTCTTGAGCCGGGCGAGGAAGTTTGCGATGGTGCGGTCCGGGGAGTCAGAGACGTTGCCGACCAGCGGGGTGGCGACCAGGCCCTGGTCGCGGGTGTAGCTCAGCGTCACCTCGCGCAGGATGTCCGTGCGGGTGACGAAGCCGATGCCGATCGTGACCTGGGCGCCCACCACCAGGCCGTCCTGGCCGTACTGGAAGTGCTCGGTCTCGGAGAGTTCGACCGCGAAGCCGGACCTGGCCTCGCCCTCGGTGAGGGATTCATACGCGCGGGCGTCCAGCACCGCGAGGGTGTCGGCGTCCCGGGCATCCCGGAAGACCTCGACCATGTCGTTGTGGGCCACGTACAGTTCCGTGTCCGCGACCTCGCGGAACACCCGGGCCTTGCCGTCGCCCTGGCCGCCGGCCACGACGTGGATTGCCGTCGGGTCATCGCTCGCCCAGGACCAGGTGGTGATGACCCCGGAGGACTCGGTCAGGGTGCGGGGGAAGACCGGCGGGTCGAAGACGTCGCACACGATGGTGTTCCCGGTCTGCTTGAACGTCACGCCCAGGCCTGCCTGCTCGATCGCGGGGAACAGCTTCTCGTACAGCGGGTGGAAGCGCAGCGCCACCCCGTTCGGGACGTTGCCGCCGCGGGCCAGGTCCGGGGCCACGGTGACGTCCAGGCCCAGCCGGGTGACCATGTTGGCCCGCACGGCGTTCTTCAGGATCGTCTCGGCCTTGCCGGTGTATGTGGCGTACTCGGAGGTCTGTCCCGTCAGGGACGCCGTGGGGACCGGGTAGCCCAGGATCTGGTGCAGCAGCCGGAAGTCGTCCTTGAAGAAGATCGACATCGTGCCGTCCACGGCGGGGCCCTGCGCCTCGCGGCGGTGGATCTTGCCGCTCATCAGGAAATCCCCGCGCAGCTCGATGACGATCCGGGCACCGTCCTCCATCAGGGCGGGCATGGCGTGGTGGTCGATCTCCACCACGAGCGTGCCGGTGCCGGTCTCGTTGAACCGGGGTGTGACGACCAGGGTGATCGGATCCCCGATGAAGGCCTTGAAGTTGAAGTTCTTGTCGTAGACCCTGATGGTGAAAGGCATCTGCGCCACGGTCACCACGCCCTGTAATAGCGGGGCATGAAGGATGCCGAGATGGACCCGGACCCGGTGACCGAGACCGAGAGGGTGGTCTTGTTGCCCGGCGGCAGCGGGGCGAAGTCGATGTCGCCCAGCTTGTAGGTCCAGTCCGTCGTCAAGGCCCCGCCCGCGCTGCCCTTCATCGCCGTCTGAGCCCGGGGATCGGAGTCGATCTCCACGACCTCGCCGGCGCCGATGTCGAACGGCAGGGTGATGTTGCGGCCGTTGATGCCGACCACGGCCGCGGTGACCGGGCCGTAGATCCGCCACTTCAGGTAAACGTCGACGTCGCCGGGGTTGATCATGGACGCCTTGGTGAGGGTGTTGCCGGGGGAGATGGTGAAGTTGACCGTCTTGCCGGTCTTCGGGTCCGTGCCGCCGAAGAACGGCTGCGAGGATCCCTGGAACCAGGTGCCGCTGATCTCCTCGCCCTCCCAGAAGGGCTGGTCCGCGGAGAAGGTGATGCCGTAGTTCCGCCAGCCGACGAGGACGGGGTCAGTATCGAAGACCCCGTCCCCGTCGTTGACGAAGCGCAGCGTAAGGGCCCGGACCCGCCCGTCGGGGAGGGTCACCTCCCACTTGCCGGTGCGGGCCGGATCCATGGTCCGCCAGAACGCGGCGTCCTTATCCAGCCAGGCCGCGCTGCCGAGATCCGAGTAGACCTGCAGCGGCCAGAACACCTCGCGGCTGTCCACGACCAGGCCCCGCCACCGGGCGCCCGGCACGGAGGCGTGGACGGCCCGGTGGTGGATGATCGGGGGCATCGCCATGCCCCGGACACCCGGGAGCATGACGGTGCCGTCAGAGGGGTCCGAGAGCATCCATTCCGAACCGTCCCAGCCGGTCCACTTCATTTCGACGCCGACCCACGGGACCGCCAGCGTCTTGGTTGGCGGAAGTGCGCCGTAGATTACGCCCAATGGAGGGTCTCCTTAGATAATGCCGGCGACCGCAAGGGCGTCCCGCTGCATGGTGCGCAGCTTCTGGATGGCAGCTTCGGGGTCGACGGTGTTGATGGTGCCGACCGTCACGGACGTGGAGGTCGTGGTGGTCGGGACGGAGCTGGTGCCGGCCAGGCCGCCGTTGGCGAACCGCTCGGTCCTGTTCAGCGTGTAGCCGAAGTCCTTGGCGACCTGGGACAGGATCGCCACCGAACGGGGGCGCTTGCTCATGGCGTAAGGCACGTAGGCCTCGCCCTGAGTCTCCTTTTCCGACCACACTCTTATCGGGCCGCCGGGCTTGGTGATCTGGGCGACGTGACGCTCGATCCCGCCGTTGGCGAAGTACTTGATCGGTTCCAGGCCGAAGCCGCTCATGCCACGGCCGGAGCCGTTCACGATGGCGCCGTTGCGGCCACGGCCGGCCAGGACCTGGTCCCGCTGGATGTCGTCGATGGTGACGCCGAAGTGGACGTACCGCTTCTGGTTGGCCAGCATGTCCAGCCGCGCCTGCACGTACCCGAGCGAGCCGTAATCGAGGGCCGCGAGGATCTGCGCCTGGAACGGGCCCTTGACGCCGTTGTAGATCTTCACGAGCGCCTCGGACAGACCGGGGATGTTCTGGGCCGCCTTGAGGGTGGCCTCAAAGTCGCCCTTGTTCCACTCCTCATCGGTCATCTTGAGCAGGGCCTGGATCCTGTCCTGGGCGGGCTTCGGGAGGGCGTCCAGCTTTGCCTTCCACTCATGGTTGACGTAGTCCCGGGCCGCGCCGTCGGCGTCCGTGATGGCCTTCAGGGCCGCGTCCGGGTTGGCGTCGAGGTAGGCCAGGAACTTCTTGCCGTCGAAGGTGCCGTGAAGGGCGGTGACCATGGCCTGGGCCTTGGCTGCTGCCTCGGTGGCGCCGGACAGGCTGACCCGCAGCACCCATTCGTGGCCGAAGACGGCGTCCCACTGGCCCTGCACCTTGTCGGCTGCCACGCCGGAGTCCGTGGCCAGCTGGTCGTAGTCGCCCTTGTGCTTCTTGATGAAGTCCTGGGACTCCTGGAAGGCCTGCTGGGCGGTTTTGCCCTGCGCGATTGCGGCGTCGTAGGCTGCCTTGGCCCCGGCCCAGACGTTGTTGACCTCGTCAATAAGTGCCTGGTTGAGCTGCAGGACGGCCTTGTTGCCGCCGGCGACGTTGAGGAATCCCTTCTCGCCGTAGACGGTGTCGCCGAGCTTCTGCATTTGCGGGGCGAGTGAGACCGCGGAGTCGCGGATGCTGTTGAGGCCGGTGACGTAGGCCCCCAGGGATTCGGCGACCTTCTGCTTGGCGTTGGGCGGGACCAGGATCTCGAAGGTCCTGCGCATGGCGTCGATCTTGGCGGTGTTGGAGGAGAAGCTGTCATTCAGCACGGTGGAGGCGGCCGCCGCGGCACCGAGCGCCTGGGACAGCTTGCCCGACTGGAGGACGAGATTTCCCTGGGCGTCGGCCTGCTTCTTGATGTCGATGCCCGCGGCCTTGGCGGCCTCGGCCATCTGCCTGTTGTCGGCGATGCCCTTCTGGAAGCTGCCCCGGTTTTCCTGCATGGTCTTGTCGAGGGCCTCGGCCGCGGCGTTGTTGTCCTCCAGCTCGGTGGTCATCTGCCCGACCGCGTCCGTCGCGCCGCCGCTGGCGATGAGCGCGTTGGCCTGATCGTGGTAGGCGTTCTTGGCGCTCTGGATCTTGGCCTGGATGTCATCCCAGGCGGAGCCGCCCTTCAGGACGGCGTCCGTGACTTCCTGGGTTCCGATGCCGA
>DATIMT010000216.1:0-1765 GCA_035475035.1 Arthrobacter sp.
ACACGAGTTCCGAGGCCGCGGAACTTGTCTCCCACTACGGCGCCACGTACGAACGGATCGACATCGCGCCGCCCGGTGTGGACCTCAGCACCTTCACCCCGGCGTTCCGGGCGCGGTCCCGGTCCCAGCACGGCATCAGCCCGGACACCTTCCACCTGGTGTTCGCGGGCCGCATCCAGCGGCTAAAGGGTCCCCAGGTCCTGGTCAAGGCTGCGGCGCTGCTGCGGAAACGCCGCCCGGACATCGACCTGCGGGTCACCATCCTGGGCGCGTTGAGCGGCAACAAGGAATTCAACCTGCGCTGCCTGGTTGCGGAAGCGGGAATGGCCGACGTCGTCACGCAGCTTCCGCCCGTGAAGGCACCGGAGCTTGCATCCTGGTTCCGCGCGGCCGACGTCGTGGTGATGCCTTCCTTCAGCGAATCCTTCGGGCTGGTGGCACTCGAGGCCCAGGCCTGCGGCACACCGGTGGTGGCCACCCGCGTCGGCGGGCTTTCCCGCGCCATCTTCCACGGCCGGACCGGCTTGCTGGTTGATGGACATCATGCTGCCGACTGGGCCGATGCCCTGGAGGCCCTGTACGACGACCCCGCCACGCGCGAGGACCTAGGCCGCGCCGCTGCCATCCGCGCCCAGAGCTCCGGCTGGCAGCGCACTGCCGCCATCACGCTGGAAAGCTACCACGCCGCCGTCGACAACTTTGCCGGCCGCCGGCTGGCCCCGGTGGTTCCTGCTTCCTGATTTTCCTCCCTTGGCTTTTCCTTCGTTCGCCGCCACGGTGCTGTTAGCTTTAGGGCAGGTGCCGGCGTTAGCCCGTACAGGAAAGGACAAGGATGTCTGCTCTCCCTTCTGATCTTGAGATAGCCCGCGCTGCCCGGATTCGGCCCATTGGGGACATCGCGGCTGCCGCGGGGGTTAATGCTGACGCCCTGGAGCAATACGGGCGGTACAAGGCCAAGATCGATCCAGCCAGGCTCGCGGCGCCGGAACCGCACGGCAAGGTGGTGCTGGTCTCCGCCATGTCCCCCACCCCGGCCGGCGAGGGCAAATCCACCACCACCGTGGGGCTGGCAGACTCCCTGGCCCGGGCAGGCCACAAGGTGATGATCGCGTTGCGGGAGCCGTCGCTGGGTCCGGTCCTGGGGATGAAGGGCGGTGCCACCGGCGGGGGTTATTCGCAGGTGTTGCCGATGGATGAGATCAACCTGCACTTCACCGGCGACTTTCACGCCATCACCTCGGCCAACAACGCACTGATGGCCCTCGTGGACAACCACATTTACCAGGGCAACGCGCTGAACATCGATCCCCGGCGGATGACCTTCAAGCGGGTGCTGGACATGAATGACAGGTCCCTGCGGGAGGTGGTGATCGGCCTGGGCGGGCCCACGCAGGGCGTGCCCCGGCAGGACGGGTTCGATATCACGGTGGCGTCCGAGGTCATGGCCGTCTTCTGCCTCGCCACCGACCTGGCTGATTTGCGGTCCCGGCTGGGCCGCATCACGTTCGGCTACACCTATGACCGGGCGCCGGTGACGGTGGCGGATCTTGGGGTCGAAGGGGCCTTGACGCTGCTCCTGAAGGAGGCGGTCAAACCCAACCTGGTGCAGACCATCGCGGGCACCCCGGCCCTGGTCCATGGTGGCCCGTTCGCGAACATCGCCCATGGCTGCAATTCGCTCATTGCCACCCAAACCGCGCGGCGGCTCGCAGACATCGTGGTGACGGAAGCGGGTTTCGGGGCTGACCTCGGGGCCGAAAAGTTC
>DATIMT010000217.1:0-12203 GCA_035475035.1 Arthrobacter sp.
TTCCTTTTTCACCAGGTTCTTCAGCCCGACGAACTCCGGGCCCATCTGGACCTTGGCCTTGATCCATTCCGGTTTGCGCTCCACCGGGACAGCAGCATTACGCTGCTCGATCCGCAGCATCTTCCGGCCTTCAGGTGCCAATGTCACAGTAGAGCTCCTTCAGGGCTCGAAACCAATGCTTCTTCATGTTTGCGGAATTCCGCCACGAACCGGTCCACGATATCCGCAGGCTGGATCACCCGGCCTGTCTCCAGGGACATGGTGGTTACTCCGGCGTCAGTGATGCCGCAGGCAATGATCTGGCCGTAGGGCGCCAGGTCGTTGCTGCAGTTGATGGCGATGCCGTGCATGGTGACACCGTTCAGGACGCGGATGCCGATGGCGGCGATCTTGCGGTCGGGGCCCTTGGAATCGGCCTTGATCCACACTCCGGCGCGCCCCTTGATGCGTTCGGCCTTGATGCCAAATTCCGCGATGACGGTAATCATGACCTCTTCAAGCCGCTCCACGTAATCCCGGATACCGGCGCGGTTCCTAAGTTTCAGGATGGGATAGGCAATCAGTTGGCCGGGGCCATGCCAGGTCAGCTTGCCGCCGCGGTCCACGGCCACCACGGGCGTACCGTCGAACGGCCGCTCGTGGTCCTCGGTAAGCTTGCCTGCCGTATAAACGGCGGCATGCTCCAAAAGCAGGACGGTGCTGGGGGCAACTCCGGCGACAACCTTGTCATGGAGCTCGCGCTGGGCATCCCAGCCTTCCATGTAGCCAACGAAATCGGGGGCAAGACCCAGCTGTGAAAACTCAAGAGTCATGGCATCCAGCTTAGACCCCGAGGCCGCACCGTCCTGTTTTAGTGTCCAATCTCACCGGGCCAGCCCATTATGACTCCGGCAGGCTGGCCTGTGGATAACTTCTGCAGCCAAGCCTGAACTCCGGTAGACATGGACCATGGACGATGCACAGGTGCCCGAAGTTGCCGGCTACGACCTCGGCCGGCTGCTGGGCAGGGGCGGCAGCGCCGATGTGTGGCTGGCCACGGAACAGCGCACCGGCAGGGTTTGCGCCCTCAAGTGCTTCCGCAGCACAGGCGGCACAATACGGGGCAGCCTCACCATCAGCGCGGAGGACGTGCGGCGGGAAGTCCGGATCCTGTCGGTCCTGGAGCACCAGCACCTGATCAGGGCCCACGACGCCGTCCGCGTGGCGGGACCCGGCAGCGGCACGGCCTTGACCATGGACTATGCCGCCGGCGGCTCGCTGGCACAGCTGGTAGCGGCCCGCGGCAGGCTCAGCGTGGGAGAGACGGTCACCGTCCTGACGCCCATTGCCCAGGCCTTGGGTTACCTGCATGGAAAAGGGTTCACGCACTCGGATGTCTCGCCCGGGAACGTGCTGTTCACCGGGCAGGGGAAACCCATGCTGTCCGACCTCGGCGTTGCGGGGATGCTCGGGGACCCGGGGGGCGCAGGGACCGCCGGAACGCACGGCTTCCTGGACCCGTCACCGGTCGATGCCGTCCGTGCTGGTCTCCAGCCGGGACGCGACGTTTACTCCGTGGCGGCCCTGGGTTGGTTCTGCCTTACGGGTGAAGCGCCAGGGCGCACCTCCGACCGCCCGCCGTTGTCCCTTCTGGTCCCCGGCGTCCCCAAAGAGCTTGCGGCCGCCCTGGAAGCAGGACTGAACGAGGACCGGCGGCTGCGCCCCGACGCTCTGGCACTGGCCACGGCCGTCTACCGCAGCGCCGAACCGCTGCCCGTGGACCTCTCCGATGCCGTCCATCCCACCGTCATGCCCGAGCTGTTGACGCGGCGGCACGTTCCCGCCGCATCGAAAGGCAGCAGCATCCGCATGAGGCTCCAGGGCCTGCGCCGCCGAATGGCCACCGCGCGCTGGTCCGCACGGCCGTCGCCGGCCTGGACCACATCGCGGCCGCAGGCGAGAGCCACGCCGGTGTCCCGCGGAAAACATGTGGGTGGACCTGCTGGTACCCGGGCGCGGATGCTGCTGCCCAAGGCCGTCATCCCGGCCGTTGCCGCAGCAGTTGCCGGCATCTGGTTGCTGTCCGCCACGGGGCAGGGGATATGGCCCGGGAATGCCCCAACCGGGTCGCCGCCGGTCTCCGCCGTCACGACCGGTGCCGGTGCCGCCGCGGGTGCCGGAGCTGATGTCGGTGGTTCCAACGCACGGCAGCAGGCAAGCGCAACTGACCCCGCCATTGCCGTACAGGGGCTGGCGGCGATGCGGGATTACGCCTTCAGCAGCGGCAGCCTGGATCTGCTCCGGAACGTCAACGCCGCCGGTTCCCCTGCAGCTGCCGCGGACGAACGTATCGCCGGGGAACTCCGTCCTGCCGGGCACCGCCTGGCCGGGTTTACCAGCACGTTGTCCCGGGTGGCGGCGGAGGGCGGTGCAACCACGGACCGTGCGGTGGTGCGGGTGATGTCAGCCACCTCCGGATACCGAACGGTAAACGCGGAAGGCACTGTACTTGCAACAGGTGCTCCCAGCGGGCCGCAACCGCTGCGGCTGGTCCTGGTGTCCGTGGATGGCCAGTGGCGGATCAGCGACATCCTTCAGGGCCAGTAGGTCCGGGAGGGAACGCAATCTGTTGGAACCGGGAACCGGCTAAGCGGTGCCGTCCTTGCGGGACACCCACCGGACAGCGGCTGCCAAATGTCCGTACTGCCACTGGAACCCGGTGGATGACAGGACAGCCGGCTCCATCCGCTGGCTGTGCAGCAAAAGCTCTTCGCCAAGGCCCGGCATGACGGTGCGCAGCACAGGGGCAGGAACCCGCAGCACTGCGGGGCGGTGCAGTGCGTGGGCCAGTGCCGCAACGATGGTGTTGACGTCGGCCTGCTCCGGGGCAGCCACGTTGACCGGGCCGGAGACCGGGGACTGGAGGAGGTGGAGGAAGGCGGCGGAAACATCGGGGAGCGTCACCCAGGGCCAGAACTGGCTGCCGTTGCCGAACGGACCGCCGACGCCCAGGCGCAGCAGCGGAAGCAGTTTCCCCAGTGCTCCACCGGAACGGCTGAATACCACTCCGGTCCTGGGGGTCACAACGCGTACCCCCGCCGGCGCCATCAGGGCAGCCTGCTCCCACTCAACGCAGATCTGCGAAAGGGTTCCGGAGCCCGGGGCAGCATCCTCCCGGAGGACCGTGTCGCCCGCATCGCCGTAGTAGCCGGAACCTGACTGGCTGATGAACGTTGCCGGGGGCGTATCCATGTGCGCCATGGCCTGGACCAGCGTCCTGGTGGGTCCCAGCCGGGAACTGAACAGCTCCTCCACCCGCTTTCGCGTCCAGGGCCTGTCTCCGATGCCGGCGCCGGAGAGGTTGACGACGGCGTCGGCGCCGGCAAGTGCGCCGGGATCGAGGATTCCGGCGGCCGGGTCCCAGCGCACTTCGGTGGCGCCGGAAGGATCCCGGCGGACCAGGGTCAGCACCGAGTGGCCGGCACTGCGGAAGGCGGCGGACATGGAGGTGCCGATGAGCCCGGAGGCCCCGGCCATGACGATATGCATGGTCCATCTCACCACGGCAGCACGGGATGTGTACCTCCCGCAGCGCAGTGGAGGGGTTGACTATGATCGAACGATGACCTCTTCGAGCTACTTCCGTTTCCCGCATCTGCACGGCGATCTGGTCACTTTCGTGGCCGAGGACGATGTGTGGATTGCGCCGTTGGACGGCGGCCGCGCCTGGCGTGTCTCGTCGCTCCAGCTTCCTGCCCGCAACCCGCGTTTCACCCCGGACGGCAAGCGCCTGGTATGGACAGTTGTGCAGGGAACGGCGCCGGAAGTTGTCTCGGCACAGGTCGATGGCGGAGGCTACCGCCAGCTCACCTACTTTGGCCACAGCACCACGAAGGTCAGGGGCTTCACCAGCGCCGGTTCCGTGCTGGTCACCAGTGCTTTCCGCCAGGCTGAAAGCCGGCACACCCATGCCTACAGCGTCCCCCTCGAGGGCGGCTGGGCACACGAGCTCCCCTACGGGCCTGTGGAGTCCGTTGCCTTAGGCCCCGAAGTCGGCGATGAACGTCCGGTGGTGCTGGCGAGCGTGCTGTCCCGCGAGCCCGCGTGGTGGAAGCGGTACCGCGGCGGGACCGCTGGAAAGCTGTGGATCGACCGCGACGGCAACGGCGAGTTCGAGCGCCTGCTGCCCGACCTTGACGGCAACCTCACTGATCCCCTGTGGGTGGACGGGCGGATCGCATTCCTGTCCGACCACGAGGGTTACGGCAACCTCTACTCGGTCTTTCCAAGCGGAAAGGACCTGCGCCGCCACACCGACCACCAGGACTTCTACGTCCGGCACGCCGCAACGGACGGCAAACGGGTCATCTTCGAATCCGCCGGCGAACTCTGGGTCCTCCCTGACCTTGGCTCGGACGCGGTAAAGCTGGACATCACCCTTGGCTCCGCCTCGCAGACCAGGCGCCCCGCGCTCCTGGATGCCGTAAAGCATCTGGGCTCGGTGGCGCCGGACGTCACAGGTGCCGCCAGCGCGGTGGAGTCGCACGGGACCATCCACTGGCTCCGGCACAAGGACGGGCCGTCCCGCATCATCGAGGCCACCCCGGGCGTGCGCGGCCGGCTGCCCCGGCCCCTGGGGGACGGCCGCATCGCCTATATCGCGGACCACGACGGCGTCGAAGCACTGCACATCAAGGATATTGCCGCACCTGTTCTGCACACCGCCGGTCCGCACGGCGCTGGTGGCGTGAGGCCGCCAGCGGCCACGGACGCCGGAACAGGGACTTCTGCGGGGGAAACAGATACCGCCCAGGCCGGCACGGCGGCGCAGGAAACTGTCACGCTGCCGCAACCTGTTCCCGCATCCGGGGCGGCTGTGCTGGCGGGAGGCGCGTCCCACGTTGCCGCAGATGACGGGCAGCAGGCAGATGTTGCACCGCAAGCCGAACCCCCCACCGCTGACGCCACGCAGGCCCCGGCGGCAGAGGCCGGCATCAGTGTCCCGACGCCGGCACGTGCCAGTTCACTGGAAGCAAGCCCCGACGGCCGCTGGGTTGCCCTGGGGACTTCCTTTGGTGACGTGCACGTGGTGGACACCCGCAGCGGAAGCTTCTCGCAGGTGGCCAGCATTGGCGAAGGCAGCATTTCAGAGCTGGCCTGGTCGGCGGATTCCCGCTGGCTGGCCTGGTCGGAACCGGTCACGTCCTTTGGTTCGCGCAGCCGGCTGCGACTGGCCACCGTGGACAAACTCGACGCTGAACCCGTGGAGGTCACCGACGGCCGCTTCCGCGATGCCTCCCCGGCCTTCACCCCGGACGGAAAATTCCTTGCTTTCCTGTCCAACCGCAGTTTCGATCCGGTATACGACGGACATTCATTCGACCTCTCCTTCCCCAGCCCCATCAAGCCCTACCTCGTGGCACTCACCGCTGAAACGCCGTCGCCCTTTGGCCCTTCGGTTGATCCGGCGGGCGGGGAACCGGAAGCTGAAGCGGACGTGGAGGGCACAGCCACGGGCGGGGACAAGGCTGCGCCTGCCGTCCAGGTGGATGCGGAGGGCCTCGCGCACCGGGTGATCGGTGTTCCCGTCCCGCAGGGCAATTACAGCTCGCTGGCCGCCGTTGACGGTGGGCTCCTCTGGCTCGACTCCGCCCTTGCCGGCGTCACTGGCGACGGAAAGGCCAGCCAGGAGGACAAGGACGCCCGCCCCAGCCTGGTCCGCTACGACATCGCACGGCGCAAGCAGACCACCCTGGTGGATGCCGTGGACAGTTACCGCCTGTCCGGTGACCGCAGCAAAGTGGTCCTGGTTGCCGACAAGCAGGTTACGGTGGTGCCGTCCGACGCCAAGGCGGATGAGGAGTCCGGCAAGCTGGTCAAAGTGGACCTGGGCCGGATCCGCGTCCTGATGGACCCCCTCAGCGTCTGGGGTCAGGCGTTCGATGAAGCGTGGCGCCTGCAGCGTGATTTTTTCTGGACCGAGGACATGGCGGGGCAGGACTGGGAGTCCATCCATGCCCGGTACCGCCCCCTGGTGGATCGGCTGGGCTCGCACGATGACCTGGTGGACCTGCTGTGGGAACTGCATGGCGAGCTGGGAACCTCCCACGCGTACGTCCGCCCCGCCCCGGTTACTGAACGCGGCAGCCGCGGACAGGGCAGGCTCGGCGCGGACCTTACGCACACTGCCCGGGGCTGGGAAATCACCCGCATCCTGGCCGGCGAGTCCTCGGACCCCCTGGCTACCTCCCCGCTGACCAGGCCGGGCGTCGGTGCCAAGGCTGGAGACATCCTGCTGGCCATTGACGGCGTCCCGCTGTCCGAACACGTCACCCCGGCCATGCAGCTGGTGGGGGCAGCCGGCCGCGCCGTGGAGTTGACCCTCCTCAACGGTTCCGGACACAGCGGTGCCGAAGGCGCCCAGCGGCGGGTCGCCGTCGTCCCCGTCAAGGATGAAGAACGCCTGCGCTACCAGGAATGGGTTGCCGGCAACCGGCGCACAGTCCGGGAGGCCTCCAACGGAACCTTCGGCTACCTGCACATTCCCGACATGATGGCCAACGGCTGGGCCCAGCTGCACCGCGACCTCGACACGGAAACAGCGCTCGACGGACTGATCGTCGATGTGCGCCGCAACCGTGGAGGACACACCTCGCAGCTTGTGGCAGAACTGATCGGCCGCAAGGTCACCGGCTGGAGCATGCCGCGCGGGGAGAAGCCGCGCACCTACCCGCACCATGCACCGAGGGGGCCGGTGATCATCCTTGCGGACGAGTTTGCCGGCTCCGACGGCGACATCATCACCCAGGTCTCGAAGCTGCGCGGCATCGGCCCGGTGATCGGAACCCGTACGTGGGGCGGTGTGGTGGGCATCGACAACCGGTTTGCGCTGGCGGACGGCACCGGGGTCACCCAGCCCCGGTATGCCAACTGGTTTGGCGGCGGCGTGGGCTGGAGCGTGGAGAACTACGGCGTCGATCCGGACATCGAGGTGACCTACCCGCCGCACGCCTACGCCGCCGGCCGCGACCCCCAGCTGGAGTACGGCATCGGGGCACTGAAGGAAATGATCCAGGAACTGCCCACGGACCGGCCACCGGCCCGTTCCGGCTACCGGCGCCTGAAGCCCGCACCGCTGCCGGCCCGCCGGCAGGGAAGCTAGCCGCCCCGGCAACAGCAAAGGCCCTGCCCTTCCCGGAAGATTCCGGAAAGGGCAGGGCCTTTGCCTTGCTGGTGGCGCTGTCAGGTGCCGCCGGCACAAGTGGCAGCGGCCGTAGAGCCGGCGGCGCGGCCTAGGACTGCAGGGTGGCGTCGAGGGTGATCTCGATCCCGGCGAGGGCCTGGGACACAGGGCACCCCTTCTTCGCGGCCTCGGCAATGCGCTGGAAGTCTTCCTGCGAAATGCCGGGGATGCGGGCGTTGACGGTCAGGTGGCTGCCGGTGATGCCCGTGCCGGGCTGGAAGCCGACGTCCGCCTTCGTGTTGACTTCCTCCGGAGTGAACCCAGCCTGGCTGAGTTCGTTGCTGAAAGCCATGGAGAAGCAGGCGGAGTGTGCCGCGGCGATCAATTCCTCAGGGCTGGTCTTGCCCTCGGCTGCCTCGGCGCGGGCCTTCCACGTGACGTCGAAGGTGCCCAGGCCGGAGCTGTCCAGGGAGGTGTTGCCCGAGCCTTCAGTCAGGCTGCCGTTCCATACGGTGTGCGCGGTGCGTGTTGTAGCCATGTCACTCCTCAACGTTGATTCGATCCGGGCCGGCATCCGCTGCCAAGCCCGCCTTTTCCCATCCTAGGGATCACACACCGCCGGTGCACGGGATGTCCGCTCTCAGAGGATTATGACCGGATTGCCTGGACCCGTTACTGCCAGATGGTGGCAATGGCGACGTTGACCAAGGCCAGGCCGCCCACCCCATGGGCGAGTCCGGTGGAGACAGGCTGTCCGTTCTTGACCTTGCGTGAGCCAATAACGGCCAGGACCGCAACCACGACGGCGATGACGAACTTGATGCCCAGCTTCGCGTAGTTGGGATCCTTGTCAGGCAGGAACGGCAGGATGCCCATCATGGCGATGCCGGTGAGGAGCTGCAGGAAGGCGCCGTCACGCTGGCGCGGGTGCACGGTGGGGGTCCGCATCGTGGCGATCCAGTAGCCCACGATCATGGCCGCTCCCACAACGTGCAGGAATACCAGGATGTTGAAGAGAATAGTCATGGCTCCAGCTTAGCGATCAGTTCTACGGGCTGTAGCAAAGCCACGCGGCCCTGCTGCCGATGCGGGCACCTTTTGGTTAAACCGCGACGGCGGCACCGGCTGAAGGAGGTTTCCCACCCGTGCCGGCACCGCCGTCGTCGGACTGCTGTGAAGTTACAGTCCCAGGTCCGCTTCGAAGGCGCCTTCTTCGAGGCGTGCCTTCAGGGTCTGGAGGAACCGGCCCGCGTCGGCGCCGTCCACCAGGCGGTGGTCGTACGTCAGGGACAGGTACATCATGGACCGGATGGCGATCGAGTCGTCACCGTTTTCGTCAGCTACCACAACGGGCCGCTTGACGATTGCGCCGGTACCCAGGATGCCAACCTGCGGCTGGTTGATGATCGGGGTGTCGAACAGGGCTCCGACCGAACCGATGTTGGTGATGCTGAAAGTACCTCCGGACAGCTCGTCCGGGCCGATCTTACCGCCGCGGGTGCGGCCGGCAACGTCGGCGATCTTGCCGGCCAGCCCGGCAAGGTTCAGGTTGCCGGCGTCGGAGATGACCGGAACCAGCAGGCCCTTGTCAGTGTCGACGGCGATCGCCAGGTGCTCGGCGTTGTGGTAGGTGATTTCCTGCTTGTCCTCGTCGTACGCAGCGTTGAGCTTGGGGTGCTGCTTGAGGGCCTCGGCAACAGCCTTGGCGATGAACGGCAGGAAGGTCAGCTTGACGCCGTTCTGGGCCTGGAACGAGTTCTTGGCGCGGGCGCGGAGCTTGGCTACCTTGGTCATGTCAACTTCATGGACCTGGGTCAGCTGCGTGGAGATCTCGAGGGACTCGCGCATGCGGCGTGCGATGACCTGGCGGATGCGCGGTGCCTTCTGCGTGGTGCCGCGCAGCGATGAGGCAGCTCCAGCCGATGCGGCCGGTGCGGACGCGGCAGGGGCTGACGACGGAGCCGCAGCGGGTGCTGCCTTCGCTTCAGCGGCGGCAATGACATCCTGCTTGCGGATGCGGCCGCCTACACCGGTGCCGGAGAGCGAAGAGATGTCCACGCCGTGCTGGTTCGCCAGCTTCCGGACCAGGGGAGTGACGTAGCCGGACTCGGAGCCACCGGCCGGTGCCGTCTCCTGGGCCGCCGGAGCGGCGGGCGGAGCGGCAGGCGCCGGAGCAGCGGCCGGAGCGGCAGGCGCCGGAGCGGCCTGCGGTGCCGGGGCGGGTGCTGCTGCCGGAGCCGGAGCTTCCTGCTTGGGGGCTTCCTGCTGGGGAGCTGCGGCCGGGGCCGGTGCAGCCTGGGGAGCCGCCGCCGGAGCAGCAGCAGCGCCGGAGCCGATCACGGCAAGCACGGAACCAACCTCTGCGGTCTCGTCCTCGTTGACCCGGATTTCCTGCAGCGTGCCAGCAACCGGGGACGGGATTTCGGTGTCCACCTTGTCGGTGGAGACCTCCAGCAGGGGTTCGTCGACTTCCACCGAGTCGCCCACGGCCTTGAGCCAGCGGGTGACGGTGCCTTCAGTGACGCTCTCGCCCAGCGCGGGCAGGGTGACCTCATGGCTTTCGCCGCCGCCTGCTGCGGGAGCTTCCTTGGCCGGAGCTTCAGCCGCTGCTTCCGGCGCGGGCGCTGCTTCAGCCGGGGCTTCCTGGGCGGGAGCCTCCTGTACAGGTGCGGCGGCGGGAGCTTCTTCAGCAGGGGCGGAACCATTGCCGGAGCCGTCACCGATGCGCACCAGGGGCGCGCCGACCTCGGCGGTCTCGTCTTCAGCGACCAAAATTTCTTCAATCACGCCAGCTACAGGAGAGGGGATTTCAGTGTCTACTTTGTCGGTGGAGACTTCGAGCAGCGGCTCGTCCACCTCTACCCGGTCACCTACCTGCTTGAGCCAGCGGGTAACGGTGCCTTCGGTGACGCTCTCGCCCAGCGCGGGGAGAGTTACCTCGTGGCTTTCGCCGCCGCCGGCGGCCGGGGCCTCCTGGGCGGGGGCGGCTTCGGCAGGGGCTTCCTGGGCGGGGGCTGCTTCAGCCGGTGCCGCCTCAGCCGGTGCTTCCTGGGCGGGCGCTGCTTCGGCCGGAGCCTCCGCGGGTGCGGATCCGTTGCCGGAGCCGTCGCCGATGCGAACCAGCGGTGCGCCTACCTCGGCCGTTTCGTCTTCAGCGACCAGGATTTCTTCAATCACGCCAGCTACAGGAGAGGGGATTTCAGTGTCTACTTTGTCGGTGGAGACTTCGAGCAGCGGCTCGTCCACCTCTACCCGGTCACCTACCTGCTTGAGCCAGCGGGTGACGGTTCCTTCGGTGACACTCTCACCGAGGGCGGGCAAGTTAACGGATTCAGACATGTCGTCCCCGTTCTCCTTATTGATCTGTAGTGCGAATGATTGCTGCCTTGTTGGAAGCCTAGTGCACCCGGTCTGCGCGACCGGGTGCACCGGGCTCGGTAATGCTGCGGAAAACTAGCCGTGCAGCGGCTTGCCGGCCAGCGCCAGGTGGGCTTCGCCGAGGGCTTCGTTCTGGGTGGGGTGGGCGTGCACCAGCTGGGCCACGTCCTCCGGGTAGGCTTCCCAGTTCACGATCAGCTGGGCCTCGCCCACCTGCTCGCCCATGCGCGCACCGATCATGTGGACGCCCACGACAGGGCCGTCCTTCTGGCGGACCAGCTTGACCAGGCCGGAAGTTCCCAGGATGGAGCTCTTGCCGTTGCCGGCCAGGTTGTATTCCTGGGTCTGCACCTGGTCTTCGCCGAACTTTTCCTTGGCAGCCTTCTCGGTGTAGCCAACGGTGGCGATCTCGGGTTCGGAGTAGGTGACCTTGGGGATGTTGATGTCCTCGACCACCACGGGCTTCAGGCCGGCGATTTCCTCGGCCACGAAGATGCCCTGCTGGTAGCCGCGGTGGGCCAGCTGTACGCCGGGGACGATGTCGCCGACGGCGTAGATGTTGCCCACGCCGGTGTGCAGGCGCTCGTTGGTGATGACGAAGCCGCGGTCGATGGTGACGCCGGCTTCCTCGTAGCCCAGGTTCGCGGTCACGGGACCGCGGCCAACGGCCACCAGCAGCAGGTCGGCTTCGAAGGTCTTGCCGTCCACCAGGGTGACCTTGACGCCGTCGTCATTCTGCTCGACGCCCTGGAAGAAGATGCCCGTGGAGAACTTGATGCCGCGCTTCTTGAAGGCGCGCTCGAAGTTCTTGACGATCGTGGCGTCCTCGTTGGGAACGAGCGAGGGCAGGCCCTCCACGATGGTGACGTCCACGCCGAACGACTTCCAGACCGAGGCGAATTCGACGCCGATGACGCCGCCGCCCAGGATGATGGCGCTCTTGGGGATGAAGTCCATGGTCAGGGCCTGGTCCGAGGTGATGACCTTGCCACCGATTTCCAAACCGGGAAGGGTGCGCGAGTAGGAGCCCGTGGCGAGGACGATGTTCTTGCCCTTGTAGGCGGTGCCGTTCACGACGACGGTGTCGGTGCCCTGCAGCTTGCCTTCACCCTCGATGACGGTGATGCCCTTGGACTTGATGAGTCCCTGCAGGCCCTTGTACTTGCCGGCGATGATGCCGTCCTTGTACGCGTTGACGGCGTTGATGTCGATGCTGTCCAGGGTGACGTTCACGCCGTACTTGGCGGAGTCACGGGCGTGGTCGGCCAGCTCTGCGGAGTGCAGCAGGGCCTTGGTGGGGATGCAGCCGTTGTGGAGGCAGGTGCCGCCCAGCTTGCCCTTCTCCACGAGGCCGACGGTGAGGCCGAGCTGTACCGCACGCAGCGCCGCAGCGTATCCGCCGCTGCCGCCACCGAGTACCAGGATGTCGAATTCTTGCGCAGTTGCCTGATCGGCCACTAAAACGCTCCCTCGCGTGAACGATGACGCGTTCTGCGCGCATCATCTGGTCTTGGAACTTGCCCTGCCGTGATTATGTCAGCAGGGCAACTCTCTTGCATTTGTGACTACCGTGGTTCACCTTAGCGAACCACCCATCCATGCTCCACCTTGTCGCTGCGTTTGTGGAGCGCTTGTGTCCAGTGTCACGCGGCTCTGTGGCACA
>DATIMT010000218.1:0-3689 GCA_035475035.1 Arthrobacter sp.
CAGGAGGACACCGGCAACCAGTGCCACCCACGGGTGCCGGGTGACCAGGCCGCCCCATCCGCGCGTGCTGCGCTCGCGGTCGGTTGCCTCGTCTGTCGCCTCGTGGCCGGGCTCGGCGTTGTGCGCCTCCGACTTGGCCCACGCCCGCTTGGAGACAATGCGCCGCCCGATCAGCGACAGCATGGCGGGAGTCAGGGTGATGGCCACGAGGACCGCCACGGCCACCGTTCCTGCTGCGGCGAGGCCCATGACGGTGAGGAACGGCAGTCCGGGGACCACCAGGGCGGCCAGGGCTATGACGACGGTCAGGCCGGCGAACACCACGGCGTTGCCGGAGGTGCCGTTCGCCCGGGCCACGGACTCTTCAGGGTCCATGCCGGCGAGGAGCTGGGTCCGGTGCCGGTTGACGATGAACAGGGAGTAGTCGATGCCCACGGCGAGGCCCAGCATGAGGGCCAGCATGGGGGAGATGGAGCTCATGTCGAACAGGCCGGAGAGGGCGAACGTGATGCCCACGCCCACGCCGACGCCGATGATGGCCATCAGCAGCGGAAGCCCGGCGGCGATCAGCGTGCCCAGCATCAGGATGAGGACCAGCGCTGCAACGGCGATGCCGACGATTTCCGCGGTGCCGAACAGGGCCGAGATGTCCTCGGTGATTTCCTTGCTGGCCAGCGCGGTGACGCCGGCCGAGGAGGTTTCATGGGCGATCTCCTGCACGTGCTTGCGGACGGCCGGGGTCAGCCCGTTGATGGAGGTATTGAACTGCACCTGTGCCACGGCGGCCTTGTTGTCTTCGGACACGAAGCGGATGGCCGCTGCCGCCTGGGCCTGGCGCTTGCCCAGTTCCAGCTTGGCCTTGTTGGCCGCCAGTTCCTGGCTGCCGGCATCGAGCTTGGCCTGGCCCTGCGCCAGGGCGGCTTTCTGCTGGCCCAGCTGGGCTTCAATCAGTGCCGCCGGAGCCCCTGCGGCGGTGAGCTGCTGCTCGGCCGCCGCCAGCTGTGCCTTGCCCGCATCGAGCTGTGCGCGGGAGGCGTCCAGCTGGGCCTGGCCTGCTGCCAACTGCTGTTCGCCGTCGGTGATGGCCTTGCCGGCCTGGTCCACCTGGGCCTGGGTGGCGAACGGGTCAACGGTGCCGCGGACCTCGGGGAGGGTCTGGAGTTTCTTCAGCGCATCCGTTACCGCCGCCCGGCTCCCGGCCGTGAAGCCGCCGTCGGGGGCCTCGAAAACGATCGTGGCGCTGCCGCCGGAGGCCGAGGGCAGCTCCTGCTTGAGCTTGTCGGCGATCCGCTGGGTTTCAGTTCCGGGAATCTGGAAGTTGTTGGACAGGGTGCCGTGGAATGCTGCGGCCGAGCCGCCCACGGCGACCAGCACGGCGAGCCACAAAGAGATGACAAGCCAGCGCCGGCGGTAGGAAAACTTGCCGAGGCGGTAGAGGAGGAGTGCCATGCGGGGAAACCGATCTGATCAGGAGGAACGGGTGGCGGATGGAGGGTTGTTGAAACCGGCGCCCAGCAGGGCCATGGCGTCGATGAGCAGCTGGCGGAGCTCCGCCAGGGAAGCGGGTGTCAGGTCCGGGCCGCGGCGGCTGAACCAGACCTCCATGGCAGCTTTTCCGCCGGAGATAATGGAGCCGGCCAGCGTGTGGACGTAGAGCTCATCCTGCCCGCCCGGGGTTCCGGCGAGGCGTTCGCGGGCGACGGTGAAGACCTGGGCCCGGCAGTGGTCCCACGCCTCGAGTTCGGTATGGGACATCAGCGGGCTCTGCTGGGTCAGCGTGAACAGTTCCGCCAGCGGGGCCACGGCTTTGGGGTCGGCAAGGGCTGTCAAGGCGGCCTGGGCCGACTCCAGGATCGGCTCGTCCGCCGGACGGAGGCGCAGCTGCCTGATGGCGTTGTCCAGGAAGCCGTGGACGATGGAGGCCAGGGCGGCGTCGGTGCTGCTGAAGTAGTTGAAGAAGGTGCGGCGGGAGATTCCTGCGGCGTCCGCGATGTCCTCAACGGTGAAGTTCCCCGGCCCTTTGGAGCGCAGGAGTCCCAGCGCGGCGTCGGTGATGGCCTGGCGGGTGGCGGCCTTGTTCAGTTCGCGCCGTGAAGGGGCCGCCGGCCCAGCGCCGGGGGACGGCAAGGAAGTTGTTGGCACGTGATTACACTATGTGCAACTTTGCACTCCATGCAACTTTGATTCACAGGAGAACGAAAGGTTTCCGACAGCCTCTCCTGAAGCTGGGCGTCGATGCTTGGAATGTCTCGCGAAGAGGCATACCACCAGCAGCCGTCAGGCGACGGCTTGATCAGGAGACAAGACATGAGACGCACGAAGAAGATGACCCTGGGTATGTCGGGGGCAGCGCTGGCGCTTGCTGCCGGCGTCGGTTTCGCCGGCATGGCCTCTGCGACCACCACGACGCCCACGCCCACGCCCAGTGCGAGTTCCAGTACCTCGGCTGACGGAAACACCGGCACCGCTCCTGACGGCATGGGCCGGCACGGTGGCCGTGGCGGCCATGGTCTGGAGCAGGCCTCCGCGCTGGCGGCCAAGCTCGGCGTCGACGAAGCCAAGGTGACCGATGCGCTGAAGGCCTTCCGCGAAGCCAACAAGCCCACCACCCCGCCCGCTGACGGGCAGAAGCCCGACCCCGCCGCCCGCGAGGCTGCGCTGGCCAAGTCCCTGGCCGAATCGCTGGGTATTGACGAAGCGAAGGTGACCTCGGCGCTCCAGGAGATCCGCAGCGACGAACAGTCTGCGCACGCGGCCGAGCTCAAGACCCGCCTGGACAAGGCGGTAGCGGATGGAAAGTTGACCCAGGCGGAGGCCGACGCCGTGACCAAGGCCGTCCAGAACGGCGTGATCGGAGGCGGCGGGCGCTGACCAGGCGCCAGGACAGAAGGACCTCCGGCAAAAAATAAAGGAAGTCTCCAGGATGGTTCCTGGAGACTTCCTTTGCCTGTTGGACCCGGCTGCTACGCCTTTGCGTCCTGCAGCTCGCGGGATGTGGTGTCGGCGCTGGTGCCGTCGGTGGCATCCGATGCGGCCACGTCGCTGCCTGTTTCCTCCTCAACGAAGGGGGTGCCGTTGCGCGGTGCGTTGTACAGCGACTCGTCAAGGATGCCTTGGCGCTTGGCCACGATGGTGGGAACCAGGGCCTGGCCGGCAACGTTCACGGCGGTGCGGCCCATGTCCAGGATCGGGTCGATGGCCAGCAGGAGTCCGACGCCGGCCAGCGGCAGTCCCAGCGTGGAGAGCGTCAGGGTGAGCATCACCACGGCGCCGGTGGTGCCGGCCGTTGCGGCGGAACCGAGGACGGAGACCAGGGCGATCAGCAGGTACTGGCTGAAGTCCAGGTGGATGCCGAAGAACTGGGCCACGAAGATTGCCGACACTGCGGGGTAGATTGCGGCGCAACCGTCCATCTTGGTGGTGGCGCCCAGCGGCACAGCGAACGACGCGTAGGCGCGGGGGACACCCAGGCTGCGCTCGGTCACGCGCTGCGTCAGCGGCAGGGTGCCCACGGAGGAGCGGGACACAAAAGCCAGCTGGACGGCCGGCCACACACCGGAGAAGTACTGCCTGATGGACAGGCCATGGCTGCGGACCAGGATGGGGTAGACCACGAACAGCACCAGGACCAGGCCTGCGTAGACGGTGAAGGTGAACTTGCCCAGGGAGCCGATGGTGTCCCAGCCGTA
>DATIMT010000219.1:0-4224 GCA_035475035.1 Arthrobacter sp.
TGACCTGGGAGCAGCGGGCAGGGTTGTAATGAGCTGACCGTCCGCCCGCGAGCCCTAAGGAAAGCCGATGCCCCAGCACATCACCACCTGCCCGTCAGGCCCTGCAGCAGCAGGGCAAACCGCGACGCTCAAGCCCAGGAAGAAGCGGACCAGGCATCCACGGATCGGCGTGGGGGACAGGGTCCGCTTCGCGGAGGGAACGCTGGCCGGCACCGGCGTGGTGGATGCAGTGACGTCCGACTACTCGGTCATCTGGGTGTGGACGGATGAAGGCCAGGGCCGGCGCATGTTCCTGCAGGGCTACGGAAGCATCGTGTCGGCCGTGGCGCAGGAATCCTAGACGCAGTAAGAAAACCCGTCCGCAAGCTGAACGGTCACCGCCTACCGGCCAGCGGCGTCGGACTCTTCTGTTGCGCGCCGCCTGCGCCGCTCGTCTGCCTGGCCGATCCCGTCGCGGACGGCGGCGCGGATTACGCCGTAGAGGATGTAGAAGAAGACCGCCCCGAAGAGGACGAACAGGACCAGGCCGTTGAAATCACCCATGGTTGGTGTCCTCCTCCGGCCAGAACCGCTGAACGCTGGCAGCGGCGTCCCGCAACCGCCCGCCGTCGAGCATGATGGACGTTTCCTCGAGCCCGAAGTCCGTCCACTGGGCAACCAGCCGAAGGTCGCCCGCAGGCGGAAGCGGCCAGAGCCAGAGCGTGCCGGTGCCCGAGTACTCGTCGTCGCCGCCGCTGCCGCCGCCATTGTTCAGGACAAGTGTTGGAGATTGGGGTTCCTGGCCACGTTCCATGAAGACGTGGGGACCCATGGCTCCTGTGCTGGCTTTTGACCCATCGGGGAATTCCATGCCGAACATGAGCCCGGTCTGTTGGGCGCTCCCGCGGCGGATGCCCACCCGCGGCTGGAAGAACACGTGCTGCAGGTCGTCCCAGTCCTCGTCCGATTGCTTGTCCCGGCGGAAAAGCCAGGACAAGCTGAATACGCAGCCGGTGGAGTAAACGTCGGCGCTCTTGACCGCCACCACCATCGCGGGAGTCCGGCTCACAAACTTGCCCACATGGACAACGGCCGGCAACTCGTAGGCGGGGGCCGCCGCCCACGGCGGCGGAACGTACCTTTGAGACCGTGGCCGCGGTGGCAGGGGAGGGACTGGAAAGTCCTGGAAGAAGGTCAACGTCATCCTTGGGTCCGCTGGCGGCGACCGACCAGCGGAGCAGCAGCAGCGCCGCCGTGGATCCCCCAATCCGTCCTTACCCGGCCAGTCTAGCCCTCCGGTTCGCGGCCGCGCCCGCGGGAGCGATCACCAGCCCAGGGTTCTCTCGCACCGTTTGGTGGGACAATAGGACAAGGAGACTGTCACGATGCCGGTCCGGCATCGGCACGTCCCCCTCGAGAGACCAGGAGGGGATCCTGATGGACCCCACCACTATCATCGTTGTCGTTCTCGTCGTCCTTCTGCTCATCGTTGCGAAGATGTCAATCCGGATCGTGCGCCAATACGAGAAGGGCGTGTTGTTCCGGCTTGGCAGGGTCATCGGCGTCCGGGATCCGGGCCTTCGGCTGATTATCCCGATCGTCGACCGGCTGCCCTTGGTCAGCCTGCGGATCGTGACCATGCCCATCCAGTCCCAGGGCATCATCACCCAGGACAATGTGAGCGTGGACGTCTCGGCGGTGGCCTATTACCGCGTGGTGGACGCCGTGAAGTCCGTCATCGCCATCGAGAACGTGGCAGCGGCCATTGACCAGATCGCCCAGACCACTTTGCGGAAGGTAGTCGGCCGGCACACGCTGGACCAGACCCTGTCGGAGACCGAACGGATCAACGTCGATATCCGTGAAATCCTCGACGTGCTTACCGTCGAATGGGGCGTGGAAGTCACCTTGGTGGAACTGAAGGACATCCAGCTGCCCGAAAGCATGAAGCGTGCCATGGCCCGCCAGGCTGAAGCCGAACGCGAGAAGAGGGCGAAGATCATTGCCGCCGAAGGCGAAGCCATCGCGGCAGCAGCCCTCGGCGACGCTTCCGACACCATGATGGCCCACCCGCTGGCGCTGCAGCTCCGCAACCTGCAGTCCCTGGTTGAGATCGGCGTCGACAAGAACACGACCGTCGTCTTCCCCGCCCCGCTCATGAGCACCATCGGCGAACTCTCCGCATTCCTGGCGCGCGAGAACCAGGCGGCATCCTCCAACGGAAAGGCACCCATCAAAGCGGCCTGACCTGTCAGAGCAGCCGTGGCCAACCGCTAAGGTCATTCCATGACCACTGCTGCTCTACGGCCTGTCTACTTTCTGTCGGACAGTACCGGCATCACCGCGGAAACTCTGGGCAACACGTTGCTGACCCAGTTCCCGGTGGACAATTTTGACCGCGTCACCATCCCCTTCATCACCACCGCCGAACAGGCGCGGTCCGTTGTCCGGACCATTGACGGCCTGGCCGCCGCCGGCCCCCAGCCCCTGGTCTTTTCCACGGCAGTAAACAACGAGATACGGCAGATCCTGGCCGGCTGCAACGCTGTCATCGTGGATCTGATAGGCAGCCATGTGGGTGTGCTGGAACAGGCGCTGGGTACGCCGGCCAGCGGCGAACCCGGCAGGGCGCATGGGCTGGGAAACGCCGCCCGGTACCAGTCCCGGATGGCCGCCGTCGAATACGCCATGGAGCACGATGACGGCCAGAGCCTGCGTGCCCTTGAAAAGGCCCAGGTGATCCTGGTGGCCCCGTCCCGGTGCGGCAAGACGCCCACCACCATGTACCTGGCGCTGCAGCACGGGATCTTCGCAGCAAACTTTCCCCTGGTGGATGAGGACTTCCAGCGGGACGGGCTGCCCAAGCCGCTGCAGCCATTCGTGTCCAAGTGTTTCGGCCTGTCCTCCAACCCACTGCGCCTGAGCCAGATCCGGACGGAACGGCGCCCGAGTTCGCCCTATGCGTCCCTGCGGCAGTGTGGCTTTGAGCTGCGCAGTGCGGAGCAGTTGTACGTCTCCCACCGGATTCCGTACCTGAACTCAGCCACCGTCTCCGTGGAGGAAATGGCGGCCACCATCCTGCAGCGGATGAACCTCAAGCATTAGCCCTCGAATTCATAAACGTGGCGTAGCGCACACCATGTGGAAAGTCCGCTGAAGACCTGAAACTCTTAGCAGGGTTTTCCTTCCGGCCGGCACTACCGTGACCGGTCGCTAACGCCTACGCCACCCGACTGCAAAGGAGCAGCAATCATGACGACAGACGTTCTCTGGTTCTCTGAACTTGGACTCAATGACCTGGACAAGGTGGGCGGCAAGAACGCCTCCCTGGGCGAGATGGTGCAGAACCTGACCTCGGCCGGCGTCCAGGTCCCCGACGGCTTCGCCACCACGGCAGACGCCTACCGCCGGTTCCTGTCCGACTCCGGCCTGGACCGGAAGATCGCCGACCGGCTGGTCGGGCTGGACACCGATGACGTGACGGCCCTGGCCTCCGCCGGCCAGGAAATCCGTTCCCTGGTCCGGGACACGCCCTTCCTGCCCGACTTCGAAGCGCAGGTCCGCGAGGCGTACCAGCAGTTGGTGGACAAGCACGCCGGCTCCGCGGACCTGTCCTGGGCGGTCCGCTCCAGTGCCACCGCGGAGGACCTTCCGGATGCCTCCTTCGCCGGGCAGCAGGAAACCTTCCTGAACGTCCGCGGGATCGAAAACATCCTGCAGGCCATCAAGGACGTCTTCGCCTCGCTCTATAACGACCGTGCCATCGCCTACCGCGTGCACCACAAGTTCGAACACGCCGAGGTGGCGCTCTCGGCGGGCATCCAGCGGATGGTGCGCTCCGACGTCGGCGCATCCGGCGTCATGTTCACCATGGACACCGAGTCCGGCTTCCAGGACGCAGTCTTCGTCACCTCCTCCTATGGGCTGGGCGAAGCAGTGGTGCAGGGCGCCGTCAATCCGGATGAGTTCTACGTGTACAAGCCCGCGCTTGCGGCAGGCCGCCCCGCAATCCTCAAGCGGGGCCTGGGCGAGAAGGCCCTGCAGATGACGTACACCAACAACAGCGAGATCGGCCGCACCATTGATTTCGTGCCCGTGGAGGCTTCGCTGCGCTCGCGCTTCAGCCTGACGGACGACGACGTGGAGCAGCTTGCGCGCCACGCCGTCGCCATTGAGAAGCATTACGGCCGCCCGATGGACATTGAGTGGGGCAAGGACGGCACCGACGGCGGGCTGTACATCCTG
>DATIMT010000220.1:0-26021 GCA_035475035.1 Arthrobacter sp.
GTGTACGCCATCCCCCCTGAGCTCTTCCAACACATGCAGAACGTGCAGGCATAGGCGTTGCTGGAACGGAACCTTCCGCATCTCCCGCCCCGGCCGTACCGTGGACGGATGGGACTGAATATCCAGATCGTTGTCGATTCCGCCAGCCCCCACGAGCTTGCCGATTGGTGGGCGGAGACCCTGCAGTGGGTGGTGGAGCCGCAGGACGCGGACTTCATCCGGTCCATGATCGAACAGGGCTACGCCACCGAGGACCAAACCAGGACCCACCGCGGGCACCTGGTCTGGAAGGACGGGGCTGCGATCCGTCCGCCCCAGGACATCGACTCGAAGGACCCCGAGAGGCGCATCCTGTTCCAGACAGCACCCGAGGGTAAGACGGTGAAGAACCGCGTGCACTGGGACGTCAGGCTGGACGGCCGGGACAAGGACGAGGTGCGGCGCGAGCTCGAGGCCCGCGGGGCCTCCTTCCTCTGGACGGCGCGGCAGGGGCCGCATTCATGGCACACCATGGCCGACCCTGAGGGCAACGAGTTCTGCATCAGCTGACGCCGATTACTAGACTTGGACGGTGAGCAACCAGATCCCCTCCCCGGTGTCCGATGTCTTCGATCCCACCCGCTGGCGGGTGGTCTCCGGTTTCGAGGACTTCCAGGACATGACCTACCACCGGCAAGTGGAGCGGGATTCCGACGGCGGCTGGGTGCGTGACCTGCCCACGGTCCGGATTGCGTTCAACCGGCCGGAGGTCCGCAACGCGTTCCGGCCGGGCACGGTGGATGAGCTGTACCGGGCCATGGACCACGCCCGGATGACGCCGGACGTCGCCACCGTCCTGCTTACCGGAAACGGGCCCTCCCCCAAGGACGGCGGCCACTCGTTCTGCTCCGGCGGTGACCAGCGGATCCGGGGCCGGGACGGCTACCGGTACGTAGTAGAAAACACAGCCGATGGCGAGACGCAGGAAACCATCGACCCCGCCAGGGCCGGCCGGCTCCACATCCTGGAAGTCCAGCGGCTCATGCGCACCATGCCCAAAGTGGTGATCGCCGTCGTCAACGGCTGGGCGGCGGGCGGCGGGCACTCGCTGCATGTGGTGGCTGACCTCACCATCGCGTCGCGCGAGCACGGCAGGTTCAAGCAGACCGACGCCACCGTGGGAAGTTTCGACGCCGGGTACGGCTCCGCGCTGCTGGCCCGGCAGGTGGGGCAAAAGACCGCCCGCGAGATTTTCTTCCTGGCCCGTGAATATTCCGCAGAGGACATGGTCCGCATGGGCGCGGTCAATGAGGCCGTGGACCATGAGCGGCTCGAGGAAGTGGCCCTGGAGTACGCCGCAGACATCGCCCGGCAGTCCCCGCAGGCCATCCGCATGCTCAAGTTCGCCTTCAACCTGGCGGACGACGGGCTTGCCGGCCAGCAGGTGTTTGCCGGCGAAGCTACCCGCCTGGCATATATGACGGACGAGGCCGTGGAGGGCAAGGAAGCCTTCCTGCAAAAACGGGACCCCGACTGGTCACGCTTCCCGCACTACTTCTAAGGCAGGACGGCTATGAACAGCGAAGCAGCATCGGCGCCCGTCCCAACCGGGCCCCTGAATATCGAACCGGCCCTCAAAGCCCTCGCGGCCGCCCTCCACGGTGAGGGTCCCGCCGTCGAACTGTCCGTTGGGCCGGACGGCGGCCTGGTGGTTGGCCACGTGGAAACCCCGGGCTGCGATGATGCCGTGGCCGTGGTCCGCACCTCCGGTTCCACCGGAACGCCCAAGGCGACGGTGCTGACCGTGGAATCCCTGGCCGCTTCCTCCATGGCCACCGCGCTCCGGCTCAAGGGCGAGGGGCAGTGGCTGCTGGCGCTGCCCGTCCAGTTCGTTGCCGGCATCCAAGTGCTGGTGCGCTCCCTGTTCGCCGGCACCCGGCCCTGGGTCATGGATATGTCCGGCGGCTTCACTCCGGAAGCGTTCACCGCCGCCGCGCTGGAACTGACGGACAAAATCCGCTTCACCTCCCTGGTCCCCACCCAGCTGCAGCGGCTCCTGGACGATCCCTCGCCGGACACGCTCGCCGTGCTCCGCCGGTTCAACGCCATCCTGCTCGGGGGCGCGCCTGCACCGCCGGCACTGCTGGCAGCCGCCCGGGATGCCGGTGTCAGGGTCATCACCACGTACGGCTCCGCGGAAACCTCCGGCGGCTGCGTGTACGACGGCTACCCCCTGGAAGGTGTCTCGGTCCGGGTGGCCGCCGACGGCCGGATCCTGCTGGGCGGGGACACGGTGGCCGCCGGCTACATCGAGGCGCCGGACGAGGAGACCGGAACATTCTTCGAAGAAGACGGCGTGCGCTGGTACCGCACCAGCGACCTCGGGTCCATCGACGACGACGGCCGGCTCACGGTGCTGGGCAGGGCCGACGACGTCATCATCACCGGCGGCGTGAAGGTCTCCGCGGGGCACGTCCAGGAGCAGCTGGAAAAGTCCGACGCCGTTGCCGCGGCTTTCGTGGCAGGCGTCCCGTCCGCGGAATGGGGCCAGGCCGTGGCAGCCTACGTGGCCCTCGCCGGCGAAGATGGGGCCCGGAAACGCGCGGCCACCCAGGAAAAGCCCGGGCAGGAAGCCGGGGACGCCGCCGTCGTACTCCAACAGCAGTGGCAGCAGCAACTGGGGGTCCTGGCACCCAAGACCATCCTCACCGCACCCGCACTGCGCATGCTGCCCAACGGCAAACCCGACCGGCTCGCCATGGCCGCCGAACTCAGCGCCCTGCATGGGGGAAAGTAGAGTGGACCTGCACCACCGCGGCGGGTGCACACGCTTTATCCTGCCGTCTTACCGAAACAACACGAGGTACTAACCGTGGCAACAGCCGCCCAATGGATTCAAGGCGCCCGACTCCGGACGCTGCCGGCAGCGATCGCGCCGGTGCTGATCGGCACAGCCGCCGCCTACGAAATGGACTCGTTCCTGCTGCCCAACGCCATCCTCGCTGCGCTGGTGGCGCTGCTGCTCCAGGTGGGCGTGAACTTTGCCAACGACTATTCGGACGGCATCCGTGGCACGGACGATGACCGCGTGGGTCCGCTGCGGCTGGTGGGCTCGGGGGTTGCCAAGCCCGAACACGTCAAGTGGGCGGCGTTCGGTACGTTCGCCCTGGCCATGGTGTTCGGCCTGGTCCTGGTGTTCCTGACCCAGGCGTGGTGGCTGATTTTGGTGGGCCTGGGCTGTGTCATGGCAGCCTGGGGCTACACCGGAGGCAAGAACCCCTACGGCTACATGGGCCTCGGCGATCTCTTCGTCTTTGTTTTCTTCGGCCTCGTGGCAACCCTGGGCACCACCTACACCCAGGCCGGGCACATCAACCTGTCAGCAGTCATCGGCGCCATCGGCACAGGGCTGATCGCCACTGCGTTGCTCATGGCCAACAACGTCCGGGACATTCCCACCGATATGCAAGCCGGGAAGAAGACCCTGGCCGTGCGGCTCGGGGACAAGCATGCGCGCGAAAGCTACGTCCTGATGCTCGCCGTCGCCATCCTGCTGGTGGTGATCCTGGCACCGGGCCGGCCATGGATCCTGATCGTGCTGCTGCTCATTCCGGCCTGCCTGATGCCGGCCTGGCTGATGATCAACGGCCGCAAGCGCAAGAGCCTGATCCCGGTCCTGAAGCAGACCGGCCTGATCAACCTTGGCTACAGCGTGTTGTTCTCACTGGGGCTGATCCTCAGCCACGGGTTCTAGCCCTTTGTGTTGCCGCCTTTGGCGTTGTTGATGGTGATGTCCGGATTGGCGTCAAGAAGGGCGTCCTCGGCGTTGGCGTCCTGGATCTCACCGGCGGAGCGCAGCGGCTTGGCCTTCCCGGAGAAGCGGTGCTGCAGGGCTGCTGCGGCGGCGTCGCGCTGCTTCTGGAAAAACAGGTAGCTGATGGCAAAGGCAATGAGCGCGGCGCAGATCACGGCCATCAGCACCCCCACCTGCAGAAGCGCGAACACGGCAAACAGGGGCACGAAGATTGCCAGGCGGATCAGGGAATATTTCAAAAAGGCCACTATTCAAGTTTAGCCGCCTCCGCCCGCGGCCCCTGCGCGTCCTGACGATAGACTTAAGGGCATGCTCTTCCGTGTGGCTTTGGCCGTCGCAGTCCTCGTCATCTTTGTGTATGGCCTGGTGGACGTGATTCGCACTGAGGGCCGCCTGACCCGGGGTATTTCGAAACCGGCGTGGATCATCGTGCAGATCGTCCTGCCCGTCCTCGGCGCCGTCCTGTGGCTGCTGATTGGCAGGCCCAGGGGTACGGTCCAGCCGCGGCCCAGCTACCCGCATCCCACGGCACCGGATGACGATCCGGACTTCCTCCGCAACCTCGAGGCCCGCCGCCGGAAGCAGGCCGAGGCTGAGCGTCTGAAGAAACTCCGGGACGAGCTGGAGGCCAAGTCCAAGGAGGACGGCGGGAAAGGCCAGCGCGGCACCGACGAACACGATACCGACGGACTGAAATAGCGCCCATGGTATTCCAGCCCGGCGGAGATGAGCGGCGGTTGCCTGCTCCCCCACCGAGGCCCGGACTGTCCTATTCCGCGCCGCCGCCCATCCCGGTCATTCCCCCGATGCCGCGGGCAGTCAGCGCGTCCCGCACGCTGTGGGCGCTCAGCCTCCTTGCGGGGCTCGCCGTCCTGCTGGGATCCTTCGTGGCCCGCGACTCCAACCTGCACCGGCTCCGGGACTTGGTGGGAGGCATGGCAGGGGGCGGCGACGCTGAGCCGGTAGCTACAACGGCGGACATCGTGTTCTGGGGAAGCATTGGCGCGCTCCTGCTGGTTGCCCTGCTGGAGGCGGCCGTTCTGGCCGCGGCGCTGGGACGCCGTAACTGGGCCCGCTGGGTCCTGATTCCACTGCAGGCCACGCACCTCCCCGTCCTGCTCCTGGCGTCCACTTTCCTGGTTCCCAGCGGCGCCGCCGGCAGCTACGTGGTGATGTTGTGGGGTGCCGGCCTGCTGCTGGCAATCGCCGGGCTGACGCTTCTCTTTCTGCCGTCCGCCGGAGCTTGGCTGAAGCGGGAGCACAGCCAAGGTTAAGCCCAGTGCTGCCTAGGCTGACCGCGCCTGGCGGTCCCTGCCTGCGCAATCCGCCAGGACACCCTCGCAGCTGCGGATCACCACCCGGCACGCTTCAACGGCCGTTCTGTCAGTCAGCGGGCTTTCAGCAACCGTGCGCCACCGGACCAGGCACCGCCGTGCTTCAGCAGCCACCACATCCGGGCCGGAGCCGGGCGCCACGTCCAGTCGCAGCCATCCAGCCGCACCACGCCCACCAATGATCCGTTCAGCCTCCGCGGCGAGTTCAGGAGCCAGGTCCACCCCGGTGGTCCGCAGGGCGGCCAGCAGCCGCAGCTCGCGGAACTCGTGCGCGTTGGCCTGCAGCCGCTCCAGGGACCCCGCCAACCGTTCCGTTCCGCGGCGGGGGCGGCTGTCCAGGAGGCGCCCCACCCCCGCCAGCGCGGTCCTGGCCTTCAAGGCCCCGGCCCTCGCCTGGAACTGCCGGTCCAGCACTTCCAGCAGCGGGTCCAGGCCGCTGCGCCGGGCCAGTTCATGGGCCAGGGGTGTGGGCTCCGAATATCCGTTGCGGAGGAGGACCACGGCCAGCCGGATACCGAAAAGCCCGTAGCGTTCCAGCAGTGACGCCCGGGCCTCTTCCGTCAGTGCCTCCGGGTCCTTCGACCGCCGGAACCTGTCTGCCGAAAGCATCATCCGTTCACGCGCGGCCCGGTCCAGGGTGGCCAAAAGTTTGAGGGCTTCGAAATCCGGCTGGCGCAGGGTGCGGGCGCTTTGGGCCAGGAGTCCGGCCACGGGGACGATGCCCAGTGCCAGCTTTCGGAGGTTGGGATCGCGGCTGTACCTTTCCGCGATGCTGCCCGCGGACAGCAGGGAGTCGATCCGTCCGCCTCCCACCTCGTCGGCCCGGGACAGCACTGCGAGGGCGTTGACCGTACCCGAGCGGCCGGCCCCGGTGTCCCGGAAGGATTCGAGGAACCGGACATCGGACGCGTGCAGGTGGCGCATCAGGTAAATGACCGCATCAGCTTCCGACGGCGAGTCCTCCGGGGCCAGGAACCGTACGGACCGTGCCGACAGGTCCTGGGAGAGGGACGCGATGCCGGGGGTGTCGATCAGCGTCATGGCCTCGAGGGCCGGCGAAGGCCATTCCACGTCGAGCCGTTCCACTTCTTCTGCCCGGACGCCGTCAAGGACGAAGACCAGGCGCCCATCCACGCGCTTCAAGGGAAGGCTCCGCGGCTCCCCGCTGGTGGGGTGGAGCGTAATGCGGGGAGTGTGTCCGTGCCGGTACCAGGTGATGATCCGGGTGCATTCGCCGGTGTCAGTGGGGGCGATCTCCTCACCAATGATGGCATTGAGGAGCGTCGACTTTCCTGCCTTCACCATGCCGGCAATGGCAATCCTCAGCGGCTCGGCCAGCCGGCGCCCATAACCCTGCAGCGTTTGCACGGCGTCAGGGTCGTCGCCGTAAACCGTCAGCGCTTCCCGGATCAGCGCAGCAGCCCCGGCCGTGGTGGACGCCGTCATCCCACCCCCGCCCCGGTGCGGGTCCCGGCTGCGGTTGCCTCCGCGGACACGGCTTCCGCGGCCCGGCGCAGCGCCTCCACCTTGGTGAGCTCAGCCTTGATGTTCCGGATGCGCCCTTCCTTCTCCTGGGCATACGAGCTGGCAGCCTTCTGGGCCACGGCCACCGAATCCGACAGCGACCTGTGGTACTCATCCGCGATCTCGGTGAAGTGGTCGCGGATGGTCCGCTGAACCAGGCGGAGCCTGTCCTTCAACTGTTTCCCCACCTGGAACGTCACATCATCCAACTGGCGCCTGATCAGTGCTTTTGCCTCGCCCTGGCGCCGCTTCAGCCGGGTTTCCTTGTCCTCGCGGTAGGCCTTGCGGCCCAGGAGCAGCCCGGCGCCCACCGAGAGCGGATTGATCAGGGCCATCCCAAAAATGCCGGTGAGGAGGCCAAACATCAAAACACCGCCGTAGGATCCGCGCATGCCAATAAGGACTTTTTGGATCGGGTTCACGCGGCCCGGGTCCAGCTCCGGCATCTGGTCCACCGGGTCCAGGGCGTCTCCCGAGTCGGAGACGTTCAGGACGGGCAGCGATACGTCGTCGGCGGCAAAGTGTTCGGCCACCTGCGATGCCAACCATTGCGACCGCTCACTGGTCCAGACAAACGTGTCGGAAACCGCTGCGGCCACGCACTCTTCGAGCCACTCCGAGAACTGCTCCCAGACAGGACCGGGATCGCCCTGGTCGATGGCTGTTTCAGCTTCCCGCTGGATCCGGCGGAGGCGGTCACGGAGGTCGTATTCCATGTCTGCAATCAGGTCACTGATGCCGTCGCTGAGGGTCAACTGCCAGCGCGCGGACCGTTTCCGCAGCTCGTCCGCTTCTGTTTTGGCCTGTTCCAGTGCCAAGAGCATCTGCGGAGTGCCGCCCGGGTTCTCCAAGGCCTCAAGCTCCGATTGCAGGGACAGCCGCAGGTTCTCGGTTACCGACAGCAGGTCCTGGCTGACCGAGCGGCGCTGGATGCGCTCGGCCTTGCCCACCACGTCGTTGCGCAGATGGGCCACCAACCCGGGAAAGCCGGATTCCACATTGAGTTCGCTGTCCTGAAGCCGTGAGGCCTCAAGCCGGAGGTCCGCGGACAAGGGGAACAGCGGAATGTCCGGCGCCACCTGGTCCAGGTGGCGCCTGTCCAGCTCCTCCACGCGGCGCCAGTCCGGGTAGAGGTCAGTCTTGGAGAGGACGGCTGCAACGCTGGGCGTGATCCTCATCGCCAGGCGCAGGAACCGCAGTTCAGGTTCCGTGTATTCCTGGGAGGCGTCGGAGACCAGCAGCATGGCATCGGCCGTGGGAAGGGCGGTAAGGGTTGTCAGGGTGTGTGTGGAGCCCATGCCGCCAACTCCCGGGGAATCGATGATGGTGAGTCCACCGGTGAGGATCCGGCGTGGCAGGCAGACCTCCGCGGCCGCGAGTTTCCTGCTGTTTCCCGGGTTGCCCTGCTCCGAGACGAGTGCTGGCAGGTCTGACAGGTCGACAGGCCGACGCTCAACGCTGCCGGCCCCAGCGCCGGCAGCCTCCCCGGCTGGTTTTTCCGGTGCTGGGACCAGGACGGCGGCCGAGGCTGGTTCCCCGTAGCGGACGATGGTGGGCACTGAGGTGGCGATATCGTCATCCACCGGGCACACGGGGGCGTTTACCAGGGCGTTGATGAGCTTGCTCTTCCCCTGCTTGAACTCCCCCACCACAATGACCCTGATACTGGGATCCTGCAGCCGGGCCATGGCCTGGTCCAGCCTCCGGCGAAGGTCCGCCCGGTCCCCGCTCCCAACCAGTTGCAGGCCCTGCTCCACGAGCCGCACCAGCTGTCCGGCCGTCATGGGCCCCGGCGCCCTTGCCGGTCCTGCATCTGCCACAGCGTGTCCTTTGTTCCAGGCGGGAAATGCCGTTTCGGTGATACCGGAAGAGCCCGGCCAGGAGGTTGATGCCCCTGCCGGGCGCTGCCCTCCCGGGAATAGCGTGTTACAGCAGGCCGGAGTCGTCAACCACCGCATCATCAATGACGGCGTGGTGGTCCGGGACCACATCGGCATGAATGGGATTGTCCTCCGTGAAATCGAGCTGGATGTCCCCGGCCACCAGGTTGTCCTCAGCCAGGCCCGTGGCCGGAGTGCCCTGGAAATGGTCCTCCACCTGGACATCCGCCATCAAGGTGGGGCTGCCGTGGTTGAAGGAATCCTCCACCTGCACGGGATTGTGGGTGGAGCCATCAGAATCGTCGTTGAACAGGTCCCGGACATCGTGGTTCACGTCCGCGCTGGCCGGGTGGTCCGAATAGTGGGACGTGTCCGGGGCGGGGTTGAAGGAGTCGACCACGTCCAGGCCGGGGTCCGTGTTGAAGGAGTCGGAGACTGCCGGCTCCCCGGTGCCGATGCCGACGCCAGCGGGGACGGAGCTGTCCGCAAAGATATCGGTCAAGTGGCCGGTGTCGTGGGCACCCCGCTCGCCGGCATGGTCGCCGGCAGCCACGGCATCATTGTCGAACCACTGCTCCACATCCCCGTGCGCCCAGATGTTTTGGTTGACGGACTGGTCGGTGATGACTTCCCGGTCGTCCAGCATTGTGATGTTGGTGGTGTAGGAGAAGTGGTTCACCACGTGGTGCAGCTGCTGTACTGCGTTGGCGTGGTCATCAAGGTCGCCGCTATGTGCCGTCCCCTGGCTTGCGCTCCGGACGGCTGATGCGCTTCCGACGAGGCCTGCCGACGCTCCTGCCTGGCCCCAGGCACCGCTGCCGCCGGTGTTGTAGTCCCGTTCAAAGGACGCGGCGTTGACGGTAATGGGAGCGTAATCGAGGACAACAGGCATTGCGGCGTCAACGTCAGCCGAGCAGACGTTGCCGAGGCCGTGTTCCGTCAGGGCACGCTCCGGGTTGTCGAGGAATTCCTGGATTGCTTCCCGGTTGCCAAAGAGTTGCATGAGGAACTGAACAAGGTCGTTTGCGAGTGTTGGCATATGCTTGGTCCTCACATCTGCATCGAGTTTCGGATCATCGGCCAGACTTATCCGGATTGTTTCAAAACTATGTTCTCCGCCGGGGACAGGGCATCGGGCGCTTCCACCCTCCCGCCGGGTCCCTTTCCGGGGCAGTGGCCCCTCCGCGGGTAGGGGTATTAGGGGTTCATTCCTGTTGTGGATTCATCTGCTGGGAGTTTTCCGCACCGAGGGCCAGGCGCAGGCGGGCCAACAGGTCTGACCGGTTTTCAGCGCCCAGGCGGCGACGGATCCGGGCGATGTGGTGCTCTGCAGTTCGCGGCGAGATGTAGATGGCCTCTCCGATTTCCCGGTACGTCTTACCCTCGAGCACCAGCCGGGCCACTTCCTTTTCACGCTCGCTCAATCCCGACGCGTCCGGCCTGTGCGGCTTGCCACTGTTCTCGGCACCGTTTCCTGCCTGCACCTCGCCCCCGGACCCTCCGCCGCCCGGGCTGCCCTGCGGGTGCAGGTCCCTGGCGCAGGAGAGCAGGCGCATCATGTCCCGGCGGTCGTCCGCGCGCGCCGCGGCGTGCCCGGCCAGCCGCGCACCCTCCCACGGCATCCCAACGGCACCCAGCAACCGGGCCGCACCCTCCACGTCGCCGGGGCGGAACCGGCCGGCCAGCACGGAGACCCAGGCTTTACCCGCCGTGGCCAGGACTGCGGCAAGCTGGCTGTGGGCAGACGCCCGGGCCAGCGCCGTTGCATGCGGGGCCAGATCAGCGGGGCTTTCCGTCAGGAGTGCGGCCTGCACGGCGGCCCAGTGCAGGGGAACAGCCCATAATGCCGGTTCACCCAGGCGGCCCAGCAGTTTCCAGGCCTCTTCCAGGTACTGCCCTACGCGGCGCGTCTCCCGCAGGCGGGCAGCAGCAATGAGCACTTCTCCCCACGGCAGCAGGTTGTAAAGGTCCACCGATGTGTGGAGCATGGCTTCGCGGGCCCGTTCCCATGCCTTCAGGAGTTCCGGCACGTCGCCGTTCCGGCGGGCAAGCCCCACCTCGAGTGCAGCGGACATGAATTCGTCGCGTGGGACCAGCGGCCAATGGTTGGCTTTGGCGGCTTCCGTTGCCGCAAGCCGCGCCTCCTCGAGCTTGTCCTGCATCATGGCCGCCCAGGCTTGGAGCAGTAGGAGCCTGGGTTGGGCGGCGTTGCCTCCCTGCCCCGCTGCCGCCGCAGCCCGGCATACGGTTTCCGCCAAGTGCGGCTCCCCGCTGTGCAGGGCCAGCAGGGCTGCCAATGCGGCTGGTGTTTCCGGGACCGGAAGAGCCGTCCCCGCCGAGTTCAGCATGTCCGATGCATGGATCAGGATGGAGATGCCCCGCTGCGGTCGTTCTCCCAGGGAGGCAAGGATCCCCTGGCCTGTCTGGACCAGGGCAGCCGCGAGGAGGGTGGGTGAGGCCGCCGGCGCGTCCGGTTGAAAGAATGCTTCCGCACCGGCCCGGTCTCCGGCACCGATCATGGCCACGGCGGCCAGGGGAGCCGAGGGCCCCGCCCGCCCCGGGCCCAGCCAGGTGTAGACGTCAGCCGCGCCTGCCAGCATTCCCCGCTGGGCCCACACGGAAGCGCCCACATCGGCACCGCGCCGCACGTCCGGAGGGTCGGTGCTGACTAGCAGTGTGTCAATGATCCGGGCCGCGGCATCAAGTTCGCCGTCCCCGGCTGCTGCCTGCGCACGCCTTGCTGCCGTCGCCACCGGGTCCGAACCTGCCAGCAGTGCCTCGTCGTAGAGCTGTGACGCTAGCCTCGGGTCATGCTCCAACGCAGCGTCTGCCGCCTGCTCAAGTTGCGCAGCCACCCGGGCATCAGCAAGTCCACCCTTGGCAAGCTCGCGGGCAAGGGCCCCGAGGGGTTGCCCTGCAGCTGCGAATACGCCCACGAGCTCACGCTGCAGCGCGTGCAACTTGGCGGTTGGGGTAGCTGTCAGCAGGGCGTGCTGTGCCGTCCCCACCACGGTGCCGTCCGGTCTCAGCAGTCCGGCGGACTCCGCCCGGTCAACCAAGGCATCAAGGTCCTCCACGACGCCGTTGCCGAGCTTTTCCTGGAGGTCCGCCGGTAACGGCCCCGGCAGGGCAAAGCCCACCGAGAGCGCCAGCAGCAGCTCGCGAACGGCGGCGTTGGCACCATCCAATTGGCTGGCCATCACCTCCGGTGCATGGGGCGGATGCCCCTGATGGTCCGGCGCGGTGTGCAGAGTTACCGGCCTCTCGGCCCGCTGAAGGTGCCCGTCCATGTCAGGCTCCCGGAGAGGTGGTAGTGGCCGCTGCAACGACGGTTCCAGTGGACGTAGCAGTTGAGTCCTGGGTCGTAGGTGGTGCCTCTGTTGTCGGTGGCGCCTCAGTCGTTGGCGGCGGCGCCGCGGCCGGTGTGGGGGTCGGTTCGGCGGTTGGGGAAACGGTTGGACCGGCCGACGTGGCTGGCGCCGCCATTGATGTGGGTGTGATCGTTGGGGAGCTGGTGCCGGTGGTGGGCGGGGACGTGCCGGGATCCGGAGAAGCGGTGCCGGTCGCCGGCCCAGTGGCAGTGCCCGGCGGGGTGGTCCCGGGCGACGTGGTGGCCGGGGATGTGGTGGCAGTAGGAACCGGCGTCGGAGTGTCGGAGGGGGGCGCGGGAACCAGCGTGGCGGCATCAAGAACAACACCCGGCCCGCCGGGTTCGGCGAGTGGATTCACGGCGGGGGCTACACCTTGCGCAGCGGGCCCGCCCGGAATGACCGCGTCTGCTGCCCCGCTGTTTTCGTTGTCGGACAGTCGCCTGGCCGGTGGCGCGGACGTGCCGGGCCGCACTTCTGCTCCGAGCGGCTTCCTGACGCTGGCCTCGACACCCGCGAGCGGCTGGGGGGCTGACGCCGCGGCCGCCGGTTCCCGGGCAGGGGCGGTATCCGCAGGGGTGGAACCGCCTGTGGGGCTGGCGCCTGTGGGGCTGGCCCCGGCCTGCGGGACAAATATGGCAGTGAGGCTCCCAAAACCGTCCGGACTTTGCGCGGCTGTAGCGGTGAGGACTGTCAGGAGGGCAGCGGCTGCGGCCACGGCCGTCACCCGAACGGTGGGTTTCGGGGCGTGCGCCCCCCGTTGCCCACGCCGTGCACCGCGGACGGTGCCTGGCCCTGCATGCGCACCTGCCGGCGTCGGATATTTGCGTGACCAGCTGGCCCTGCCCGGGGCGCCAAGGGCGGAGGGCACGACGGCGGCCGGTACGCCTTCGGCATCCGCTTCAGCTTCAGACGCACCAGCCTGGGCCACCGCAGCGGCGGTGTGGGCGAGGACGGCCGCGACGGCCGCCCCCAGGCAGATGGAGGACTTTGGGTCGGCGTCCACGGCAATGGGCCGGTCCAGCTCCTCCGACACGATCTGTGCCACCAGGGGGATCCTGGACGACCCCCCGATCAGCAGCACCGTTGACAGGTCTGCCGGCTCGAGCCGGAGCTGGGACAGGGAGTGTTCCAGCGCCTCCACCGTTTCCCGCACCGGCTCCTCGATCAGCGCCTCAAACTCGGAACGGACCAGGCGGACCTGCTGCTGGACGCCGGGCAGGAGCACGGGAATGCTTGCCTCGCTGTCCGCGGACAGCGCTTCCTTGGCCTCCACGCATTCGCGCCGGAGCCGTGTCAGGGCCCCAAGCACTGCCGGGTCAGCGGTGTCGAGGTCATCCAGGGCACTGCCGGTGTGTGCGGCGACATAGCGGAATACCGCGGCGTCAAAATCAGCGCCACCCAGGTCTTCGATCCCCTCCGGACGTCCCACGAGCTCGAAGCTGCTGCTGCCGGACTTCCTGAGGACGGCGGTGTCGAAGGTGCCGCCACCGAGGTCGTAGACGGCGATGGTGCTGCCTTCCTCCACGCGCACCTGGGAGGCGTAGTGCAGGGCTGCGGCCTCGGGTTCGGGAAGGAGCGTGATGTTGTCCAGGCCGTGGGCGGCGAGGGCATCGCGGATGGCTGACAGCCGATGGACCCCCCACGCTGCCGGGTGGGTCAGGAAAATGGCCGACGGCAGCCCGCCCTCGCGTTCGGCTGCCCGGCTTGCCACCCACCGGGCCACGGTGGCGAAGACATCTTCGGGCCGCACGGTAAGAGTTCCCAGGGCGATTGGTACGGCGTCGCCGATCCGCCGCTTGAATTCCCGCACCACGCGTTCCGGCGAGTCCAGCCCACGCCGCTCGGCAGCCTCGCCAACCAGGACAGGGCCTTCCTCCGGGTAGTACACCACGGAGGGCACAGATGCGCCGCGCGTGCCCAGGGGCAGGCACTCGGGCACAGAGGATTGCCCGGGGCGGAAGCGAACAACAGCAGCTGCCGTAAAACTGGTTCCGACGTCAACGGCGAGAGCGTAGCTCATGGGTACCTCGGAGGGCTGGCAGTTCACCTGCAAGCTTCATCACAGGGAACCTCACCAACGTAGCATTTCCGAAGGACCGGGGAACACCCCTGTTTGCTACATCGAATGGTTATTTAGCGGTCAGTTGCCGCATTGTGGTCACATTCCGGGCCGGGGGCGCGCGAGGCCCTGGCCTAGAGGCCGGAGTAGGAGTGGAGCCCGTTGAAGAACTGGTTCACGATGGTGAAGTTGAAGATCACGCAGAGGTAGCCCACGATCGACAACCAGGCGGCGCGTGTGCCGGTCCAGCCGCGGGTGGCACGGGCATGAAGGTATCCGGCGTAGACCACCCAGATAACAAAGGTCCACACTTCCTTGGTGTCCCAGCCCCAGAACCGGCCCCAGGCCTTCTCCGCCCAGATGGCACCGAACATCAGGGTGAACGTCCAGCCGATGAAGGCGATGGCGTTGATGCGGTAGGACAGGTTTTCCAGGCTCAGCGCGGAAGGCACCAGGCGCATGAAACCGAGCTTGTCAGCGCCGCCGGCAGCGACCGTCTTCTGCCGGTGGGACTGCACCAACTGCAGTGCGGACATTGCGAAGGTCAGGGTGAACAGGGCGGAGGAAAGCACGGCGATGGAAACGTGGATGACCAGCCAGTAGCTCTGCAGGGCGGGAACAAGGTGGCCCACTGGGGTCCAGAACGCCACCGAGGCAGCCACCAGCATGATGATCACCAGGCCCACCACGAAGGTGCCCAGGAAGCGAAGGTCGCGCCGGATCAGCGAGAGCAGGAACACGGCCGCCACCAGGAATGCACCCGTGGTGAGGAATTCGTACATGTTGCCCCAGGGCACGCGGCCGGCGCCCAGGGCCCTGGTGACCACACCGGCGCCGTGGATGAGGACGGCAAGGGTGGTCAGGGCCACGGCGACCCGGGCGGGAACCCGGCGCTCCGTGGCGTACTTCATGTCGCCGTCGGCTGTCATGACACCGCCGGTTCCCGCCCCGCCGGCCTTGGCAGTGGACGACGACGGGCGCTCGGCCCGGCCGGCGGGCCCATCCAGGCGGGACTCAACACTGCCGGATCCGTCCCGCTCCCCTGTCCCGGCAGCCACGCCGGCGGCTACGGGGACCTTGGCGGCAGAACCGGCCTGGGCGGCCTTGAGGTCCACTGCGCGCAGCGCCTTGCTGCTCTTGGCCAGGTCCCAGGCGAAGGCGATGAAAGCCACCGTGTAGGTACCCGCCGCCAGCAGCATGAAGAGTTCGCTGTACTGGCCCATGGTTTCGTTGATTCCAAATGGCATTACTGGTCCTTTTCGGGCCCGGTGGGGCCTGCTGGGGTGGTGACGGAGCCTGCGACATTATCGCTTGGCCGGCTGGGAGTTTGCTGTGACCCGGCGGTGTCATCCGGGTTGGGGCTGCCGGCAACAGGGTCTTCGGCCAGCTGCCACTCAGCGGCGAACAGTTTGCGCAGCGCCGCTGCCTCGCCGGCCAGCCGGTGGTCCTCGCCGCGGGCCAGGAGCCCGTATTCCACCATGGTGCGCCCGTCCTCAGCGGTGCCGGTGCGTACCCAGACGCGCCGGCGGTTGACGTAAAGCGAGAGGATCAGGCCGGCCACAGCAAGCAGGGCAAAGACCAGGGCGTAGACCTGGCCCGGGTTGTGGTGGATGTCCACGCCGATGTAGCGCTTCACGCCGTCAAAGCTGATGGTGCCCTTGCCGTCCGGCAGCGTGAAGGTGGAGCCGGGCGCAAGCGTGATGCCGCCCGCGGCCAGGTTCCTGGCGTTGAGGGGGGTCAGGTTCTTGACGTCCAGTTCAAAGACATTCTGTGGGGCACCGGTGTTCAGGCCCAGGTCCCCGTAGTAGGAATTCAGGGTCAGCTGGGGGTTGAACAGCTCCGGGTCCGCACTGAACGAAACATTCTTGTCCGTAACGAAAGCAGTGGGGAGGAAGAAGCCTACGAAGCCAAGCTGGTCCGGCTTGGCATCCGGAACCTTGATCACCACCGACGAGTAGTAGTTTTCGCCCTGCAGCTTGGCCACTACCGGCCCCTGCATGGCCACGTTGCCCGCTCCGTCCCGGATGGTCACCACCGGGGCGTAGCCGTTGCCGGTGAGGTAGATGCTGGTGCCCCCAAGGCTCACGGGATCGTTGACCTTCAGGATCTCCTGCTTGGGTGGAGCGTCCGGGTTTTCCTTGGTGGTCACGGTGGCGGCGAAGTCGATGGGCTGGCCGAACTTGCCCTTGGATTCGCGGTCAAAGGTGATGTTGAACTTGTCCAGCTGGAGCGAGTATGGCTGCAGCTGGCTGGACTGGAAGTTGGTGCCCGGGTTGAACTGGTCGTAGCCCACCAGGGTGTTCACGAAGGTATCGCCCTCCACCAGGATCCGCTGGCCGCTGTACCCGAACAGGCCGCCGGCGGCCACGGACACCAGAACGCCGATCAGCGAGGTGTGGAAGACGAGGTTGCCCACTTCCTTCATGAACCCGCGCTCGGCACCGAGGGACGGCAGGGCGCCGTCGGCATCCCTGACCTCCACCCGGTAGCCGCGCTTCCGGAGCAGCCCGGCTGCACCGTTGATGGCGTCCGACGCCGGGACGCCGGCGCCGGAGGGAATCACGAGGGTGCCGTATTCAGGCAGCCGGGAAAGGCGTTGGGGGGTGCGCGGCGGTTGGGAGCGCATTGCCTTGTAGTGGGCGATGGCGCGCGGCACCACGCAGCCGATCAGCGAGATGAACAGCAGGAGGTAGATCGCGGAGAACCATGCCGAGGAATAGACGTCGTAGAGCTGCAGGGTGTCCAGGAGCTTGCCGTAGTCCGGGTGGTCCTTGATGTACTGCGTCACCACGGCCGGGTTGGCGGGGCGCTGCGGGAAAAGGGACCCGGGGACGGCGGCGACGGCGAGGAGCAGCAGCAGGAACAGTGCGGTTCGCATGCTGGTCAGCTGGGTCCAGGCCCACCGCAGCATTCCCCTGGGGCCCAGGGCCGGAAGGGCCGCCTGGGCTTTTGCCTCCTCGACAGGGGCGGATTGCTTCTTCTTTAGGTTCACACGCTCGCTCATCAGATCGGCAACTTCACATCGGTTTGGAACCAGTACTGCAGCCCGGTCACCCAGGCCCCCCAGACGCCGGTGGCCATCAGCAGGCCGAGCACCACCAGGATTCCGCCGCCGGTCCGCTGGATGGCAAGGCGGTGCGTGCGGAAGAACGCCATGACGCCCATGCCGCGGCGCACTGCCAGCGCGATCAGCAGGAACGGAATGCCCAGTCCCAGGCTGTAGACGAACGCAAGGAAGGCGCCCTTGGCGGCTGAGGATCCACCGGAAAGGCTAAGCAGTTGCACGGCCGAATAGGTGGGGCCGATGCACGGCGCCCAGCCCAGCCCGAAGGTCAGGCCCAGCAACGGCGCGCCCCATAGCCCGGCCGGTGGTCTGGCATGGATTTTTGCGTCCCGCTGCAGCCAGCTGAACCCACCCATGAAGACGATGCCCATGATGATCACCAGGATCCCCAGGAGCTGGGTGATCCACGCGTTCTGGCTGCCGGTGATGAGGGTGCCCAGTTGCCCGAACGCACCGCCCAGCAGGACAAAAATCACGGAGAAGCCGAGGACGAACAGCCCGATCCCGGCCAGCATCCGGCCGCGCTTTTGCTTCTGCAGGTCCACGCCGCTCAGACCCGTGACGTAGCCCAGGTAGCCCGGAACCAGCGGAAGGACGCAGGGTGAAAGAAAGGAGACCAGTCCGGCGAGCAGTGCCACCGGAATGGCCAGCAGGATGGAGCCGCTGAGGATGGCTTCGGCGAAAGGGCTGTTCATGGTCCCGGCCTGTCCTACTCGGCCACGGCGGCGGTGATGAGGGCTTTCAGGGTGCCCTTCTCGATCTCGCCAAGGACGCGCGAGGCAACCCGCCCCTGCTTGTCCAGGACCAGGGTGGTGGGCACGGCACCGGGCGGTACCAGGCCGGACACGGACAGCAGCACGCCGCCGTCCTTGTCATCGAAGCTGGGGTAGGTCAGGTCAAAGCTCTTCTCAAAAGCCTCCGCCGTGGGTTTTTCGTCCCGCAGGTTGACGCCGTAGAACTGGACTCCCTGGTCCTTGAACTCCTGGTGCAGCGCTTCGAGGAGAGGCGCTTCAACACGGCACGGGGCGCAGGCGGCGAACCAGAAGTTCAGGACGCTCACCTTGCCTTGAAAATCCGCCGGGGTTACCGCGGCACCGGTGAACAGCGCGCCCTGGATCTGCACAGCAGCCTTGCGGTCCGCAGCAGCGAACTCGGTCACGGAGCCGTCGCCGGCAACATAATTCTTGTTGTCCCCCGCCTTGGCCTGCTTGGCCAGCGCGTCCTCCTGGGCGCAACCGGAGAGGCCAAGGGTCAGCGCGGTCAGGGCCATGCCGCCGGCGGCGAGCATGCTGCGGCGGGAGGGAAGGTTGTTGTTGCTCACTGCTAGGCTCCAGGGGTGCTGGTGGCACCGGGAAGAAGGGACGCCGCGGGTTCGCTGTACTCGACCCGCACAAGCGAGCCGTCGTCGTCGAACACCAGGGACGTAACGGATGTCAGGGTGCACTCGCGCTTGCGCGGGTCGTGCCAGAGTGGCCGGCCTTCGGCACTCAGCCGCGCCGCCCAGATTGGCAATTGGTGGCTGACCAGGATGGCCTCGGGGCCTTCGGCACCAAAGTCGCCGGCAGCCAGTTCGATGGCCCGCAGCCGCGCATCCTGCACCGCGGCCGCCACCCTCGCTGCCTGCTGCTTGTAAGGTTCACCCCAGGACGGGCGCAGCGGATTGACCAGGTGCGGCCAGTGCCTGGGCCTGCGGAGCTCGGCTTTGGTGACCTTCATGCCCTCAAAGTAGTTTTCGGCTTCGATGATCCGCTCGTCGGTGTGGATCTGCAGGCGCAGCGCTTCCGACGTCGGCCGGGCGGTTTCCTGCGCGCGGTCAAGCGGGGAGGCGGCCAGGTAGGTGATGCGGGCACCGCGATCGGCGCGCTGCAGGAAGTGTTCGGCAAGCGTCCGGGCCATCTCCTGCCCCAGTTCGGAGAGGTGGAATTCGGGGAGCCGTCCGTATAGAACGCCGTCGGGATTGTGGACCTCGCCGTGGCGGAGCAGATGGACAGTGGCTTGGGGCATGTTTACCAGTTTCTCAAAGATGGCGTGCGATCCGAAATCTTCTACAAACAGTAGAACTTAAGTTTTTGAAGAAATGTTCCGGAGCCGGGAACAAAACATGCAAATGCATGCTTATACTCGATGCAGCAAGTTAGTTGAGGCTTCAACAGATGAAGGTTCAATGGCAGGACCCAGCAGGCATTTCTATACAAGGAGCAACATCATGGCACTTCCCGCAGACGTCACCACCGGCACTTGGAACCTGGACAACTCCCACAGCGAGATCGGTTTCACGGTCCGCCACGCCGGCATCAGCAAGGTCCGCGGCCAGTTCACCGAAGCCGCCGCCACCCTGGACCTGGCCCAGGATGTTGCCGACTCCAGGATCAACGCCACCATCAAGACCGCCAGCTTCGACTCCGGCGACGCAAACCGCGACGGCCACGTCAAGGGCGAAGACTTCTTCGATGTTGAGAAGTTCCCCGAGATCTCCTTTGTGTCCAACGGCCTCGTGGCCAAGGGCAACAGCTACGAACTTACCGGCGACCTGACCATCAAGGGCGTCACCCGCCCGGTGACCCTGGACACCGAGTTCAACGGTGTTGCCGTTGACCCGTTCGGGAACACCCGCGCCGGCGTCTCTGCCGGGACCACCATCAGCCGCAAGGACTTCGGCCTGACCTGGAACGCAGCCCTGGAAACCGGCGGCGTGCTGGTCAGCGACAAGGTTGCCATCAACCTGGAACTCGCCTTCATCGCTCCCGCCGCGTAATTCCAACCCTTCAGGGAACCCCGGCACCACGCCTTCCCGGCCTGGCGCCGGGGTTCCCTGTTTAAGGGCAACCACCTGCGCGAATACCTGCTGAATGACCCCCAAGGCAGGCCGCCGGGGGTACGGTGGACTTAAGCCATGCTGGGGGGAAGGCTGAGGACCGATTCCCGGCAGCCTACCCGGATCCCGACCTGCAGAAGGAACGCCCATGAGCACCCCTCCCGTCCCGCCTCCCGTGCCCCACGACCCCCATTCCGGCAATGACCAGCCCGGGAACGGCAAGCAGTCCAGCGACCAGCAGCCCCGGTATGGCCAGAACGCGCCGCAGTATGGCCAGAACGCGCCGCAGTACGGGTCCCAGCCGCCGGCAGCGCCGCAGTACGGCCAGAACGGGCCACAATACGGCTCCCAGTATGGGCAGAATGCTCCGCAGGCTCCGGGCTACGGCCAGGGGAGCCAGGGCCAGCCGCAGTTTGGCCAGTCACAGTACGGCCAATCGCCGTATGGCCAATCCCCCTACGGCCAGTATCCCTCGGAACAGCCTCAGGCAACCGGCAGCAACGGTGTCCCGCAACTGGTGAACATCTCGTTCTGGCTGCTGATCGCCGCTGCCGTGATTTTCGTCATCGGCATGCTCACCGGTCTCACCCAGTTGGACGATCCAGCGTTCCGGCAGACATTCGACCAGCAGATGAAGGCCAGCGGGGCGTCGGGCGTCACGTATGACGACATCAAGAGCGTGATCGCCGGCACCCTGGTGGTCTTCGCCATCATCGGCGCCGCGCTGTACCTGCTGGTGGCCTTCTTCATCCGCAAGGGCAAGAACTGGGCACGCATCCTTGGAACCGTGTTCGCAGCGTTGTCCGTGCTGGGGCTGTTCGGGGTTCCCAGCTTCGGAACGATCGGGACTGTCCTGGGCATCGCGGCCATCGTGCTGCTGTACCTGCCGGCAGCAGCTCCGTACTTCCGGAAGCAGCAGCCCTTCGCCAACCCCTCTTCAGGCGGCTTCGGCAACCCCTACGGACGGTAACAACCGCCTCCTCCAACAAGCAAGCGGCCCGGGATGCAGCATCGCATCCGGGGCCGCCTGCTTTTAAGGTGGATTCAGCCTGCCGAAGCCTTGGGCCCGTCGGGGAGGCGGGACGCCGCCGGCCCGGGTGCCTGCGCCCGTTGGGCATGGTAGGCCAGGATCTGGAGTTCGGTGGCCATGTCCACCTTGCGGAGATTGACCCCTTCGGGAACCTGCAGCATTACCGGCGCGAAGCTCAGCACGCTGTGCACGCCGGCGGCCACCACCCGGTCGCAAACGTCCTGGGCCACCGCCGCGGGAAGGGCCAGCACCACCATGTTGGTCCCAGTCCGGTGCAGGACGGTTTCAAGGTCCGCCACGTCGCTGACCCGCAACCATCCCACCTCGTTGCCCACCACCATCTGGTCTGCATCGAAGATGGCCACGACGTCGAAGCCACGGGATTCGAAGCCGCCGTAGCGGGCCAGCGCCTTGCCCAGGTTTCCGGCGCCGACAATGGCCACTTTCCAGTCGTGCGTCAGGCCAAGGGCAGCGGCAATGTGGCGGCTAAGGTACTGCACCTCATAGCCCACGCCCCTCGTGCCGTAGGAGCCCACATGGGACAGGTCCTTGCGCAGCGTCGAGGAACTGACGCCGGAGGCTTCTGCCAGGGATTCGGACGAGACACGCTCCACACCCTCGGCCAGCAGGGTATTGAGCGCACGGAGGTAGATCGTGAGCCGGGCCACGGCGGCAGGCGGTATCTGCTTGGACAGTGCGCCCGTGGCATCCGGAAGGTCCGGGACAGGCTGGGGCGTTGAACCCAGGGATGTCACCCGCACCTCCCTTGCGTCGCGTTGTGACTCCACTCTAGGTCCCTGCCGCCCGTGCCTTCAAAACCGTGGGCGATCAAGACCGGCACCAGCCAAAGCGTCTGTTTGCATTGCCGCCGCTCCCCTATTGGGCCATGGCGCGCTGCAGCACCCGTTCCAGCCGGGCCTCATCGATTTTCCAGAAGTCGCGCTGCACCCCGTCCACCAGCACCACCGGAATCTCCTCCGCATAGCGCTCCCGCAGTTCGGGCTGGTTGTCCACCAGCTCTTCGCTCCAGGTAAGGCCCAACGAGGCAGTGACCCGGCCGACGGCGTCGCGCGCTTCCTCGCAAAGGTGGCAGTCAGCTTTGGTGACCAGGACGACTCTGGGTGTTGCCATGGCTTAACGGTATCGCCGTTGGCGGCGTGCGGTTGACGCGACGGCGGCAGGTCAGTGGATTGACTAGACTCGAGTCCATGCCCGAGGAGAAATACGTCGCCGTAGTCACGCGGCCGGTTGCTGCACCGCAGCCCGGCGAGGCGGCGTTTTTCGACGTGGACAACACCCTGATGCGTGGGGCCAGCCTCTTCCACGTGGCGCGCAAGATGCACCAGCGCGGCGCGTTCACGCTGGTGCAGGCCGCCGGTTTCGCGTGGAAGCAGTTCAAGTTCGTGGCGCGCGGGGAGAACATCGACGACGTCCATGCCGTCCGCGACTCGGCCCTGACCCTGGCTGCCGGCATCACCGTTGACGACATCAAGGCGCTGGGCGAGGAAGTCTACGACGAAATGATTGCGTCGCGGATCTGGCCGGGCGCCAAGGCGCTGGCGGAGCAGCACCTGCGGGTGGGCCGCCGCGTGTGGCTGGTGACCGCCACCCCTATCGAAGTGGCCACCGTGATCTCCACCCGACTGGGGCTGACGGGAGCCCTGGGAACAGTGGGCGAAGTGTCCGAGGGCATGTACACGGGGCGGTTGGTGGGGGACATCCTCCACGGTTCGGCCAAGGCGGTGGCCGTCCAGGGCATCGCCGACGAGGAAGGCCTGGACCTGAAGCGCTGCTGGGCCTACAGCGACTCCTACAACGACATCCCGCTGCTGTCGCTGGTGGGGCACCCGGTGGCCATCAACCCGGACGCCAGGCTGCGCCGCCACGCCCGGGACCGCAACTGGCCGGTCTACGACTTCAGGGCGGGCCGGCGCGCTGCCACCTTCGGCCTCAAGGCAGCCACCTTCGGCGGTGCCATCTATGGCCTCTGGAAGGGCTTTGCCCGCATCCGCGGGCCACGGGCATAGCCCCCTCTCCCCCTCTCCCGGCACAAACGCCACAAACGCCACAAACGCCACAAACGAAATGCCCGCCGCCTTGGAAGGCGACGGGCATTTCCACGCTGTTCGAAGTATCTCTACTTCTTGTTGCGGCGCTGGTGACGGGTCTTGCGAAGCAGCTTGCGGTGCTTCTTCTTGGCCATACGCTTGCGACGCTTCTTGATAACTGAACCCACGAAAGTTCCTTACAAACTAGATGCAGTACCTGTCTGAGGAGAATGTCCGTGGACAAAGCTACGAACTGAACAACTGACAGATTCTTACAATGACGTAAAACGTTCCTTAACAGGGTACCGCCTATCGGGAGCGACTCATGACAGGCCGGCTCAGGCGGTTTCGGTGTGGCCATCAACCACAGCACCCCTGAGGTACTGTTCGACGGCGTTTTCGGGGACACGATAGGAGCGGCCGAAGCGCACCGCCGGCATTTCGCCGGAGTGGACCAGCCGGTACACAGTCATTTTGGAGACGCGCATGACCTCGGCCACTTCAGCCACGGTCAGGAACTTCGCGTTGGAGAAGTTCTGTTCTGCCGACATTTCCCTATTTTCCTTTGCTGACGGATGGACAACAGTGACCCCAGGTACGTGCCAATGCGGTGTTACGATGCTGAGCCATCCACCAACCACCTAACAGATACTGTAGATGTTCCTGTGGCAGATGTGAAAGTAGTGCTTCCCCTATTTCACTCCCCTATTTGGATTGCCGCCGCTTACGGGCCGACGCCGCCAGCTGCTCGAGGACGGACGCGGAAACCTCCCAGTCCATGCAGGCATCCGTGACGCTTTGGCCGTATACCAGCCCTGAACGTGCGGCCGCATGCTCTGCCACGTCCAGGTTCTGCGCGCCGCCCACCAGGAAGCTTTCCAGCATCACGCCGGCTACCGCACGCGCCGCCGCGCCGCCGTCCTCCAGCTGGGCACCAATCTCCAATGCCACCTCGGCCTGCCGGTGGTGGCTCTTGCCGCTGTTCGCATGGCTGGCATCTACGATCAAACGCGGGTTCAGCCCCTTGGCTGCCAGTTCCCTGGAGGCGCGTTCGACGTCGGCCGCTGAGTAGTTCGGTCCCTTGCGGCCGCCGCGCAGGATCACGTGGGTGTCAGGGTTTCCTGCCGTTGCCACCAGCGCGGCCCTGCCGTCGCCGTCGATCCCCAGGAAGGCCTGGGCCGCCGCAGCGGCACCGCAGGCGTCGATGGCCACCTGCAGGCCGCCGTCGGTCCCGTTCTTGAAGCCGATGGGCATGGAGAGCCCGGAGGCGAGCTGGCGGTGGATCTGGCTCTCCGTGGTGCGGGCACCGATGGCACCCCAGGCGATGAGGTCCGCCATGTACTGGGGACTGATCGGTTCCAGGAATTCGGTGGCTGTGGGCAGGCCCAGCGCGGTGACCTGCTGCAGGAACTGGCGGGCCGTGCGCAGACCGGTGACCATGTCGTGGCTGCCGTCCAGCCGGGGGTCATTGATCAGGCCCTTCCAGCCGACGGTGGTGCGGGGCTTTTCGAAGTAGGTCCGCATGACGATCAGCAGGTCTTCCTTGTGCTTCTCCGCCTGGCTGACCAGCCGGCGGGCGTATTCCAGTCCTGCCTTGGGGTCATGGATGGAGCAGGGGCCCACGATGACCAGCAGGCGGTCATCCACGCCGTCCATGACGGCACGCACTTCGTCCCGTCCGCGTTCGACGACGGCAGCCGCCCGGGCGTCCAGGGGCAGTTCGGCCAGGAGCTCGGAAGGGGTGGGCAGCGGAGTGAATTCGCTGACGCGCAGGTTCGAGGTGGACTTGGTTTCGCTGGCGGGGGCTGCTGCTGTTGCGGTGCTCATGGTCGGGGTCCTGTTCCAGATGGGAAGCGGGCCCGAATTCAGAACCCGCCGGAGAAACGGCGAAGGGCAGAGAATTATCTCTGCCCTGTTGGCTCTGAAGGAATGCTGGATGCGTGTCAGTTAGACGCGGGCCCCTCCAGAGCCAACGAAAAATACGCATACCAACGGTTAGTCATGGGAAAGACCATAAGCCCGGGGCTCCGCGGCCGCAAAATCGGCCTCTGTCACATTACGGTCAGCGCCTGTCCTGGAGGCCTGCCACCAGCTCTGCATGCTTCTGGTCAGTGAGGCGGTACCAGTACATGATGCCCACGGCTGCCAGCACCAGGACGGCGGGGAGGAGTCCGGCGGCGGCCCGGATGGCCGTGACCGCCGGGGCAGCCTGCTCCGGGAGGGACGAGGAATATCCGCCCCACGCCAGGGCGAAGGCAACCAGCCCGCCGCCGAAGCCCATACCGAGTTTCCGCGTTGCGGCCAGGAGCGCGTAGTTGATGCCCTGGACCCGGACACCTGTCTTCCATTCGCCGTATTCCACGGTGTCCGCGATCAGCGCCCAGGTGAGGATGCTGACGGTCGCGGCTGATAACTGAGCCACGGTCATCCCTGCCACCGCCAGCCAGGGCGCTCCCTGCGGCGCCAGGAAGACCACCATCCCGCCCGCGGTGCCGAGCAGGCAGCCCAGCGTGAACACGGCCTTCTTGCCCCACCTGGCCACCGGGCGCGGGATCACCACGGCGAGCGTCAGGGTGATCACCACCTGCGTCACCGAAAGCAGCGGGAAGAGATCCAGCCGGGAGAGGACATCGCGCAGGTAGTAGAACTGGGCGGCCACGGTGGCAGAGTTGCCCGTCACCAGCAGCACGGACCCAAGGCACAGGACCACCAGCGGAGAGTTCACCTTGAGCGCGTCCAGGCTTTGCCGCCAGGTGATCCTGGGAACGCTGGCGGCCACTTCTTCCCGGCAGGCAATGCCGGTGAACACGTAGAGCCCGGAGCCGATGACAGCGAAGGCCAATGTCATCACGGTGAAGATCTGCTGGATATCTCCGCCCCTGCCCAGGAGCGGCGCCACGAAGAACCCGAGCGTCGCCCCCACGGACAGGCCGCCGATGGTACGCGCACCGGCCAGCCTGGACCGCTCGCGGGGGTCCTGCGTCATGGCGCCCACCAGGCAGCCATAGGGGACGTTGACCAGGCTGTAGGCAAGGCAGACCAGCCCGTAGGTGCAGTAGGCGTACAGGAGTTTCAGGGATGGTTCGACCTGCGGCACATGGAA
>DATIMT010000221.1:0-11880 GCA_035475035.1 Arthrobacter sp.
TACCGGGCGCTGCACGGCTAACCCATCGCCCGCTCACTTCTGGCAACAACCACGACGACGCCCCATCACCCTTGGCAGCAAATCCTCCAACGCCCCATCACCGTCAGGAGCGGGCGTCGAGGCAGAAGGTGCAGGATGTGAGCGCGCATGCAGGGCGGGCAGGCGGCACGAACGAATCATTGACACGCTTTTTCCGCTTCTACCCCGAACTCAAGGGAACACGGGCCATCACTGCCCTCCAACCAGCGGAGGTGACGGCAAAGCTGACGTCGCTCATGACGCATGCGCTTCTCGAAGGCGTCATGGCCACCTATTCCCTCATGCGGTTCCTCGACTTCCTCCATGATTCCGGCCGTTGGTCCGGCAGCCAGGAATCGTTCCAGACGATGCACGGCATCTTGGAGGACATCGGATGCTCCGAGGTGCGCGTGATGATTCGCCACCGGCCACTTCCAGACGATGTCACCACCGGAACGGCTGAGTAGCTAGCTTCCCGAGTGGGCCTGCAGGAAGCTGTACACCTCGGTTTCATCCACGCCGGGGAAAGCGCCCGGGGGCATGGCTGCCAGCAGGTGGGAGTGGGCCCGCGCCGAGGGCCAGGCGTTCCCCGCCCACTGGTTGGTCAGTTCGGCAGGCGGCCGCTTGCAGCAGGTGGGGTCCGGGCAGTTGGACGTGGCCCGTGCTGTGGTCTCGCGCCCGCGGAACCACTTCACGTGCTGGTACGGCACCCCAATGCTCAGGGAAAACTCGCCCGCGGCCGAACGCTCGGTGCGGGCTGTGCACCAGTAGGTCCCGGACGGCGTATCCGTGTACTGGCTGTAGGCGCTGAACTTGTCCGGCACGTCGAACACGGCCCGTGACGTCCAGGCCTTGCACGACGGCTGGCCCTCGATGGCGCCGGTGTGGTCCTGGGGGAAGTTCACGCCGTCGTTCTCATACGCCTTGTAGATGATCCCGCTTTGGTGCGTCTTCTGGAAATGGGTGGTGATGCCCAGGTGCTTGGTGGCCAGGTTGGTGAAGCGGTGCGCGGCGGTCTCATACGAAACAGCGAACGCGTCCCGGATATCCTCCACGGCGATTTCCTTGGCAGATTTGGCTTTTTGCAAAAATTCCACGGTTGCCTGCTCGGGCAGGAGCAGCGCGGCGGCAAAATAATTGGTGGCCACCCGCTGGGCGAGGAAATCACCGTAGTTTCGGGGTGTTTCATGGCCCAGGACGTAGTGTCCCAGGGCCTGCAGCAGCACCGAGCGGGGATCGTGGTCCTGCCGCTGGCTCTGGGTCAGGTAAATTCTGCGGTTCTTCAAATCCGTCACGGAACGGGTGGAATGGGGCAGATCCCCCACGTGGTGCAGGGTGAAACCAAGGTGCGCGGCGATGTCCGCGATGACGTGCTGGCTCAGCGGCCCGGTGGTGTAGCCCACCTCCTTGAGGACCTTCTGGGCTTCGGCCTCGTACTCCGGAAAGTAGTTCCCGCGCTCCCGCATCATGGCCCGCAGTTCACCGTTCGCGCGGCGGGCTTCCTCCGGCGTGGCCACCTGCTCGTTCATCTTGCGTTCGAGCTCGTGCAGCAGGCCTACCTGGGCCTCGAGCACATCCAGCGGCAGCCGCGAACTGATGCGGATTTTGGGCAGATCCAGGGACTCGTAAAGCGGGCCTCGCTGGTAGCGCTCCAGCTCGATTTCCAGTGCGGCCCGGCGGCTCGGCGGCTCGGCCCCGAGCAGCTGGTCGATGCTGACGTTCAGCGCCGCTGCAAGGTGCTGGAGCAGGGTCAGTTTCGGTTCACGTTTGCCGTTCTCAATCAGGCTCAGCTGGCTGGGGGCGGTGCCGACGGCGGCGCTCAGGTCATCGAGCGTCAGCCCGGCTTGTTTGCGCAGATGGCGTACGCGGCGGCCCAGGGAGATGACGTCCAGTTCGGCGGCAGCGGTGGACGGCGGCTGGGAAACGTCCCTGTTCCAGCTTGAAGGTGACATTTCTGAAGAATACGTGAAGAACTGCATTTCTTTCCATAGTTTTTATCTAGAAAGGGGGTTGAAAGTACTGAAAAGTAGTGGCTACGGAAAGAAACACCGCACCGGAAAAGCCGGTGGGAACCTCAACGACGCGGTTCCCACCTACTCCTTCCGGAGCTCAATCAAGGAGATCAACGATGACTGCAGCATTTGAGCCCAACCAGCAGCCGACCGGCCAGGACACAACATCGCAGGCCGCCGCCCTGGAGCTCGAGTGGGCCGCCAACCCCCGCTGGGAAGGTGTGACCCGGGACTACTCAGCCTCCGACGTCGTCCGTCTCCGCGGCCGCGTCTCCGAGGAACACACATTGGCCCGCCGCGGCTCAGAAAAGCTCTGGAAGCAGCTCACCGAAGAGCACAAGACCGGCGGCTACACCAACGCCCTGGGCGCCCTCACCGGCAACCAGGCCGTACAGCAGGTCAAGGCCGGGCTGCGCGCCATCTACCTCTCCGGCTGGCAGGTTGCTGCGGACGCCAACAATTCCGGCCACACCTACCCGGACCAGTCCCTCTACCCCGCCAACTCGGTTCCCACGGTGGTCCGCCGCATCAACAATGCCCTGCTCCGGGCAGACCAGATCGAGTTCTCCGAAAGAATCCAGTCCGTTGAGGACTGGCTGGTCCCGATCGTGGCCGACGCCGAGGCCGGCTTCGGCGGACCGCTCAACGCCTACGAACTCATGAAATCCATGATCCAGGCCGGCGCCTCCGGTGTTCACTGGGAAGACCAGCTCGCCTCCGAAAAGAAGTGCGGCCACCTGGGCGGCAAGGTCCTGATCCCCACCCAGCAGCACGTCCGCACCTTGAACGCCGCCCGACTGGCAGCCGACGTCGCCGGCACCCCCACCGTCGTCATTGCCCGCACGGACGCCGAGGCAGCAACCCTGATCACCTCGGATGTGGACGAGCGGGACCAGGAATTCATCACCGGCGAACGTACCGCCGAGGGCTTCTACAAGGTCCGCAACGGCATCGAACCCTGCATCGCCCGCGCCAAGGCCTACGCCCCCTACTCGGACCTGATCTGGATGGAAACCGGCACCCCGGACCTGGAACTGGCCCGGAAGTTCGCCGAATCCGTCAAGGCCGAGTTCCCGGACCAGATGCTCTCCTACAACTGCTCACCGTCGTTCAACTGGCGCAAGCACCTGGACGACGCCACCATCGCCAAGTTCCAGCGTGAACTCGGCGCCATGGGCTTCACCTTCCAGTTCATCACCCTCGCCGGGTTCCACGCCCTGAACTACTCGATGTTCGACCTCGCCCACGGCTACGCCCGGGAAGGCATGAGCGCCTACGTCGAACTCCAGGAAAAGGAATTCGCCTCCGAATCCCGCGGCTACACCGCAACCAAGCACCAGCGCGAAGTCGGCACCGGCTACTTCGACACCATCTCCACGGCGCTCAATCCCAACGCCTCCACCCTCGCCTTGGTCGGATCGACCGAAGAGGGCCAGTTCCACTAATTTCCCGACGGCGGCGCTTGCGTCCGTCGGCAAACCGGACGATCCTCTGCGTGCTATTCCCCAAAGCCGCCTTTGCCTCGCTAGCGCTCGGCGAGGCGGCTTTGGGGCCCCTTTTACGCACGCTGCCGGATGTCCAGTTCACCGCCTATTCAGGTACGTCACCGCCCGCCGTCGAACTTCCCTTTCGTCTTTAAGGAGACTGAAATGAACAGCTTTACTGACACCTTCACCATCAACGGCATTACCCTGACAGCCCAGCCGATTTGCCGGCAAAACGAGGTTCTGACTCCGGACGCGCTGGAGTTTATCGCCAAGCTGCACCGGGCTACTGCTGACCGGCGGCAGGAGCTGCTGCAGGCACGGAGGACGCGGCGGGCTGACATCGCTGCCGGCGCTGATCCCCGGTTCCTGCGGGAGACCGAGCATATCCGGAACGATTCCTCCTGGCGGGTGGCTCCCCCGGCGCCCGGGCTGGAGGACCGCCGGGTGGAGATCACCGGCCCGGTCGACAAGAAGATGACCATCAACGCCCTGAACTCCGGCGCCAAGGTGTGGCTCGCGGACATGGAGGACTCCTCCACCCCCACGTGGCGGAACGTCGTCAAGGGCCAGTTGAACCTGACCGACGCCCTGGAACGCCGGATCGATTTCACCAGCGAGGAGGGCAAGGAATACAAGCTCCGCCCCGCCGGCGAACTGCCCACCGTCGTGGTCCGGCCCCGCGGCTGGCACCTGCCCGAAAAGCACATGCTCATCGACGGCCAGCCAATCGCCGGCGGCATCGTTGACTTCGGGCTGTTCTTCTTCCACAACGCCCGCCGCCTGCTCGCCCAGGGCAAGGGCCCGTACTTCTACCTGCCCAAGATCGAGAACCACCTCGAAGCCCGGCTCTGGAACGACATCTTCATTCTCGCCCAGGACCTGCTCGGCATCCCGCAGGGCACCATCCGCGCCACGGTCCTGATCGAGACCATCACCGCCGCGTTCGAAATGGAGGAAATCCTCTACGAACTGCGGGACCACGCCTCAGGCCTGAACGCCGGCCGCTGGGACTACATCTTCTCGCTCATCAAGAACTTCCGCACCCGCGGCCCCCGCTTCGTCCTGCCGGACCGCGGCCAGGTGACCATGACCGCACCCTTCATGCGCGCCTACACGGAACAGCTGGTCCGTGCGTGCCACAAACGCGGCGCCATGGCCATCGGCGGCATGGCAGCAGCAGTCCCCAACCGCAAAGACCCCGAAGCCAACGCCAACGCCTTCGAGAAGGTCCGCGCGGACAAGACCCGCGAGGCCAACGACGGCTTCGACGGCTCCTGGGTGGCCCACCCCGACCTGGTGCCCATCTGCCGCGAAGTGTTCGACGGCGTCCTCGGCAGCAAGCCCAACCAGCTGGACCGGCTCCGCGAGGACGTCACCCCGGACCACCGCGCCCTGATCGACGTGGCCGCCACCACCGGCACCATCACAGAGCAGGGCATCCGGAACAACATCGAGGTGGGCATCCGCTACGTCGAGTCCTGGCTGCGCGGCAACGGCGCGGTGGCCATCCACAACCTGATGGAGGACGCCGCCACCGCCGAGATCTCCCGCTCCCAGCTGTGGCAGTGGATCTACGCCCGGGCCATCACCGACCAGGGCGAGATCATCAGCCACGAATGGGTCGAGGAACTCCTGGACGAGGAATTCGCCCGGCTGGAGCGCTTCGACGGCGACCGCTTCGAGGATGCCCGCGACATCTTTGAAGAGGTCACGCTCAGCCGCGAGTTCCCGTCCTTCCTGACCCTCCCCGCCTACGCCCGCTACCTCACCGAGGCGAAGGAGAAGGCCACCGTGGAGGAACTCGCCGCGGCATAGTCCGGGTTTCCGCCACCAACTTCCGTTGCCGGGCCGGCACGCCCTCCGCAACAGGCCCCCCGAAATCCGGGGGCCGGCCCGGCGACGGAGTACCACCAAACCCCCGAGGGGTGGGCCCACCCCCGCCCCGCGGGGTTTTGTCGGGTGGGGCTTACGACGGCGGCTGGTCGCCTTAGCGGCCCTTCGGCACCTTCCGCACGGACAGCGTCGTGGCGGCGAAGAAGGTCAGCACCGAAACCAGGATGACGAGCAGGGCCGGGGTCCACGATCCCGAACTGTCGTGGACGAAACCCACCAGCGGGGGCGCCACGGCGGCGAGGCAGTAGCCCAGGCCCTGGACTGTGGCGGACATCCGGCCAGCCGAGGCCTGGTCGCGCGCCAGCTTGATAATGGCAATGAAAATCAGCGTGATGCCGCCGCCTTGGGCGATGCCCCCGCACGTGGACCACAGCCACCACAGTTGCGGCAGGAAGAGCAGACCCGCCGGAACGGCAAGCCACAACGTTCCCAAGGTGACCGCCACCGCCGTCGTACTCATGTATTTGGCCGCGAAGGGCACGCCGAGGCCGCCCACGATGGCCAGGATCTGGAAGATCGAGGACGCAGCGCCCGCCGCTGACGTGGACATGGCGAGTTCGTCGTGCAGGTAGCTGGGCAGCCACGCCGTGACACCGTAGTAGGAAAACGCCTGCCCGCCGAACCCGGCCGTGAGCCCGAACGTGGTCCAGCCGGAGCCGGCCGCCCGGGGCAGGGGCGCGTCCCCGCCATCGTCACCTGCGGCCAGGAATGCCGTCCGCGGCCCCACTGCCAGCACCCACACCACCACCGCGGCGACGGCCAGGACGGCAACAGCGGCCAAGGCCAGCCTCCACCCGGTTACTGCCGCCAGCGGGGCCATGGCCACGGAGGTCAGGAAGGACCCGATATTCAGGGCTGCGGTGTAGATCCCCATCGCTGTCCCCTGCCGGCGCGGGGCAAAATCACGGCGGATAATCAGCGGCACCGCAATGTTGCCCACGGTGATGGCCACCCCGATCACCACCGTACCGGCCACCACCAGCACCGGGCCGCCGGCGGAGCGCACCAGCACACCGGCCAACACCCCCAGGATGGTCAGCGTGACGGCGAACTCCGCCCCGAATTTCCGGGCCGCCAGGGACGCCAGCGGGGCCGCGAGCGAGAAGCAGAGCACGGGAATGCTGGTGAGCAGTCCCAGCATTACGGGCGAAAAGTGCAGTTCCGCCTGCATGAGGTCCACCAGGGGCGCCACGGCAACGAAGGGACCGCGGAGGTTCAGCGCCAGCAGGCCGATGCAGGCCAGCAGGACCCAGCTCTTCGGAATGCGGGACAGGACGCGGCCGCTCACAGGGGCAAAATCGGGAATGGGCGTGGATTCATCACTCCCATTGCTATCACGCCGGGCGTGACAGGAGTTTCAGGCACCCTGCAGGCAGCGCCTGCCATACGATGAACGTGACCCAAGGACGTAGGACCCCGCAAAGGACAGCCATGACGCACCGCCTTGCCATCCTCGACGACTACCAGGACGTGGCCCACGGCTTCGCCGACTTCGCGTCCTTGGAGGCGGAGGGCGTCACCGTTACCTCTTACCGCGAACCCTTTGCCTCCCGGGACGCCCTGGTTTCGGCGTTGGCAGACACCACCATGGTCATCGCCATGCGCGAGCGGTCGGCGTTTTCGCGCGAGGTGTTCGAGAAGCTGCCGGCGCTTGAGCTGCTGGTCACCACCGGAATGGCGAACGCCTCGATCGACCTCGCGGCCGCCGCCGAGCACGGAGTGACGGTATGCGGAACGCCGGGCTCACCCGCTGCCGCGCCGGAACTGACCTGGGCCCTCCTGTTGGCCATCGCCCGGCACCTGCCCGCAGAGGAAAACTCACTCCGGGCCGGAACGTGGCAGTCAACGGTGGGCCTGGAGCTGGCCGGGAAAACCCTGGGCATCGTGGGACTGGGAAAGATCGGCCGACGGGTTGCTGAATACGGGCAGGCGTTTGGCATGGATGTGGTGGCGTGGAGCCAGAACCTCACGGCCGAGGCAGCAGCGGAAGCGGGCGCCCGGCTGGTGTCCAAGGAGGAGCTCTTCACGGTCGCCGACGTCGCCACCCTTCACCTGAGGCTCTCCCCGCGGTCGGAGAACATTGTGGGCGAGGCCGAACTGCGGCAGCTGGGTCCGGAAGGCATCCTGCTGAACACCGCCCGGGGTCCGTTGGTTGACCAGGACGCGCTGCTGAAGGCCCTGAACAACGGGTGGATCCGCGGCGCCGCCCTGGATGTCTATGACCAGGAACCGCTGCAGGCCGGGCATCCGCTCCTGGCCGCGCCAAACACCGTGCTCTCCCCCCATTTGGGCTACGTCACCCAGGAAAGCTACCGGCAGTTCTACGGCGGCGCGCTGGAGGACATTACCGCCTGGCTGGCCGGCTCCCCCATCCGGACCATCACTGCCTGACCTGGAAGAAACAGCATGACGCACACCATCCGCAAAGCATCAGCGGACGACGCCGGCCCACTCGCCGCACTGGCGGCCGTCACCTTTCCGCTGGCCTGCCCGCCGTCGTCGTCACCTGCCGACATTGCCGCCCACCTGGCCAACACGCTCAGCGAAGAACACTTCGAGGAGTACCTCGCGGACCCGGAGACCACCATCCTGGTCATTGACGCGGACGGCCGGCTTAACGGCTATAGCCTGCTGGTGGACCGGCCTGCCACGGACCCGGACGTGGCCTCCGTCCTGACGCTGCTGCCGTCCGTGGAGATCAGCAAATGCTATGTCCATCCGGACTACCACGGGCTTGGCGCCGCCGCCGAACTCATGCACGCCAGCCTCCAGGCAGCGGCAGCCTCAGGCGGCGCCGGGGCGTGGCTGGGTGTCAACAGCCAGAATGCCCGTGCCATCCGCTTCTACGAAAAGTCAGGCTTCCGCAAGGTGGGCACCAAGTCCTTCCGGCTGGGCAGCACGGTAGAGCACGACTTCGTTCTGGAGCGCCCCCTGCCGTAGCAGCTCCTTCGGACACCGGCGCCGTCAGTGAAGCCTGCGCGCCTCCACGCCGGCCGCCATCCCTTCCACGGGGTAGGCCAGTGGCGGCCGCGGTTCGGCCAGGAGCTTCAGCCCCGGCGGGAGTCCTTCGATGGTGCCGGTCGATCCGGCGGCGCTGATGGTCACCCTGCTGGTATTCAGCAGGACGTTTTCCGCCCGGAACCTCCCCACGGTCTCCGGCAGGATCGGCGCCAGGTGCACCACTCCGCGGGTAAAGACGGGATCGAACCGCAGCAGGATCCGCGCAAGCTGCACGGGCGCTGCCGCTGCCCAGGCCTGCGGCGAGCATGCGGTGGGATACGGAACAGGGCCAGGAAACTCACCGCGGTCAAACCCGCAGAACAGCTCCGGCAACCGGCCGTCAAAATGCCGGGCGGCATCGAGGATGCCCGAGGCCACCCGCTTGGCCTCATCCACGAACCCGTACCGCATCAACCCGGTGGCCACCAGTGCCGTGTCGTGCGGCCACACCGAGCCGTTGTGGTAGCTGACGGGGTTGTAGGCGCCCATGTCGGAAGCCAGGGTGCGGATGCCCCAACCCGTGAACATCTGCGGCGACATCAGGTTCTCCATGACGGACCCGGCTTTGTCTTCGTCCACGACGCCCGTCCACAGGCAGTGGCCGATGTTGGAGGTCAATGCATCAACATGCCGCTTGTCCTTGTCCAGCGCCACCGCAAAATAGCCTTTGTCCGGCAGCCAGAACTTCTTGTTGAACTCCTCTTTTAAGGCTGCCGCCTTTCCGGCCCAGTGTTGTTCCAGACCTGAATCGCCGCTCCAGTGGGCCAGCAACGACCTGCCCAGGTAGGCGGCGTAGACATACGCCTGAACCTCGCAGAGGGCAATCGGGGCTTCCGCGATGGTTCCATCCGCAAAGTTGATCCCGTCCCAGGAGTCCTTCCAGCCCTGGTTCACCAGGCCATGGTCGTTGGGCCGGAGGTATTCCACAAAGCCGTCGCCGTCGCGGTCGCCGTACTTCTCGATCCACTCCAGCGCCCGGTCCGCGTGCGCCAGCAGCGGCTGGATCGCATCCCGGGACAGACCCCACCGGCTCAGCTCACCCAAGGTGGACACGAAAAGGGGGGTTGCGTCCGCCGTGCCATAGTATGCCGTGCCGCCCAGCGACAGGCCGGCGGTCACACCAAGCCTGACCTCGTGCGGAATCCGGCCGGGTTCCTCCTCCGAATCCGGGTCCACCTTTTTCCCCTGGATACCGGCCAGCGTCTGCAGCGTGCCCAGGGCGAGGTTGGGGTTGACCATCAGGCTCATGTAGGACGTCAGCAGCGAATCCCGCCCGAACAACGCCATGAACCAGGGGGCTCCTGCCGCAACGGCAGCGCGGTCGGGATGATGGACGTCGAAGATCCGTAGGGCACCAAGATCACTCTGGCTCCTGTTGAGCACGTTCTGGAAGCTGGCATCCTCGATGCTGATCCGCGGAACGTTCTCTTCCCAGGCCAAGTGCCGGCGCACGCCCTCGCGGTGATGCGGCAGTTGGCCTTCCGTGAACGGCTTTTCCGGTGCTTCCCCATTCACCAGCGGCACCACGATCACGCTGGTGGCCCATTTGCCCCTCGGAGGAATGGTGACCCGGAAACGGAGGCCGTCCATGCCCACCTCTGCACCCCGGGCGCCGATGGCGGAACCCCGTTGCTGGCCATTGCGTGATGCTTCAATGATGAGCTTTCCATCCACCACCGTGCGGATTGTGTCGTCCGCGCCTGTGGTCCGGCCGCCCTTCACTTCGAAGAGGTCGGCCTGGTCCGCATCCAGGAGGAGTTCGATGGCGCACTCAACGGGTTCCGCTGCATAGTTCTGCAGGGTGATGTCATCCTGCAGGCCTGGTCCGATGTGCCGGGTCTGGCGGACCACCAGCGGACTGTCGAACCGGCCGCCCGGCCAGGTGGCACGGCCAACAAATGTTGCTTCAAAGGGCTGCGGCCGCTGCGCCGACAGCGGTTCGCGCAGTGATCCGTTGATGCGCAGCACCCAACGCGAAATGATCCGGGTGTCCTGGAAGAACGCGCCGTTCGTGCCGCCGTCGTGACTGATGTCACCGGTTCCGGCGGAGATACAAAAGGAAGAACCCTCCAGGACGGTGATGGCGCCGACGTCCGATCCGGAGGCTTCGTTATCTTCATTCCAGGCGGTCATGGGAGGACTCCATCCTGAGGGAAAGCTGCCCCGGCGGGCCGGGGAAAGCAGCGGTGTCCCTATCGATTCTGGTGCACCCGTCAATGATGCGGAACCCCTGGAGCCAACCTCCCTTCAATGAGCTGGCCATAGAGTTCAAGGTGCTCTGCGACCATCCGCTGCGCACTGAACCTGTCCTCCACATCCTTGCGGCAAGCGGCCCTGTCCAGCGCTGCAGCTGCCGGAACCAGGGCTGCCAGTTCAGTAGTCGTGGCCAGGAAGCCCGTGCGCCCATGATCGACGATTTCGGGGGCGGAACCAATGGCTGTGCCTATCACCGGTGTCCCTGTCGCCAACGCCTCGATCATGACCAGCCCGAATGGTTCTGCCCATTGGATGGGATTCAGGAAGGCGATGGCCTCCCCCATCAGCCGGTACTTCCTCGCATCATCCACCTCGCCCACGAAGTCCTCGTTCGGGCCGAGCATTGGTTCAATGACCTCCCGGAAGTAGCGGACCTCTTCCGGCTCGCGCATCTTGACCGCAATCTTGAGGTGAAGGCCGGCCTGCCGGGCGATGGTGATGGCTTCAAGCAGTCCCTTGTCCGGGCAGGACCGGCCCACGAAACAAAGGTAGCCGCCGCTCCCGGTCCCCACCGGCACGGCTGAAAGGTCCATGCCATGGTGGATCACCCGGGTGACGGGAACCTCCGGAGCGTTCAACGCCTGGTCCCGCGAAATGGCAATCACGGCGCCCTTCCTGGCAGCGGCCCGGTAAATGTCCACCGCCTGGGCGTGGATTGGGCCGTGGATGGTGGTGGCCACCGGCACCCCGCCCGGCCGGTGCAGGTAGAGGGGCCCGGCCATGGTGTGGTCGTGGATGATGTCCACTTCCTGGAGCTCTTCATAGGCCCTGACCACATGGCTGAGCTCGGACAGGGTGGTGCCCAGTCCCCCGTAGTCGGTGGGCCGCATCCCCGCGACGAGCTGCACCGGACACGTGCTGTCCGCCGGTGCAGCCAGCAGCACCTCATGGCCGGCGTCGGCGAAGCCCCTGGCCAGCGTGTCCACTACTCGTTCCGTTCCGCCGTACGTTGCCGGTGGGACCGGAATCCACGGACCTGTGACAAGTCCAATCCGCATTCCTGGCCTCCCAGGTTTGACAGGCCGGGCTCCCCAGCAGGCCGGGCAATACTCCGCAGCGCGTCATCGTCCGCCGCGGTGCTTTGAGTTTCGAATGGGCCTGATTCATGACCTCTGATCCGACTATTCCCCAGGAATGCTCCGGCCACAAGGGGCGGATGTGGTACATGTCATAGCGGAACGCCGGAATGGCACCTGCCTCACGCCGGTTGTGCA
>DATIMT010000222.1:0-2237 GCA_035475035.1 Arthrobacter sp.
TGTCCCCATCATCCGCACCTTTGTCCCCGTGATCGTTGGCGTCGCGCAGATGAGCCGGAAGAAGTTCTTCATCTACAACGTCATCGGTGCGTTCCTGTGGGGCGGCGGCGTGACGCTGCTCGGTTACCTGCTGGGTGACAAAGTCCCGTGGGTCCGGGACAACCTGGACATTATCTTCATCGCCATCGTGCTGGTCTCGGTGATTCCCATCGGCATCGAAGTCCTGCGCGGCCTGTCCGCCAAGCGCCAGGCCCAGGCCTACGGCACCGACGCCGTGGACGAGTACATCGAGGAACACGAGCCTGCCGGGGAGCAGGAGACTCCGCGCAACATCCACGGCGGCCGGCCGGAGTAGCCTGGCTCAACTCGGCCCGTCCTGACGGCAAAGGTAAGGTGCGCACCCCGCCGGGGTGCGCACCTTCCTTAGTGCCAGGGGGTTCCTAGCCCGCCGTCTCCAGGGCTGCCACAATTGACGGCAGCAGTGCCCGGAACGCTTTGCCGCGGTGGCTGATGGCGTTCTTTTCCTCGGCGGACAGTTCCGCGCAGCTGCGGTCCTCGCCGGCCGGCTGCAGCACCGGATCGTAGCCAAACCCGCCGGCTCCCCGCGGTTCGCGCAGCAGGGTTCCTTCCAGTTGCCCGTACTCCACCACTTCGCGCACCGGGCCCCCGGCACCAGCGGGCATGGCCAGGGCGGCAGCGCAGACGAAGGCGGCACCGCGGTGTTGGTCCGGAACGTCGGACAGCTGGTTCAGCAAAAGTTCAAGGTTGGCGGCGTCGTCTCCATGGCGTCCTGCCCAGCGGGCGGAGAAGATTCCGGGCGCCCCGCCCATGACGTCCACCGCGAGCCCGGAGTCGTCGGCAATGGCCACGAGTCCGGTGGCCCCTGCCACGGCGCGTGCCTTCAGCAGCGAGTTCTCGGCGAACGTCACGCCGGTTTCGACGACGTCGGGCGCACCCGCCGCCGCGGCGTCCACCACTTGGGTGTCGACGTCGAGCCCGGGCACCTGCCCGCGCAGCAGCTCACGGAGTTCCCGGAGTTTGCCTTTGTTGTGCGTGGCGAGCACCAGCCGGGGGGATACGCTGCTCACAGGGTGTCGGCCAGGGTTTCGCGCTGGATGGCCGCGAGCTGGGTGGTGCCGAGCAGGGCCAGGTCCAGGAGAGCGTCGAGTTCCGCGCGGTCAAAGGGCGCACCTTCGGCCGTCCCCTGGACCTCCACGAACTTGCCCGAGCCGGTGACCACCACGTTCATGTCGGTTTCCGCCCGGACGTCCTCAACGTAGGGCAGGTCCAGCATGGGAACGCCGTCGATGATGCCCACGGAGACCGCTGCGATGGTGTCAACGAGGGGCTGGGCGTTCTTCGCGATCAGCTTGGTGTCCCGGGCGAACCGGATGGAGTCGGCCAGCGCCACGTAGGCGCCGGTGATGGCGGCGGTGCGGGTGCCGCCGTCGGCCTGAAGGACGTCGCAGTCCAGCACGATGGTGTTCTCGCCCAGGGCCTTGGTGTCGATAATGGAGCGCAGCGAACGCCCGATCAGGCGCGAAATCTCATGGGTGCGGCCGCCGATCTTTCCCTTGACTGACTCGCGGTCCGACCTGGTGTTGGTGGCGCGCGGCAGCATGGCGTATTCGGCCGTAACCCAGCCGCGACCCTCGCCCTTGAGCCAGCGCGGGACACCGGGGGTCAGCGATGCGGTGCACAACACCCTGGTGTTGCCGAACTCGATCAGTGCCGACCCTTCAGCCTGGTTGGACCATCCGCGGGTGATGCTGATGGGCCGGAGCTGGTCGGGGGCACGGCCGTCGGCGCGCACAATGGGCACTGCAGTTGCTTCAGATGTCATGCCTTTAGCTTATCGAGTGCCGGCCCGGCTAGATGGTGTAGTGCACGCCTGCCACGGCCACTGCCACATCGCCGGGAAACACCGGACGGGCTTCGGCCATGACGGTTGTGGGGGACGTCCACACCGGGATGTGGGTCAGCAGGAGCCGCCGGGCACCGGCCGCCGCCGCAGCCTCCCCGGCCCGCTTGCCGGTGAGGTGGACGTCGGTGATGCCGTCGTCCCGGCCCTCTTCGAAGGCCGCCTCGCACAGGAACAGGTCTGCATCCTTGGCGGCTTCCTCAAGCCCGGCACAGGAATCGGTATCGCCGGAGTAGGTCAGGACCCGGGACACCGGAGCGCCGTCCTTGCCGGGCTCAACCACCTCCACGCGGAGGGCGTAGGACTCCTCAATGGG
>DATIMT010000223.1:0-2920 GCA_035475035.1 Arthrobacter sp.
CGTCGCCAAAGCCGAAGGACGTGCCTTCCACCTTCCAAGGCAGTGGGACGCGGCAGCCGTCGCGGCCGATCTCCACGCCCTTGTTACGGAAGAAGGACGGGTCCTGGCGTTCCGACTCGGGAATCTCGGCCACTTCCTGAAGGCCCAGTTCCTCGCCCTGGTACAGGTAGGCGGAGCCGGGAACGGCGAGCATCAACAGGGTAGCTGCGCGGGCACGGCGTTCCCCGAGCTCCACGTCCAGCTGCTCCTTGGGGCCGCCGGCGAGCAGCCAGTCCTTGCCGTCCTGGCCCTTGGCGCCGGCCTTTTCCTTGGTTACCTGGGGCAGGCCGTAGCGGGTGGCGTGCCGCACCACGTCATGGTTGGAGAACACCCAGGTGGAGGAGGCGCCGGTGGCAGCGGCCTCGGCAAGGTTGCGGGTAATGATCTCCTTGTACTCGGCGGCATCGAAGTCGGCCTGCAGGAGGTCGAAGTTGAATGCCTGGCCCAGGCCCTGGGGGCTGGCGTAACGGGCGCGCCGGGTGGCGTGGACCCAGGCCTCGGCGACGGCGGTGCGGGGCGGGTTGTATTCGTTGAACACCTCGCGCCATTCGGCGTAGATCTCGTGGACTTCGTCGCGGTCCCAGAACGGGTGCGTGCCGTCGTCAAATCCGTCCACTCCGGTGTTGGCGGCGCTCAATTCCAGCTTTGAGAGCAGCGGCTCGGTGAGGTCCTTGGTGAGGGCGTGGGCCACGTCCACGCGGAAGCCGTCCACGCCGCGGTTGGACCAGAAACGGAGAGTCTTGAGGAAGTCATCCCGGATCTCCCGGTTGGACCAGTTCAGGTCCGGCTGTTCCTTGGCAAAGATGTGCATGTACCACTGGCCGGGCGTTCCATCCGGTTCGGTGATGCGCTCCCAGGCGGGGCCGCCGAACACCGAGTCCCAGTCCGACGGCGGGAACTCCCCGTTGGGGCCTTTGCCGTCCCGGAAGATGTAGCGGTCGCGGGCCGGGGAGCCCTTCGGCGAGGCCAGTGCTTCCTGGAACCACTTGTGGCGGTCGGAGGAGTGGTTGGGGACGATGTCGGCAATGAGCTTGATGCCGGCATCGTGCAGGGCCTTTGCCATCTCGTCGAAGTCGGCCAGCGTCCCGAGCTTGGGATCGACGTCCCGGTAGTCGTCCACGTCGTAGCCGCCGTCGGCGAGCGCCGAGGGGTAGAAGGGGCTCAACCAGACGGCGTCGATCCCGAGGGTCTTCAGGTACGGAACCTTGGCGGTGATGCCCTTCAGGTCACCAATGCCATCGCCGTTGGAGTCCGCGAAGCTGCGCGGATAGATCTGGTAGACGGAGGCCTGGCGCCACCAGTTGGGGTCGGCCAGACGGTCGGAGTCGGACAGGGTTGCCAGGGTGGCAGTGGTGGACAAGGAACGGTCCTCTTCTTTGGTGCGGGTATATTGATATTGGTTCTAAATTTACTTCCTCAAGTATTATCTGGTGCTTTGCACAGGAAGGTCAACAGGATGCCTGAACTGGTTCCGGCCACTCCCCAGTTGCTGCGGCGGGTAAGTGCCGGCGCGGTCCTTGAGTTCATGCGCGCCTCTGCAGCGGTGACGGTCACCGATGTCATGGCGGCTACCGGCCTGACCCGCGCCACCACTATCGCCGTCTGCGAAGACCTGGTCCGGCGGGGCTGGATCCTGGAGCGGGAGAACCAGCGCGAGTTCGGCGGGTACCGGAAGGGCCGCCCTGCCCGCCGGTTCGAACTCAACGGGCAGGCCGGCGTTGTACTGGGCATGGACATCGGTTACGCAAAGGTCACCGTTGTGGTTTCCGATCTCAGGGGCAAGACGTTGGGACGGTCCAGCCGCCCCTTCCAGGCCGGGGAGGTGGGCTCCCGGGAACGCATTGCTTTCATCGACGGCGTGGCCGGGGCGGCGCTGCGCGCGGCGGGACTGGAGCCCGGGCAGGTACTGGCCGTCTGCGCCGGAGTTGCCGCACCGGTGGACCGGCACGGGGATGTGGTGGCCACGCAAAAGTTCTGGGGACTGTTCGACCTGGGGTTGCGGCCAGCCTTGAAGGAATCCCGGGGATGGACCGTACTGCTTGAAAACGACGCAAACCTTGCAGCCCTGGGTGAGCGCTGGCAGGGCGCGGCCGCGGGGATTGACGACGTCGTGGTGATCCTGGCCAGCGAACGGCTGGGTTCCGGGATCGTGGAGGGAGGCCGCCTGGTCCATGGGACCAGGGGCAGCGCGGGCGAGCTTGCATACCTGGACCTGGTGGAAGGCGTGGGAGACACCTACGGCATCGCCCACCTGGCCCGTACCTGGGCCGTGGAAGCCTTGGCCACCCCTGCCCCGACCACGCTCCGCGCCGTCCAGCCCGGGCGGGTGGAGGCCGAGCAGGTCTTCGCCGCCGCAGCCCAGGGGGACGCCGTGGCGCTCGGCATCCTGGACCGGCTGGCGGACAGGATGGCACGTGTGGTGGGGACGGTGTCCACCATGTTCAACCCTGAGCTGGTGGTGATCGGCGGCGGCGTGGCGGGTTCGGCGGACGTACTCCTCGCACCCATCAGCGAGCGCCTGAAGGAGTTCACCGCCACCCCGGCGCGCGTGGCCGTGTCCCCGCTGGGCGACTCCATCGTGACCGTGGGTGCCGTTCGCTGCGCCCTGGACTACGTGGAGAAGAACTCCTTGGACCTGGAACTGGCCGCGTCCGGCACTTCGGCCTAACCACCGTTACTCCGGCATGACCATGGTGCGCAGGTCCAGCTGCCGCAGCACCCGGTCCGCCACCTCCGGGTCCATGTCCGGCTCGTTGCGGGCCGCCACCACTTCCTGCCGGGCCGCGTCCAGGGCGATGGTCTGGACGGCGATGGCCAGCTCGCGTCCCCGCTGGCGCTTTTCCGCCAACGGTTCGTTCTGCAGGCTGCCGTCCGTCAGTTC
>DATIMT010000224.1:0-3942 GCA_035475035.1 Arthrobacter sp.
GGGTGTGGAGATCGGCTCGTTCGCCGCCACCCCCGAGGACCCGGAGCGCAGCACCGTGGAACTGTCCGATCCCCGGCTGGAGCCGTTCTGGAGCCGGGCGGAGGAGCTGGGCGCCCTGGTGTTCCTGCACCCGTTCGGCTGTTCCCTGGATGAGCGGCTGGACCGCTTCTACCTCGCCAACACCGTCTCCCAGCCTGCCGAGAACGCGGTGGCCCTGTCCCACCTGATCTTCAGCGGTGTCCTGGACCGGCACCCGGAGCTCAAGGTTGTGGCAGCGCACGGCGGCGGCTACCTTCCCACCACCCTGGGCCGCTCGGACCGCGCGTGGAAGGTCCGGCCCGAGGCACACGGCTGCGCCAAGCCGCCGTCGTCCTACCTGAAGAAGCTGTACTTCGACTCCCTGGTCCACAGCCCCGCCGAACTGCGCGCTCTCGTGGCCGCCGCCGGTCCGGAGCAGGTGCTGCTCGGCTCGGACTACCCGTTCGACATGGGATCAGACCTCCCTGTGGACGAAGTTCAGGCCGCCGGACTCCCTGCCGACGACGAAACCCATGTTTTGGGCGGCAACGCACGCACGCTGGGCATCACCGCGGCGGCCGCCCTGGCCGCCCGACGCAACGCATAAGGAACACGCACATGGTCAAGATTGCCCGTTGGAATCACGACGGCGGGACGCAGTCCGGCTTCGTGGAGGACGGTACCTGCTTCGCGCTGCCCGCAGGCCAGAACGTCCAGGCGCTGCTCGACGCCGGGCTCGAGGAGACGCTGGCACTCGCCCGTGAGGTCATTGGTTCCGCTCCTGCGGTTCCGCTGGCGGACGTGCAGCTGCTCGCTCCGCTGGTGCCCGCCACCATTCGGGACTTCGTGGCGTTCGAGGAACACGTCGAAGGCGTACGCAAGAGCATCGACGGCGTGGCCGGCGTGGTGCCCGAATGGTACGAGGCGCCCACCTTCTACTTCACCAACCCGCACACGGTGACGGGCACCGGCGAGGTGATTGGTATTCCGGCGGGCTGCATAGACCTGGACTTCGAAACGGAAGTGGCTGCCGTCGTCGGGCGCGTTCCGGGCAGCGACGGGCGGAACCTGGGCGCGGAGGAGGCCCACCGGCACATCTTCGGCTACACCGTGCTTAACGACTGGTCGGCGCGCGATCTGCAGCGCCGGGAAATGAAGGTGAGCCTGGGGCCGTGCAAGGGCAAGGACTTTGCCAACACGCTGGGACCCTGGCTTGTCACCGCGGACGAGTTCGAGGACCGGCACAACGCCGAAGGGTTCCTGCCGATCTCGATGGCCGTCGAGGTCAACGGGGAGGCCATCGGCCAGGACCTGCTGTCCAACATGGGCTGGCCGTTCGCCGAGCTCGTGGCCTACGCCTCGCAGGACTCGGTGGTGCGGCCCGGCGACGTGCTGGGCTCCGGCACGTGCGGCAGCGGCTGCCTGGCCGAGCTCTGGGGCCGGAACGGCGCGAAGACTCCGCCGCCCCTGAAGACCGGCGACGTGGTCCGGATGACGGTGGAAGGCATCGGCAGCATCGAAAACACCGTCGGCGCCCGGCGCGAAGCCGTGACCCGCGTTCCTGCCCGGACGCGTCCGCTCAACCGGGTTGCCGCCGCGGCTCCTTCCGGAATCTAGGATGGTTTCGCTTCAGCTCGACGGCCGGACGGTGGTGGTCACCGGCGCAGGCCAGGGCCAGGGTGCTGCCGAGGCGCGCCTGCTGGTGGAGGCCGGGGCACGGGTCATCGCCACGGACCTGGCGGCGGATATGCCTGCCGGGTTGGCCGCCCTGTCTTCGGCGTCGGACCGTGTGTTGGTGTACCGGCCACTGAATGTCGCTCAAGCCTCCGGCTGGTCCGAACTCGCTTCCTGGATCCGGTCCCAAGGCTGGCAGGTGGACGGGCTGGTCAACAATGCCGGCATCACCCAACGGAGCCGGCTGCTGGATGCCTCGGTGGCCGACCTTCAGAAGGTTTACGAGGTGAACGTTGCTGGCAGCCTGTTGGGAATCCAGTCGCTCGCGCCCTTGATGGGCAGCGGAGCTTCCATTGTTAATGTCGGTTCTGTTGCCGGCCTGACGGCGCACTATCCGGTGGCCTACACCGCCAGTAAGTGGGCGCTGCGCGGGTTGTCCCAAGTGGCTGCCATGGAGCTTGGACCGCGCGGGATCCGGGTGAATACCGTCCACCCGGGCTTCATCGAAACACCCATGACGGCTGGCGCCAAACCTCAGTTCCGGCAGGCCACGCTGGCCGAGACCCCGCTGGGACGTACCGGACGCGTGGAGGAGGTGGCCGCCGTCGTACTCTTCCTCCTCAGTCCGTTGTCCTCTTTCGTGACCGGCGCCGAGATCGCTGTGGACGGCGGCCAATCAGCCCACGGCGGCGCGAAGTCAGTCTCCGACGCCCTGCGCTGATCAGCCCGGGAGCACCGCCGACCAGCCGCCGTCGACCATCAAATTGGTGCCCGTGACGTACGAGGCCTCGTCGGAGGCGAGGAACAGGGCGCACTTGGCGACTTCTTCCGGTACGCCGACCCGGCCCAGCGGGATGCTGCCGGCGATGGTCCGCATCGGGTGGTCCGGCGCAAGGAGGTTGCCTTCTGTCGCTGCGGTGCGGATCATCCCGGGGCTGACAGCGTTAACACGCAGCCCATGGGGCGCCCCTTCGGCCGCGAGCTGTTTGGTCATGGCCACCACGGCTCCCTTGGTGGCGGTATGGGCCAGCCGGCCGTTGGTCATGGACCCTGTGACTCCGGCCGTGGAGCCCACCAGGACAATGGCGCCGTTATGCGCCTGGATCAGTTGGGGCCAGAAATACTTGACCGGCAGGAACACCACGTCCATCTCGTGGTCGATGTTCCACTTCCAGTCGGCAAAGGTCAGCTGCTCCACCGGGGCGAAGCGGGTGACTGCGGCGTTGGCGTACAGGATGTGGACCTGCCCGTGCTCCGCGGCGACATCCGCCGCGGAGGCCGCCACCGCTGCCTCGTCTGTGAGATCGACTCGGCTGCTGCTCATCCGGCCCCCGGTTTCGGTGACCGCCGCGACGGTGGCCGCGGCGCCGTCGTCGTCCATGTCGCAGCCCACCACGAAGGCCCCTTCCGAAGCGAAGGTGAGAGCGGCCGCCCTGCCCTGGCCGCCGGCCGTTCCGGTGATGACAGCGGTCTTGCCGGCCAGGCGCTGGTTGGAAGCAGGCATGGTAGATCCCTTCGAAAGCGTGTTTCTTCGACTTTCGCAGGGATGGGACTGGCGGGGGAATGGCCCTTTGGGTCTAGGTGGTATTCGCCGCGCGGATAGTCCCGGGGACGGGCTCAGGCCACCTCGGCGGCAGGGGCCGCAGCGTCTGCGGCGAGGGCTTTGCGCCGACGGGAAACCTGGATTGCGATGGCGGTGGGGATCGCGGCCAAAGCGGTGATCCGCATCCAGGGCCGGTCCAGGACATGGCCGGTGAGCGCATCCAGGGAGTAGAGGCCGGAGCCGCCTATAGTGAACGCCGCGGCAGCCAGGCCCAGCACGGCCGGGTACTCGAGGCCGCCCTCTTGGGCGAAGAAACCGTTCGGGGCATGGACACTGGCCGCCACGCCCATGGTGGTTGCGGCAGCGGCGCCGGCGGCAGGGGTGGCGAGCCCCAGGGCCAAGGCCAGGCCGGCTCCTGCTTCACCTACGCCCGCAAGGACGGCGCTTGTTTTAGCGGGGCGGAACCCCATGGCGTGCATGCCCTGGCTGGTGCCTTCGACGCCTCCCCCGCCGAACCAGCCGAAGAGTTTTTGGGATCCGTGGGCGACGAGCACTCCTCCCAGAGCCACCCGGAACAGGGTCTGCGCGGCGGCCGCCGCCTCAGGGCTGGTGGTTGCATTGCTCATAACAGTCTCCTGGGGTTGTCTGCGTACGCTGCCAGCTCGCGCTGAGCACGATTCTACGGCTGCGCAACCACCCCGTCACGG
>DATIMT010000225.1:0-8117 GCA_035475035.1 Arthrobacter sp.
GGCAGATGGTTTCCTTCACGATCAGGGTGGCCCGCCACTCGTTCAGCAGCCCGCTGCGGAACGCGGCGAAGGTGTGCGGCATCCCGGTGAGGGTTTTGGCCAGGCCCAGCAACCTCGAACCCCGGGCGGGGGACTCCCGCCGGGCCAGCGCGCGCGATCTGCGCCGCGACCCCGGCGCCCTGCTCATCAGCCGGAACCCCGGCGGCGGCTTGCTCCCGCCGCTGCGACAAGTCAAAAGCAACGGTGGTATCGGCCTGACGGGCACCGGCCAGGCACCTCAGGTCCTCGAGGCCGCGAATCTGGTCGATCTTCCCGGCATCATCACTGGCCATGGGAACAGACGCCAACAGTTCTATGACATCAGCAATGGAAGGGGCAGCAGGCGAGGACGGAAGCGAAAGCGGGCCGGCACCATGGCGCGTCCGGGGCCCGGCCCCGAGCGCCACCCCACCCGCTTGCACCGACCCCACAACTGCTTCCATAACCAAAGTCTTCCACCGGGGTCTGACAACCACAGCCAGCCAAAAGCCCTATGTGGAAAACGGCAGGCACCAACGGTCAGGGGACATGCTGTTCAATGGATTATGCAGTTCACCAGGAAGGGCCTGAAGGCCGAGGGTTTCGCGGGCTTCCGGCCGATCCAGGACCTCGAGACCATGAGGGTCCCGCAAGCAACAGGCCTCTACACGGTCGTGGCTCCGGACGATTTCCAGCCGCGCTTCCTCGCGAAAAGCACCGCAGGCGTCTTCAAGAAGAAGGAACCGTCCCTTTCCACAGCCGCTCTGACCGCCGAGTGGGTGGACGGCGCGGTCGTTCTCTACCTCGGAAAGGCCGGGCCCGGAAGCAAAGGTAACCGGGGGCTGCGGCGTCAGATCCAGGAGTTTGTGGACTTCGGGCAAGGAAAGCCGCCCGGGCATTGGGACGGGCGGGCAATCTGGCAGCTTGCCGAGGCCGGATCACTGGCCATTGCGTGGAAGGAAATCCCGGCGGAACAACTGAACGATGCAGAAGCGGCCTGCCATTCAGCATTCGTAGCGGAATTCGGTCGGTTGCCGTTCGCTAACCTCGTTCAGGCGCGCACCAAGTCCGGCGCTTGACGTCTCGGCACGCCTTTCACGCAGGGCCCCGCAGGCGTTCCATCTCGCGGCGGTCCTTTTTGGTGGGCCGGCCTGTGCCCCGGTCCCTCTGCGGAAGACCAAGCGCCGGCAGGACAGGCCGTGGGGGAGTGTGGTCGGTGAAGCAGTGCGACGCGGCCTCGGCTCCCACGCGCTTGGCGATCAGCCGCCGTACCTCGAGGATGCGCTCATACCCTGGCATGCGGACGGTCACGGTGTCGCCGGTAACCAGGGTCGCAGACGCCTTTGACGGGCTGCCGTTGAGGCGGACATGCCCGGCGCGGCAGGCTGCGGTAGCGGCGGACCGGGTCTTATAGGCGCGGATTGCCCACAACCAGGCATCGATTCGGACACTGGCGGGGGAGACAGGGAGGCTGGTCATGGTTGGCACCGAGTATAGCCCCGGGCCAGCTACTTCACTCCACGGTCACCTTGACCCGCTGCACGACGTTGTTGCCCATCCCCTGGAAGTTCCAGTTCTGCTCAAGGGGCTGCGTGGCGCCCGTGATGTCCGTGGCCCGGCAGGCCAGGACATGCTCACCGGCGTCTGCCACCCAGGGCAGGCTCCACCTCCGCCACGCGAAACCTCCTGCCGGCTTGTCCAGGTGGGCGGGCAGCCACGTGCCGTCGATTCCCACCTCGACGGCGGTCACCGCACCCTCGCCTGACCAGGCCCTGCCCTCCAGCATGACCGGGCCCGCGCGGAGGAACCGTTGCCGGGTGAAGAAGTCCGGAACGCCCGGCGGAACCATCAACGAACGCACCCTGATCCGCGAAACCGGCGTCCCGGCGTCGTCCACTGAGTCCTGGTAGCGGTAAGAGGACGCCTGCTGGAAGCCGGTGAACGGCGCCCTGACCACGTCGATCGACTCCAGCCACTTCACGCTGGCCATGCCGTACCAGCCAGGGACCACCAGCCGCAGCGGGTAGCCATGCTGGGCTGGCAGGTCCGCACCGTTCATTTTGTAGGCGAGGACGACGTCGGGACGCAGCGCTTCACGGATCGGCAGGCTGCGGGCGTACTGCTGGGGGACGCCGCCCTGCACGCCGGCATCGGCCCCGGTGAAGACCACCTCCACGGCGTCCGGCAGCACACCCGCCTTGCCAAGGAGATACGCCAACGGAACTCCGGTCCAGTGCGCCGTGCCCACCGCCTCCAGGACCCAGGGCTGGCTGACGGGACGCGGCTCCAGGAGCGAGCGGCCGTTGCCCGCGCATTCGAGCGTAACGGGCACGGTAATGGCCGGATCCCTGAGGAGCGCTGCCATGCTCAACTCCAGGGCATGTTCCACTGCGCCGCCAATCCGCAGATGCCAGGACGACGCGTCGAGGTCCGGGATGTCGAAGTGGGTGAGCACGTAGTGCAACCCGGGCGGCGTCACGTCGCGGCGGAGTGCCTCGAGCGGCATGGAGTGATTGCGGGCTGCGAGTTGCAGCTCCTCGGGCGTGAGCGGGCCGGATGTGGGCTGCGGGGCCGGTGGCAGGACCTGCTCGGGCCCTGCCGCCGGCTCCGTCCGGGTGGGCTGCTGATTGCTGTAGTTCATGGCGCTGCGATTCTGCTAGGCGGACTGCGGACGCCCCCTGCCAGCAGGTCTACGCCGTTGCCCAGCCGCCCGTCAACGGCCAAATCACCAAGCTTTTACCGCTAGAGCACCGGCCGGGTGAGGAACTCGGCAAGGCTGATGGGGTCCTGCCCCGTCAACCCGTGGATGTCCGGCGAGAGTCCGGCCATCTCACCCGCCGCCATCGCCGTGTAGGTGCTCACCCAGGCGTCCAGCTGCCACTGCGGAGCACCATAGGAGGCCCGTGACGCGTAGGCCTCCTCCACCGTCTCCGGGTGGTACCGGACCGTCCGCCCGGTCCCGGCGCTGATCACCTCGGCCGCCTGCGCCATGGTTAGTTCCTCCGGGCCGGTCAGGTCATAGGTCTTGCCCTTGTGGATGGCAGGATCACGCAGCACGGCATGGGCGCAGCGGGCAATGTCCTCCCGGGCCACGCCCGAGAACACGCCGTCGCCGGCAGGCCCCCGGATCACGCCGTCGTCCCCGGTCATCAGGGGAAGGAAGTCGAGGTAGAAGTTGTCGCGCAGGAAGGTGAACTCCATCCCGGACGCCTTGATCCGCTCCTCCGTGGCGTAGTGGTCCCTGGCCAAGGTGAAGGTGGCGTCCGGGGCGGCGCCGTAGAAGGACGTGTAGACCACGTGCTCCACGCCTGCTTCCGCAGCGGTGTCCACGAATGCGTAATGCTGCTGCAGCCTGTCTTCCGCCTCTGCGGCGGACACCATGAACAGGACTTTTGCCCCGTCCAGCGCCTGCCGGGATGCAGCGGCATCCCCGTAGGAACACACCACCGCCTGCGCCTCATCCAGCTGTGGGGCCCGGGCGGCGTCGCGCACCAGCAGGCGCTGGGCAAAACCGGACCCGGCAAGCTGCCGGGCCACCATTCCGCCCAGGCCGCCGGTGGACCCGGTGACCGCCAGGTCCGGCAACTCCGGCCGGGTCGCCACTTACGCTTCCCGGGTAGCCGGCGACTTGGTCTGTGCCGGGTCCCGTTCAGCGAGGCCACCGACGGCGTCGTCGATCTTCTTCAGGACCTCCGCCTCCAGCTTCACGCCGGCAGCGCCCACGCTGTCAGCAATCTGCTCAGGCCGGGAGGCACCCACAATGGCCGACGCGATGTTCGGGTTCTGCAGCACCCAGGCAACAGCGAGCTGCGGCATGGAAAGCCCTGCGTCCTGGGCAATCGGCTTCAGTTCCTGGACGGCCGCCAGGACGTCGTCGCGCATCCACCGCTGGATCATCTTGGCGCCACCCTTTTCATCCGTGGCGCGGGTACCTTCCGGAGCGGGCTGGCCGGGCAGGTACTTGCCGCTCAGGACCCCCTGGGCCATGGGAGACCAGACGATCTGGGAGACGCCCAGTTCCTCCGATGCCGGGACCACCTCGGCTTCGATCACACGCCACAGCATGGAGTACTGCGGCTGGTTGGAGATGAGCTGGAAGCCGAGTTCCCTGGACAGCTTGTGCCCCTCGCGGAGCTGGTCCGCGGTCCACTCGCTAACACCGATGTACAGCGCCTTGCCTTGGCGGACGATGTCCGCGAACGCCTGCATGGTTTCTTCCAGCGGTGTTTCGAAGTCGTATCGGTGGGCTTGGTAAAGGTCCACGTAGTCCGTCTGAAGCCTGCGCAGCGAACCGTTGATGGACTCCATGATGTGCTTGCGGGACAGGCCAAGATCGTTCTTGCCCTTGGGGCCGGTAGGGCCGAAGACTTTGGTGAAGATTTCCAGGGACTCGCGGCGCTCGTCCTTCAGGGCCTGGCCCAGGACGGTTTCCGCTGCTGTGTTGGCGTAGACGTCCGCGGTGTCGAAGGTGCTGATGCCGGCGTCGAGGGCCGCGCGCACGCATTGGGTTGCAACGTCGTTTTCGACCTGCGAGCCGTGCGTCAGCCAGTTGCCGAACGTGATTTCCGAGACTTTGAAGCCGCTGTTTCCGAGGTATCTGAATTCCATGGGTTTCACGCTAGCCCAGATGGTTGCTCAGGGTAAGGGCTTAACCATTCTCCTGCGCGTGCTCCCTGAGCACCTGCTGTGGGCCGGACAGGGAAACGAGGGACCCCGTATCCAGCGGCGGCACCGGATGCAATGGCTCAGGCTTCTTGAAGGACCTCGGCATCTCATGCGGCGGCCGGTGGTTGTGCAGTGCGGACTCCACCAGCGGGGCTACTTCGGACACCTTGTCTGCAGGAACGGCCGGGTCTGGGAGGTCCCGGACGGACAGTTTGATTTCCGGTGCCGCTGCCCGCGCCCTCGCCTTGGCGCGCCGGTCGGCCTCGGCGACGGCGGAGGCCCAGTCTTCCGCGAGGACAGGGGCTTCGTGGCGGACGGCAGCAACCTTGGGGTGGCGTACGACGGCGGTGCGGAGCGACTCTTTCAGCCGGTCCGGCTTCAACGCGGCGGCCCGTTCCCGGAGCGGCTTTCGGGTTTGGGCCGGTTGGGCGGGTGTGCCGGCAGAACTGACCGAATCCCGCTTGCGGGGCACGCGCCTGAACAGGACCATCATCACCAGCGCGGTGAGGCGTCCGAGCCCCGCAAGGACCAGGGTGATGACTCCGAGCAGGAAGAGGACCAGGAACATCAGGGCGGCCACACCCATGGTGCCCAGGAAAGTCAGGTTGAGGACGAGAGTGTCTGGGTTCTCCACGTTTTCTCTCCTCTCCAACCAATATCCCGGGCCCGCGTCCGTCAGCCAGTGCCCACCGCAAGCTCCTTCTCCACCATACGGATTTTTGTCCGCCCTCGCCGCCGCGGCCACGGCAGGGTCCGAGGTTGTAGCGAAGCTGTTACCCGATGTGACAGCATCACCGGGTGACCGAATCGATTGAGTCCGCGAACTGCATGTGCCTGTCCGGGGAACCGTATGCAGCATGCTGCGGCCGGTTCCATTCCGGGCACGCCGAGCCGGCAACGGCGGAACAGTTGATGCGGTCCCGCTACAGCGCGTTCGTCCGGCTGGATGGGGACTATCTGCTGCGCACCCACCACCCGTCCACGGCACCGGTCACCCTGGATCTGGACCCCGCCATGGAGTGGCGCCGGCTGGACATCGTGGCCACCAGCAGCGGCGGACCCTTCGATACCGCAGGCACGGTGGAGTTCAAGGCCTACTACCGGCACGGCAAAGAGCGCGGCATCCTGCACGAGAACAGCAGGTTCATCAGGGAGGACGGCCGCTGGCTCTACGTGGATGGCGACATCCTCGCCTGACTATTCCTCGTCGTCGTAAAACTCGCTGTCCGGGGTGAACCCGGCACGGTCTACCTTCCGGTGGAACCGCATGCCCGCCAGGCCGCCGAGCACTGCGCCTACCAGGGCCACAACGGCTACCACGACGGCGGCGATGATGCTCGTGGTGGTCAGCTGTCCTTCATTGATGGGGATGCGCGGAAAGCTGTTCAGGTTAGCCAGGACATTGAACTGCTGGCCCGCCACCAGGCCCAGGATGGCGATCACGATCGCGGCGATGAGTGCCCAGACCCAGACCATGAGCCCCTGCTTGGCGCCGTTGAAGCGGGCCATCCGGCCGGCCACGTAGCCGCCGCAGTAGTACGAGAGGAACAGGATTACCAACAGGACGATGATGCCCACCAGTCCCACGGTGCCGCTGTTCTGCGCTGCCTGGTTCACGGCCTGGTTGACGTCGGTGTTGTTGGCGAGCCCCACGGCGGTGCCGGCGGCTGCCACCAGCGCCGTCAGGAGTACTGCCATGCCGGTGGCGGTGAGCCAGCCGAAGAACGCCGAGCCCACCTTGATGCCGCCGAACCGTTCCTTTTGGCGTGCGACGGCGGTTTCGCGGTTTGCCAGCGTAGGGTCCGCCACGGGTGCGGCGGCGGTGGGCGCAGGAGTGTATTCCCGCTCGGCGGCGGGCGGGGCTGGTTCGTAGTGCCGCTCCGCCCTGGGTTCGCGGGGGTTGTCCCGGTCGGTGTAGTCCCGGTCGCGGGAGCGGGCCGGGGCCTGCTCCATCGAGCGCGTTGCGGCATCGTCCGCTTCTCGCGCACGGTAGCTTCCGCTGCGGGTTTCATCCTCCCGGGCGCGGCGGGGAGGCAGGTTCTCTGGGTCCGTTGAGCTGCTCATGGCTCAACTCAACCACCCGTCCCGGGTGATAGCAAGCGTGCTTACTATTTTGTGACCTGCGGTTTTACCGGTACCTCCGGTGCAGGTCCTCCTTCTGTGACGGGCCTGGGGTGGCATCGGCGATCCAGGGGCCGGTGCCTTCGGACTGGTCCAGGACGCCCGCCTCCAGCCACGTGTACTCTCCGGCAAGGACCTTGCGGGTGAGTGCGTGGTCGGCGTCGTCGGTATTGCGCCACAGCTGGTCGAAGTATTCATCCACCCGCACCCTGGCCTGCTCGCAGTACGCGTCGGCCAGCTCGTAAGCGCCGGCGGCCTTTTCAGGGGCGGTCCTCAGGAGCATCTCCGCCCGGGAACAGCAGGCGGTCATGGCAAAGAGTTCGGCTCCGATGTCCACCACCCTGCCCAGGAAGGCCTGCTTCCGTTCCAGCTTCGCCTGCCACCGGCCCATCCCGTAAAAGGTCTGCCTTGCCAGCCGCCGGGACGAGCGTTCAACGAACCGGAGGTGTTTGGCCAGCCTGCCGAACTCACCATACGAACGGGGGTCCATCCCGGCGCCGGCCACCAGCTTTGGCAGCCATTTTGCGTAGAAGCCGGAGGCGCCGACGGCGGCCTTCGCTTTGTCGGTCAGGCTCGCATCCAGGGATGCCAGGTCACCCGCGGCGGCAAGGTGCGCGTCCACGGCTTCCCGGGCAATCAGCAGCCGCATGATTTCGGAGGACCCCTCGAAGATCCTGTTGATGCGCAGGTCCCGCAGCTGCTGCTCGGCCGGCACCGCGCGTTCCCCGCGGGCCGCCAATGAGTCCGCCGTCTCAAAACCGCGTCCACCGCGGATCTGGACCAGTTCGTCGGCGATCCGGCAGCTGATCTCCGTTGCCCACAGTTTTGCGAGTGCTGCTTCGATGCGGACGTCCTTCTGGCCGGCATCGGCGAGCTCGGCGGAGAGCTCAAAGACGGCGTCCAGGGCGAAGGCCGAGGCCGCGATGAAGGCGATCTTCTTGCCTACGGCCTCATGTTCACCCACGGGCCTGCCCCATTGGGTGCGGGCGTTGGACCATTCGCGGGCAATCTTCAGGCTCCAGCGCCCGGAGGCCACGCACAGCGCCGGGAGTGCCAGCCGGCCGGTGTTCAGCGTGGTCAGGGCGATCTTCAGGCCCTGCCCCTCGCGGCCCAGCCGGTTGGCGGCCGGCACCCGCACCTGGTGGAAGCGGGTTACGCCGTTCTCGATGCCGCGCAGGCCCATGAAGGCGTTGCGGTTTTCCACCGTGATGCCCGGCGAGTCCATCTCCACCACGAACGCGCTGATGCCGCCCTTGTGCTTGGTGCCGTCCGCATCCGTGCGCGCCGGGACCACCGCCATGACCACCACCAGT
>DATIMT010000226.1:0-9141 GCA_035475035.1 Arthrobacter sp.
TCCCGGCGTCGGCCCTTGCTTCGCGTGTGGCGTTCCGCCGCCTGTCACTGAGCAACCTGGGCAGGTCCGGGGTGCTGCTCATTGGAAGGCTCGATGCCGGGACCTCCCTGGTCCTCACGGTCACCGCGTCCACCAAGCGCCCCGTGCAGCTGCGCTTCGACACCGTGCCGGCGACAGACCAGCTGGCGGCGGCGCTCGACGCCGCGATCCCCGCCGCGCTGTACCACGACGACATCCACGGACTTCCAGCCTGGCGCCGGGACATGACCTACCTCCTCGCTGAGGAAATCCGCGCTGAACTCGCCGCGCCGGAAGGGGCACCCGGCCTCCAGGTCTCCGGCGACTTCTGGCCGCCGCAGGCCCTGCCCGGGCAGGCCGGCGACGCATTTCGAAAGGGGCCTGAGCATGGCCATTGACATCAACGGAAAACCTGCGGACGGCGCACCCCGCCCCGGCCAGTGCCTGCGGACCTTCCTCCGCGAGCAGGGAAACCTGGGGGTAAAGAAGGGCTGCGACGGCGGCGACTGCGGCGCGTGCACCGTGCACGTGGACGGCCTGCCGGTCCACAGCTGCATCTACCCTGCCGTGCGGGCAGAAGGACATGCGGTCACCACCATCGAGGGCCTGGCCGAGGCCGCCGGCGGCGGGGAGGGGCAACTGCATCCGGTGCAGCAGCAGTTCATGGAGCGGCAGGGCTTCCAGTGCGGCTTCTGCACGGCCGGGATGGTCATGACGGCCGCAACCTTTGACGACGGGCAGAAGGAGAACTTGCCCCGGAACCTCAAAGGCAACCTCTGCCGGTGCACCGGCTACCGCGCCATCGGCGACGCCATCTGCGGGGATCCCGGCCACCCCGATCCGCACGGTCAAGGCTCCGGGATCGCCGGGGAGGGGCAACCGGACCCCGAGCCCGGGCAGCTGGGCGACGACGTCCCCGCCCCCGCCAGCCGAGCAGTGGTGACCGGCAAGGCCCGGTACACCCTGGACATTCCGCGGGAACAGCAGCAGGGCCTGCTCCACCTGAAGATCCTGCGCTCGCCGCACGCCCACGCCCGGATCCTGTCCATCGATAAGGCCGCTGCGCTGAAGGTCCCCGGTGTTGTGGCGGTCTTGACCCATGAAGACGCCCCCACCCGGTTGTTCTCCACTGCGCAGCACGAGCTCTTTACCGATGACCCGGATGATACGCGGGTGCTCGATGACGTGGTGCGGTTCATCGGGCAGCGGGTGGCGGCCGTCGTGGCGGAATCGGTGGGCGCAGCGGAAGCCGGGGTGCGTGCCCTGCAGGTGCAATATGGGGAACTCCCGGCCATCTTCTCGCCGCAGGACGCGTTGCTTCCAGGCGCGCCGCTGGTCCACGGGGACAAGGACGCGTCCAGTTCCCGGATTTCCCGGCCCGAACGCAACGTTGTGGCGGAGCTGCACTCGGAGCTGGGAAACGTGGCAGATGGCTTTGCTGCCGCCGACTTCATCCACGAACAGACCTACCAAACCCAGCGCGTACAGCACGTGGCACTGGAAACCCATGCGGCCATTGCTTCCGTGGACGCCGAAGGGCGGCTGCAGGTCCGGACCTCCAGCCAGGTCCCGTTCCTGGTCCGCCGCACCCTGTGCCGCGTGTTTGGACTGGAAGAGGACATGGTTCACGTGGTGGCCGGGCGCGTGGGCGGCGGATTCGGCGGCAAGCAGGAGGTCCTCACCGAGGACCTCGTGGCGCTCGCGGCCCTGAAACTCAAGCGGCCGGTGCAACTGGAACTGACCCGCACCGAGCAGTTCACGGCCACCACCACCCGGCACCCGTTCACCATCAAGCTGAAGGCCGGCGCCACTGCGGCCGGGGACCTGACCGCACTGGAACTTGACGTCCTCACCAACACCGGCGCCTATGGCAACCACGGTCCGGGCGTGATGTTCCATGGCTGCGGGGAATCGCTGGCGGTGTACAAGTGCGCCAACAAGAAGGTGGACGCGTACGCCATGTACACCAACACGGTGCCCGCCGGGGCGTTCCGCGGCTACGGACTGAGCCAGATGATCTTTGCCATTGAGTCCGCCATGGATGAGCTTGCTGCCGGGATCGGGATGGATCCGCTGGAGTTCCGCCGCCGGAACATGGTCCGCGAAGGGGACCACATGCTGTCCACCCAGCCGGACCCGGAGGAGGATGTCCATTACGGCAGCTACGGGCTGGATCAGTGCCTGGACCTGGTCCGCGAGGCGCTGGACCGGGGCCGCGAACGCTACCGGGCCGCCGGCCTGGACAACCTGGGCCCGGACTGGATGACCGGTGAAGGCGCCGCGCTGTCCATGATCGACACCGTGCCCCCGCGCGGGCACTTTGCCCACACCCGGCTAAGGCTCCTGCCGGACGGAACGTACCAGGCCGACGTCGGGACCGCCGAGTTCGGTAACGGCACCACCACGGTGCATGCCCAGCTTGCGGCGACGGCGCTGTCCACCACCGCGCTGCGGGTGGCCGTACGGCAGTCGGATACGGACCTGATCGAACATGACACGGGTGCTTTTGGCTCGGCGGGCACCGTGGTGGCGGGAAAGGCCACCCTCGCCGCTGCCGAGGAACTGGCCGTCCGGCTCCGGGCGTTCGCCGCCGGGATCCGGCAGACCCAGGCCTCCGCCTGCGTCCTGGACGGCGACGCCGTGGTGATTGATGGAACGCGCGTGGCGCTTTCTGAACTCGCGCAGGCAGCCGCGGAGGCCGGGGTTGAACTCGCCGCTGAAGGGCGCTGGGGCGGCACGCCACGGTCCGTTGCGTTCAACGTCCACGGTTTCCGGGTGGCGGTGAACCGCGCCACCGGCGAGCTGAAGATCCTGCAAAGTGTTCAGGCTGCGGACGCCGGGGTGGTGGTCAACCCGCGGCAGTGCCGGGGCCAGATCGAGGGCGGCATCGCCCAGGCGATTGGCGCGGCGCTGTACGAGGAGGTGGTGGTGGACGACGCCGGGAAGGTCACCACGGACATCCTGCGGCAGTACCACATTCCCACTTTTGCTGACGTTCCGCGGAGCGAGGTGTACTTTGCCAACACCAACGATGCGCTGGGGCCCTTGGGGGCCAAGTCAATGAGCGAAAGCCCGTTCAACCCCGTGGCGCCGGCACTGGCCAACGCCATCCGGGATGCCACCGGGCTGCGCTTCGCACAGCTTCCCATCGCGCGGGACCGCATCTACCTGGGGCTCAAAGCGGCGGGGCTGGTTCCTGTTCCCTTGGCGGCAGCACCGCCGTCGGGCCGTTAAATTCCGCCGGCAAATTCACCCAGCTCCGGGCCAAACCCATATAGTCAGGGGATGGAACAGCGGATTTTAGGCAAGACCGGACGGAACGTGTCCATCGTGGGGCTGGGCACGTGGCAGCTCGGCGCAGACTGGGGCAACGTGGACCCGGCGCAGGCCCAGGCCATCCTGGCGGCATCGGTGGAAGCGGGCGTCACGCTCTTTGACACCGCCGACGTCTATGGCGACGGCAAGAGCGAACAGGCCATCGGCCAGTTCCTGGCCGACAACCCCGGCCTCGGCGTCACGGTCGCCACCAAGATGGGCCGCCGGATGGAACAGCGGCCGGAAAACTACACCCTGGCAAACTTCCGCCAGTGGGTGGACCGCTCCCGGAAGAACCTGCGCACGGACACCCTGGACCTGGTGCAGCTGCACTGCCCGCCCACGCCCGTGTACAGCAACAACGAGGTTTACGACGCCCTGGACACCTTGGTGTCCGAGGGCGCCATCCGCAACTACGGCGTCAGCGTGGAGCGCGCCGATGAGGCGCTCGAGGCGATCCGGCACGGGGGAACAGCCTCCGTCCAGATCATCCTCAACGCCTTCCGGCTCAAGCCGCTTGACGAAGTCCTGCCCGCTGCGAAGGCCGCCGGTGTGGGCATTATTGCCCGCGTGCCGCTGGCATCCGGGTTGCTGTCCGGCAAGTATTCGAAGGAGACCACCTTCGCCGAGAACGACCACCGGAACTACAACCGCCACGGCGAAGCCTTCGACGTGGGAGAAACCTTCTCCGGCGTGGACTACGAGCTGGGCCTGAAGGCAGTGGCGGAGTTTGAACAGCTGGTGCCGAAGGGGGCAACGACTGCCCAGGCTGCCATCGCCTGGATTGCGGCGCAGGACGGGGTTACCTCCGTGATTCCCGGCGCGCGCAATGTGGAGCAGGCCAAGGCCAACGCAGCAGCCGCAACAGTCGCCGTCAGCGACGAGTTCGACGCCGGTGTCTGCTGGATCTACGACCACTACTTCCGCGAGACCATCCACCCGCGCTGGTAGGGGCAGGCCGGGACAGCGTGGTGGCCTCCGGCATCAGTTCGTTTGTCGGGCGGCTGGCGGCCATGGAAACCGGGGCTGCCAGTACCAACTTCTTCAACCACGCGGTCCCGGAAAATGCTTTGCGCCGGCAGAACCTGGAGATCTACCTGCAGGAAATGCTGGACCGGCGGCCCAAGGTGCTGCTGGTAGGGGAGGCACCAGGGTTCCGGGGTATGCGGATCACCGGGGTGCCCTTCACCAACCGGACAATCCTCGAAGGCCCGGCCAACAGCTTCGGACTCTTCGGCCCCGGGAAGGGTTACGTGCTGCCGCCTGAAGCTGCGGGAGTAGCCGCCGAGCCCACCGCAACCGTGCTGTGGCAGGTCCTCGAAGAGGTGGGGATCCTTCCGTTGCTGTGGAGTGCATTTCCCTGGCATCCCCACCAGCCTGGCAGGCCGATGTCCAACCGCACGCCCAGGCCCTCCGAAACGAAACTCGGAACCCCTTTCTGGCAGGAGCTCTCGGAGCTGTTCGGCATCAGCTCCATCGTGGCGGTGGGCAACGTGGCGCAGCACAGCCTGCTGCGCAGCGGCCTCGCTGCCCCAAGGATCAGGCATCCCGCCCACGGCGGGCGGTCCGGCTTCAAGCGGGGGCTCGAGCAGCTGATGGAGGCCGGGGTGCAGGCTTGAGGCGAACTCGTCACGTCTTACTGCGCCGAACTCGTCACCTCTTACTGTCGACCCCCGTCATGATTGCCGTGGACGCTGGCAGCTTTGCAGACCGGGACCCTATCGTGGCAGCGTACCCCCGGAGAGGATGCCCCTTGAACGGTTCCTGCGCGCCCACGCCTGACAAACTTCCGGTGTTAGCGGAGAAGGCCCAATTGGTCCGGCGTATCCACGTCTTCGCCGGTGGACTGGTCGCTGCAGTCCACCTCATCAACCAGGTCCGGATGCGCCTGAAGGAAGCCGCGTGCCCCGGCGTCGCCCGTTACCGTTGCGCAAACCTCCTGGCGCAGGGAGGCATCGATAAGCAGCGGATGCCCGCGGCGGAGTTCCGCCTCACCCGGGCTGTCACGACGACGGTACGCGGCGGCGGTGATCCGCCCGGGGCGGCGGCGGGACAGCAAGCGCTGCACCGTTTCCTCGGTAAGGCCGGGCTGGTCAACGAGGGCGATCAGCAGGTGGTCTGCCGGCTTCGTGGCCTGGTCACCGAGCAGGAAGGAGCTTCCCATACCTGACTCCCAATCCGGGTTGGTCACCACACGGCAGCCGTCCAGTTTGGCAGCGGCCTCAACATCGGCCGCTCCTGCCCCGAGGACCACCACCACCTCCCGGCAGCCGCCGTCGAGCATCCTGCCCGCGATGGCTTCCACCAGCGGCCGCCCCCGGTAGGGCAGCAACGCCTTGGGCCCGAGGCCCAGCCGCGTCCCGGCACCCGCCGCAAGCAGCACACCTGTTACCCGCACGTCCTGCGCCTCGGTTTCCCCCACGTTCTCCATAGCTGCACACTATCCAACGCCGAAGCAGCCAGGGCAGACTCCCCAAGGAAACTGCTCCGGCTGCTCCTCAACGCTGGACTCAGGCGTCCCCGCCCGCCCCGCCGGTGGTGCCGGCGTTGACGTCCAGCAGTTTGTAGCGGTCCATCGCGTACGACGGCGCGCCTTCCTCAACCTCGCCCCTCGCGGCCAGCATCTGCAGCGCTTTCACCACGATGGAGTGGGTGTCGTTTTTGAAGTAGCGGCGGGCTGCGGCGCGGGTGTCGGAGAAGCCGAAGCCGTCGGCGCCCAGGGTGGCGAACTGGTTGGGGACGAACTGGCGGATCTGGTCCGGGACGGCCTTCATATAGTCCGAGACGGCGACGACGGGGCCGGTGGCACCTTCGAGCTGCTTGGTCACGAACGGGACGCGGGCCGGCTGGCCGGGGTTGAGGAAGGCTTCCTCTTCGGCGGCCATGCCGTCGCGGCGCAGCTCGTTCCAGGACGTCACGGACCAGACGTCGGCGGAGACGTTCCAGTCATCGGCCAGGATTCGTTGGGCTTCGAGGGCCCAGGGCACGGAGACGCCGGACGCCAGGATCTGGGCCTTCGGTCCTTCCAGGTCCGACCCCGAGACCCTGTAAATGCCCTTCAGCACACCTTCCACGTCAAGGTCCTCCGGTTCGGCGGGCTGGGTGATCGGCTCGTTGTACACGGTGAGGTAATACATGAGGTTCCGGTCCGCCGGGCCTGCCGGGCCGCCGTCGGAATGGTCCCCGTACATCCGCTCGATGCCGTTGCGGATGATGTGGCCCATTTCGTAGCCGAAGGCGGGGTCGTAGGTGACTACTGCCGGGTTGGTGGAGGCCAGCAGGGGCGAGTGGCCGTCGGCGTGCTGGAGGCCTTCGCCGGTGAGGGTGGTCCGTCCTGCGGTGGCGCCGATGATGAAGCCGCGGGTCATTTGGTCTGCTGCTGCCCAGAAGGCGTCGCCGGTGCGCTGGAAGCCGAACATGGAGTAGAACACGTAGACCGGGACCAGGGGGATCCCGTGGGTTGCGTAGGAGGTGCCGGCGGCGGTGAAGGCTGCCACGGCGCCGGCTTCGTTGATGCCGGGGTGGATCAGCTGGCCCTGGGCGGATTCCTTGTAGGCCAGGACGAGGTCGCGGTCCACGGAGAGGTAGTTCTGGCCCTTGGGGTTGTAGATCTTCGCGGTGGGGAAGAACGCATCCATCCCGAAGGTGCGGGCTTCGTCGGGGATGATCGGGGCGATGTGCTTGCCGAAGTTCTTATCCCGCATCAGGTCCTTGAGGAGCCGGACGAAGGCCATGGTGGTCGCGGCCTGCTGCTTGCCGGAGCCGCGCTTGGCGACCTCGTAGGACTTCGCGTCGGGCAGCACGATCTCGGCGTGCGTGTTCCGGCGTTCGGGCACGGATCCGCCCAGGGCCGCGCGCCGTTCCATCATGTACCGGATTTCAGGGGCGTCGGTGCCGGGGTGGTAGTACGGGGGCCGGTACGCGTCCTTCTCGAGCTGTTCGTCGGTGACCGGGATCCGGAGGTGGTCGCGGAACTTCTTCAGGTCATCGAGGGTGAGTTTTTTCATCTGGTGGGTCGCGTTGCGGCCCTCGAAGTGTGGGCCCAGGCCGTAGCCCTTGACGGTGTGCGCCAGGATGACGGTGGGTTTGCCCTTGAACTCGGTGGCGGCCTTGTAGGCGGCGTAGACCTTGCGGTAGTCGTGGCCGCCGCGTTTGAGGTTCCAGATCTGGTCATCGGTCAGGTCCGCGACGAGGTCTTTGGTCTGCGGGGTTTTGCCGAAGAAGTGTTCGCGGACGAACCCGCCGGATTCGGCCTTGTAGGTCTGGTAGTCCCCGTCGACGGTCTCGTTCATGATTTTGACCAGGGACCCGTCGGTGTCGCGGGTGAGCAGGTCATCCCATTCCCGGCCCCAGACGACCTTGATCACGTTCCAGCCCGCGCCGCGGAAGAACGCTTCGAGTTCCTGCATGATCTTGCCGTTGCCGCGCACCGGACCGTCCAGGCGCTGGAGGTTGCAGTTGATCACGAAGTTCAGGTTGTCCAGGTTCTCGTTCGCCGCCAGCTGCAGCAGGCCACGGGATTCGGGTTCGTCCATTTCCCCGTCGCCCAGGAACGCCCAGACCTGCTGGTCGGAGGTGTCTTTCAGGCCCCGGTTGTGCAGGTACCGGTTGGACTGGGCCTGGTAGATCGCGTTCATCGGCCCGATGCCCATGGACACGGTGGGGAATTCCCAGAAGGACGGCATCAGGCGGGGGTGCGGGTAGGAGGACAGGGCGTGGCCTGCACGGGATTTTTCCTGCCGGAACCCGTCCAGGTCCTCCTCGGAGAGCCGGCCTTCCATGAACGCGCGGGCGTACATGCCGGGGGAGGCGTGGCCCTGGAAGAAGACCTGGTCCCCGCCGCCGGGGTGGTCCTTGCCGCGGAAGAAGTGGTTGAAGCCCACCTCGTACAGGGTCGCCGCACCCGCGTAGGTCGAGATGTGCCCGCCGACGCCGATATCGGGCCGCTGCGCCCGGTGGACCATCACCGCCGCGTTCCACCGCATGTACGCCCGGTACCGGCGCTCAAACTCCTCATTGCCCGGGAACTCCGCTTCCTGGTCCACCGGGATCGTGTTCACGTAATCGGTGGTCGTCACCATCGGCACACCCACGCTCTGCGCACCCGCGCGCTGCAGCAGGCTCCGCATGATGTATTGGGCACGCTCGGTACCCTGTTCCCTGATCAACGCATCCAGGGACTCAACCCACTCGGCAGTCTCTTCCGGATCACGATCAGGCAGCTGGTTAGTCAACCCGCTGAGGATATGGGAGGTATCTTCTCCTGCAGCCACGGCAGCCTCTTTTCATCGTTGAATGCATTAGGCCATGTTTTCGTATTATGAGAAAACATTATTGCTAGACGAGATTAGTGACAGGCGTGGGCATTGGTCAATGGGGCTGGAGCGCAAAACCCGCATCAACCCGGTAAAAGCCTCCCGTCGACGCTTTGTGACTGCCCTGACGCCGGTGAAACCTTGACCGCTGGTGATCCAGGTCATACCCTTATTTCACTATTCAATATCTTGATTTCGCATCGTGGAATAACAGAAACGACTTCTGTGTCGGACTCACCACGCGGAATCCCCAACGAATTGAGACCCCTATGCAAACCCCTCCATCGGCGGGCGTTGCTGCAGACAAGGCTCTGACAGTGCCGTCAGTTGCTCCTGCCACTGCGTCCGGCATCGTTGAAGCCCTCTGCGAAGCGGCCAGCGCAGCCTCAGGCAAAAGCATCAGCCCCTCCCTCTACAACGCGGACCTTGCCCCCACAAAGCGTGCCGGACGAAGCTGGACCAGCTACAGCATATTCACCCTCTGGGCGAATGA
>DATIMT010000227.1:0-4119 GCA_035475035.1 Arthrobacter sp.
CCCCGTTGGAGTGCAGGATCGACGCCGTCTGGACCCACCGGTCCACGTCCTCCGGGGCCACCCCTTCAGCCAGGTGCGTGTCCACCCTTACGGGCCAGTCACCGCCGCTGCCGTACGGCGTCCGTGTCCCCCATGGTTCAGCTATTCGGTCAATCCGAGCCATCTGCCATCTCCTATCCCGAACCGGCGGGCAACATCGAGAACGACGTTGTCCCTACCGGACCCTGTACCCACTATGGGCAGGTGGAAACGGCGTGTTGCGGGGCCCCCGGAGGTACCTGGAAGAGATGGCGGTGCTGGTCAGGCCTGCTTTTCCTGGACAGGGCACTTGTCCTGCAGCGGACGCCGTGCAAGCCAGGCTGCCACGATGGCACCGGAAATGTTGTGCCACAGGGAGAAGACGGCGGAGGGCAGCGCGGCCAGCGGGGTGAAGTGCGCGGTGGCCAGCGTCGCGGCCAGGCCGGAGTTCTGCATGCCCACTTCGAAGGCGAGGGCGCGGCGTGCTTTATCGTCCAGCCGGCCCAGTTTCCCGGCGAGGTAGCCCAGGCCCAAACCGAAGCCGTTGTGCAGCACCACGGCAAGGAACACTATGGCACCGGCGCCGATGATCTTGCTGGCGCTGCCGGCCACCACGATGGCCACGATCAGGGAGATCACGACGGCGGAGGCCCAGGGCAGTGCCGGCAGCACCCTTGCCACGAGCTTCTTGAGGAACAGCCGGGCCAGGAGGCCTGCGACCACCGGGAGCAGCACTGTCTTGACGATGTCCAGGACCATGCCGGCAGCGTCGATCTGAAGGTAGGAACCGGCCAGGAACAGGACCAGCAGCGGGGTGACGATCGGGGCGATCAGGGTGGAGACGGAGGCTACCGCCACGGAGAGGGCAACATCGCCCTTGGCCAGGAACGCCATGACGTTGGAGGCGGTTCCGGACGGTGCGCAGCCCACCAGGATGACGCCTACGGCCAGCTCGGGCTCGAGGTTGAGGGCGCTGGCAATCAGCCAGCCGGCGCCGGGCATGATGATGTAGTGCGCAACTATTCCCAGTGCAACCGCCCACGGGCGCTTGGCCACCGCAGCGAAGTCCGGCGGCGTCAGGGTCAGGCCCATGCAGAACATGATGATGCCCAGCAGGTAGGGCACGCTGGGTGCCAGCGGCTTGAAGGCTCCGGGGAGCAGGAATCCGACGATGCCCGCCACCACCACCAGGATGGGGAACACCGTCACGGCGATGCGGGCGATCCTGCTTTCGGCTTCGAGCGCGGGGTTGACGGGTGTCCCGTTTGGGGAATTATGGGGTTTAGTTGCCTCAAGCATCCAACCATGCTGGCACCGGCTGGCGGTGCTCCGCCAATTCGTTACCGGAAAGGGTAACAACGGCGGAGCCATCCCGCTCCAGGAAGTTTCTCGCTCAGAGCTGCTTGCGCAGCTCCATCTTGCGGATTTTCCCGCTTGCCGTCCTAGGCATCTCCGCCACCACCACCAGGGACTTCGGGATCTTGTACCGGGCCAGCCGGCCGTCCAGGAAGCTGCGCAGCTGCTCCCCCGTCAGGGATTCCCCCTCGCGCAGGGTCACGATCGCCTGCGGAACCTCACCCCATTTGTCGTCGCTGACGCCGATGACCGCCACGCTGCTGATGGCAGCGTGCTCCGCGATGACGGCTTCCACTTCCGCCGGGTAGATGTTTTCCCCGCCGGAAATGATCATGTCCTTGAGCCGGTCCGAAACGAACAGGAAGCCTTCCACATCCCGGTAGCCCATGTCGCCGGACCGGAACCAGTCTGAGTCCGAATAACTGGCAGCGGTGGCCTCCGGCCGGTTCCAATACGTCTTGATCACATTGGGACCGGAAATCTGGATCTCTCCCACCTCGCCCGGGGCCACTGCACCGCCCATCGGATCGGCGATCCGGACGTCGGTGAAGAAATGTGGCAGGCCTGCCGAGCCGGCTTTGTCCCTGGACCTGTTGGCGGGGAGCATGGTGGCGCCGGGAGCGGTTTCGGTCATGCCGTAGCAGCTGGTGAAGCCGATGCCGCGCTCCTCATAGGCATCCAGGACCCGGCGGGGAATGGCCGAGCCGCCGCATGTGAGCTTGTCCAGGGAGCTGAGGTCCGCCGCCGCCCATCCTGGGTCCTCGCAGAGCAACTGGAATGTCGTGGGCACGCCGTTAAGGGTGGTCACCTTTTGTTCCTGGATCAGTTCCAGGACCCTGGCGGGATCGAACTTGGCCTCCAGCACCACCGTGGCGCCCTTCAGCAGCATCGGCAGCAGCCCCATGTCCAGCGACGCCACATGGAACAGCGGCGAGATCATCAGCGCCACATCGTTGCGGTTCAGGTCCATGTCCACGATCGTGTTGATGCAGTTCCACGTGATGTTCCCGTGGGTCAACAGGGCACCCTTCGGCTTGCCGGTGGTCCCCGAGGTGTAGAGGATCATTGCCCCGTCGTCGTGCCCCACCGGCACGTCGATGGGGTCCGGCGCTGCCGCCTGCAGCGCTTCCTCATAGCGTTCGACGGCGGCCGGCGACGTGCCGGCGGAAGGTTCCGTCCCGCCGTCGGCCGCTATGACCAGCCGGTGCATCACTCCTGTCCCTTCCACGGCGGCGGCTGTGGACGCCTCCAGGGCGGCGGCGTTGACCAGGAGCCGGGCTTCCGAATCCTGGAGCTGGAACTGCAGTTCAGGGGGAGCAAGCCGCGTGTTGAGCGGGACGAAGATGGCACCCAGGAGTCCGCAGGCGAAGAACGTCTCCACGAAGGAAGGGTGGTTCTCGCCCAGGTAGGCCACCCTGTCCCCCTTGGCCACTCCCCTGTCCCTGAGCGCGTTGGCCAGCCGGCCGGTGCGGTGGGCGAGTTCCTCGTAGCTCACGGTGTGTGAGCCGGAGATAAGAGCTGCTTTGGGACCCGACTTGGCGCGGCGGCGGTGCAGCCAGGAGCCAACTCCGTTGTTGTCCATGGTTCTCCTAACCGACCGTGGTGAGGTCGTTGTTCTTAGACTCGCGCGTCAGGGCAATGAAGACAATCGAGACCAGTGCCATGACGGACAGGAACACCACCACGGGAACGATGTTCTGCCCGGAATCCTTGTACAGGCCGGCGAGGATGCCAGGCGTGAAGCCGGCACCGATCAGCGTGGCCAACTGGTAGCCGACGGCGGCACCGGTGTAGCGGTTCGTGGTGCCGAACTGCTCGGAAACAAACGCCGCCAGTGGCCCATACAGGGATGAGTGCAGGATCAGGGCCACGGTGAAGGCCACAAAAACAAGCCCGACGTTGCCGGAGCCGAGCATCCCGAACATCGGGAACAGGTAGGCGATAAACAGCGCCAGACCTGTGACCATAACCGGCCGCCGCCCGAAGCGGTCGGAGAGCCTGCCGCCGAGAAGGACGAACAGGATGGAGATGGCCGAGGCTCCGGCGAAAGCGTAGAGCACGCCCTGCTGCGGGGCGCCCTTGGAGACTGCATAGGTCACCGAGAACGTGGGCAGCACTACCTGGAGGCCGAATCCGGCGGCACCGGCGAACATGATCATGATCAGCGCCTTGGGACGGCGCAGTACCTCGACCAGCGGGATCTTCCTTTTGGCGCCCCGGGCGTCCTCCTTAGCGACAGCCTCGGCGAAAATCGGGCTTTCCGAGACGCGCAGCCGCACGAACATGCCCACGATCAAGAGGACGAAGGACAGCAGGAACGGCACGCGCCAGCCCCAGGCAAGGAACGCGTCCTGAGGAAGGGCCGAGAAAGCGCCCATCACGAGGGTGCCCAGCACGGCGCCGGTGGGGGCGCCGGCGTTGACGAAGGAGGCTGCGAAGCCGCGCCGTTTGGGATCGGCGTGTTCCAGGGCCATGAGCGCGGCGCCGCCCCATTCACCGCCGACGGCGATGCCCTGGCAGACACGCAGGAGCACCAGGATCACGGCGCCCCAGGGCCCGATCACGCCGGCGCCCGGGATCAGGCCGATCAGGGTCGAGGCGATGCCCATCATGGCCATGGAGATGATCAGCATGCCCTTGCGGCCAATCCGGTCACCAAAGTGGCCGAAGATCACCCCGCCCAGCGGCCTGGCCACGTATCCGGCGGCGAAGGTGGCATATGCGGCGACGACGCCCACCCATTCG
>DATIMT010000228.1:0-3292 GCA_035475035.1 Arthrobacter sp.
AAACGGCAATGGTTCCAGCCATTCATAATTTGAGTCCTTCAATTGGGTGTAGGCCTGTACTGCACACGTGCTGGGCCGGCGCACGGCTGCGCCATTTACGAAAAGCATTCGTAGCGGTGCGGACTTTGGATGGGGGATGCAGCAATAGCTACGCAAAACTGCTAACCATGCTTACTATTGTCTGGCGCGGGCTGTCCGCTGGGGGCAGAGCACCCGCGCCGCACCCGGAGGTCTCAAGCATGGACAACGAAATGCGTCCCCTCACTGATGAAGAACTGATGTCGGAGCAGGCCACCGCCCTGCCGGACAAGGAAGTGGCATCCGTCCTGGACCTGAACGCGGACCTGGACCTGGGCATCAACGCCGCAGCGCCCATCGACCTGGCCGTCGCCGCCAACGCCAACGTGGCCGCACCCATCGACGCCGCGGCCTCGGCCAACATCCTCTCCTTCGGCTCCGACGCGCAGGCGCTGTCCAGCCAGGACGCCGCCATTGACCAGGGCATCACGGCCGACGCCAACGCCGACTCCACCCAGGACAGCGTGATCGGACAGGGCGACGGCGGCACCACTGACAGCGGCACCACCGACGCCGGAACCACGGGTGGAACCACGGGCACGGTGACGGATCCCACCAGCACCGGTGGGCTCACGGACGCAGCCGGTGCCCTGAACGGCAACCTGCTGAACGTCGACGTGAACCTCGACGCCGATGCCGCCATCGCTGCCCCCATCAACGGTGCCGTAGCCGCCAACGCCAACGTTGCCGCACCCATCGACGCTGCCGTCGCCGCCAACATCGGCTCCATCGACAGCCAGGCGTACGCCATCTCGGACCAGAGCGCCACCATTGCGCAGCACATCGACGGCGAGGCCAACGCCACGGCCGGCCAGCAGTCCGACCTGCAGCAGTAAGCAAACATGACCCAAACCCACGGCGGCCCGCCTCCCGAGGCGGGCCCGCCGTCGTCACGCGCCGCCCTTGCCCAGGACCCGCCTGCCCAGACCAGTACGACGGCGGGAGCCCACCTTCCGGCCCGGGCCGACGGTGTGCAGCTGCTCGGCACGGCGGAGGGCTCCGGCTACCGCGAGCCGCCCGCGCTGGTGCGCCGCGCCGACGGCCAGACCCTGCAGCTGACCCGCCTCCTGTACCTGGTGCTGGAAGCGGCCGACGGGACGCGGGATCTTGAGGGCATCGCCCGGCAGGTGAGCGAAGGGTCCGGGCGGCTGGTCAGTGCGGACAACGTCCGCACCCTGGTGGACTCGCAGCTGCTGCCAATGGGCCTGCTCCGGCTCGCGGACGGCAGCCAGCCCGAGGTCCGGAAGGCCAACCCGCTGCTGGGCCTCCGGTTCCGCTACATCGTGACCGACCCCAGCCGCACCCGCAGGATCACGGCCCCGTTCGCCGTGCTGTTCAACCCGGTGATCGTGGTGGCCGTGACGGCCGCGTTCCTGGCAGCGTGCTGGTGGCTGCTCATGGTCAAGGGCCTGGGCTCGGCCACGCACGAGGCGTTCTCCCAGCCAGCGCTCCTGCTGCTGATCCTCGCCGTCACCATCCTCTCCGCCGGCTTCCACGAGTTCGGCCACGCCGCCGCCACCCGCAAGGGCGGGGCAACCCCCGGGGCCATGGGCGCCGGACTGTACCTGTTGTGGCCGGCGTTCTTCACGGACGTCACCGACTCCTACCGGCTGGGCCGCGGCGGCAGGATCCGCACAGACCTGGGCGGACTGTACTTCAACGCGATCGTGGCGGTGGCCATCATGGGCCTGTGGTGGGCCACCGGCTTCGACGCGCTCCTGCTGGTGGTGGTCACGCAGATCCTCCAGATGGTCCGCCAGTTGATCCCGCTGGTGAAGTACGACGGCTACCACATCCTGGCCGACGCCACCGGCGTGCCCGATCTTTTCCAGCGGATCAAACCCACCCTCCTGGGCATCCTTCCCTGGCGCTGGGGCAACCCCGAAAGCAAGGTGCTGAAGCCTTGGGCGCGGGCGGTGGTGACCCTCTGGGTCCTGGTCACCGTGCCCATACTGCTGTTCAGCATGGTGATGATGGTGCTCTCCCTGCCGCGGCTGCTGGCCACGGGCTGGGCCAGCGTAGGAAAACAGCAGGAGATGCTTGCCGCGAGCCTGTCCGCCGGGGATTTCGTGGGCGTGGCCGTACGGGCACTGGCTATCGTTGTAGTGGCCGTGCCCATGCTCGGTGTCCTGTACATCGTGGTCCGGCTCCTGCGCCAGCTGGTGACGGGCCTGTGGCAGAAGACCCGCGGCAAGCTCGTCCAGCGGACCGTTGCGATGGCTGCCGTGGCTGGCCTCCTCGCCGGGCTGGCCTGGGCATGGTGGCCCGACGGCGGGACGTACCGCCCGGTGCAGGCGTACGAACGCGGGACCCTGGGTGATGCCACCCGGGCCGTGCTTCCCCAGCGTGAGGCAGGGGCGTTGCTGCAGGGTGGCTCGGGTCAAACGGTGGCGCTGTGGCCGGCAGGTGCCACCAAGCCCACACGGGAGAACCCGCAGCTGAGCATGGTGCTGGTGCCGGTGGAGGCATCCGGCTCCGGTGCTTCTTCAACCGGCGGCGGTGCTGCTTCCGGTGCCGCAGCGCCGTCCTGGGTGTTCCCGTTCGACCGGCCGGCGGCTCCGGAAGGCGACGGAAACCAGGCGCTCGCGGTCAACACCACCGACGGCTCGGTTAAGTACAGTGTGGCGTTCGCGCTGGTCTGGGCCGAGGACGGACAGCCCGTCACCACCACCAACGAGGCCTATGCCTTCGCCAACTGCTCCGGCTGCGCTGCCGTCGCCGTGGGCTTCCAGGTGGTCCTGGTGGTGGGCCAGGCGGACGTCATCGTCCCGCAAAACCTCTCCGCGGCGGCCAATTACAACTGCCTGGACTGCCTCACCTACGCTTTGGCAAGCCAACTTGTCCTGACTCTCGACGGCCCGCTGGATGCCGCCGGCAAGCAACAGCTGGAGGCCTTATGGGCCCAGATTGCCGAGTACGGCCGGAACATCCCGAACGTTCCGCTCTCCGAAATCCAGGCCACGCTCTCCAGGTACAAGGACCAGATCACGGCCATCATCAAGGGCAGCTCCGGGACGGCGTCCACGGCTACGACATCCCCGGCATCAGCCGAGCCAGCTCCCAGTTCCACCCCGTCCCTTGCCCAAGTGGAGCCCACGGCCCCGACTGGGCCGACCGCTCCGACTGGGCCAACCGAGCCGGCCGTTGCACCCGCCCCGGCAGCGACTGGGGGGGCAACCGCCCCGGCCGGGCAGTATATGGAAGGCGGGCAGCC
>DATIMT010000229.1:0-7607 GCA_035475035.1 Arthrobacter sp.
ACGGGCTGGCCCTAGCGCCGTTGGGCAAAACTGCTGGTCAACTGGTTGAAGCCATTGTCTTTAGGGCAGCCCCCGTCAAGAATGAATTGATGACGGTCTACGTGCGTTCACTTGAAACTGCAGTTCCCGGGACAAAGCTGATCCAGTCCGAGGCCCGTGATGTGTTTGCGGCGCAGCCAGGTTTAACCCGCTTGGGTTCCCGGCTGGTTAACACCTGTTTTGACGGTGCAGCCATCGACACGCGGTTTACGGCCGTCCAGGAACTCACCAACACGTCCCGCTCAGAAAACCCGCAGTTCTACGACCCGGAAACCGGACTCCTGCTGAATCCCAGCACGAAGGTCCGCAACGACATCTTCGCCCGTGAGGCCACGAAGCTTTTCGTGGAGGCGTCCCGCGCTGCCCTGGCGGCGGCCCCGGAGCTGGATTTACTTGACATAACTCATCTCGTGACCGTCTCCTGCACAGGCTTCTTCAACCCGGGCCCCGACTACAAGGTGGTCCGCGAACTTGGCCTCAATCCCGCGGTCCAGCGCTACCACCTGGGCTTCATGGGCTGCTACGCGGCCTTTCCCGCGCTCCGCGCCGCGAAGCTGTTCTGCGAGGCGGACCCGAACGCCGTCGTGCTGGTTGTCTGTGCCGAACTGTGCTCCCTTCACGTCCGCACGTCCAACGACCCCGACACGATCATGGGCTCGGCATTGTTCGCCGATGGTGCCGCCGCCGCCGTCGTGACTGCCCGTGAAGGCACGGCGGAAACCGCACTGTTGAAGCTGGACCACTTTGAGACGGTCCTGACGCCGGTCGGTGAGGATTCGATGGCGTGGAACATCGGCGATCACGGCTTCGAAATGGTTCTGGGCAACTACGTGCCCCACATCATCAATGACCACATCGTCGGGGCGCTGGAGCCCCTTCTGGCCCGTGAGCCGGAATTGGCGGCACTCCCCTACACGGCAATCCCCCACTGGGCCATCCACCCGGGCGGCCGCAGCATCCTGGACAAGGTGCAGTCCCGGCTGGGCCTCAGCGACGCCCAGCTGGTCCCCGCACGGGACATCCTGCGCCATTACGGCAATATGAGCAGCGCCACTGTGCTCTTCGTCCTCAAGAACATTCTTGAACAACCCCTCCACGATGGGCACGCCCGGGACGAGCGTATTTGTTCCATGGCCTTTGGCCCCGGCCTGACCGTGGAAACCGGCCTGTTCACCAAGCTCCGGCAGGCAACGGCCGGCGGCAACCGTCAAAACCAAGAGGGCAGTGCGGACGTGGATGACGTGACGGTCCGCCAACGCCAGGCGGCGGCTGAAGCGCCAGTGGCCTGAAAGGCTCCACGGAATGGGGATCCTGCTGCGCCAACGCGCTGAGGCCGACATCGAGCAGATGGACCGGCCCGACTGCGACGACCGGCTCCTGGACAACACCTACCGGCAATTTGCTGTCATCAACCGGGTCCTGTCCGGCTGGCAGAGGTTGTATGCCCGGGAGATTCACACCATCAACCCTCCGGAGCCGCGGCCGGTGACGGTCCTCGACATCGGATCCGGCGGCGGTGACCTCGCCGTGATGCTGGCCCGCTGCGCCGCACGGGACGGCAAGGCCATACAGATCACGGGCATAGATCCCGATCCCCGCGCCACCCGTTTTGCCCGGCAACGCCCGTCCATGCCCGGCGTCGAATTCCGGGAGGCGCACAGCGGCGACCTTGTCCATGAAGGTGCCCGGTTCGACGTCGTTATTTCCAACCATGTGCTGCACCATCTTGCACCTGGGGAGCTCCGGCAACTGCTGGCTGATTCGGAAATTTTGGCCACCCGGAAGGCGCTGCACAATGACCTGGTCCGCAGCCCGGCCGCCTTTGCCCTTTTCAGCGTCGCCGCCTTGCCATTCCGGCAGTCCTTCATCCGGGGAGACGGCCTCACCTCCATCCGGCGGAGCTACAGGCCGGCCGAGCTGGCGGCCGCCGCTCCCCCGGGCTGGTCGGTAGAGCGTCCGTGGGCCTTCCATCAAGTCCTCACGTACCGTCGGGGCTGACATGGATGCCGATGTACTGATCGCCGGCGGCGGTCCCGTAGGCCTGTACCTGGCTGCCGCGCTGCTGCAGGAAGGCGTCTCGGTCAGGGTTCTTGAGCAACGGCAGTCACGGAACCGGCACACCCGGGCCATTGGCATCCACCCTCCAGCGCTGGAGGCACTCGCCCGGATCCACGTTGCGTCCACCATGGTGCAGGAGGGCATCCGCATCAGGGCCGGCATGGCGGTCAGTGGCGGGAAGACGGTGGGCACCATGGCCTTCGACTCCGTATCGGAGGATTATCCGTTCGTATTGGCCCTTCCACAGTTCAGGACTGAGGAACTCCTCGAAGACCGCGTCCGCGCCCTGGATCCGCGGGCGCTGGTGAGGGGCGCGAGCGTCACCGGGGCCAGGGACGACGGCGGCAAGGTCACCGTGGCATTCCAGGCCTGCGCAGGTGCCACGAACCGCAGTGGAAGCGCCACCTCAGCCTTGCTGGTCGCCGCAGACGGCGCCCGGTCGCAACTCCGTGGCGTCCTGGGTGTGCCGGTGGCCCGGAAGTCGTATCCGGACTACTACCTCATGGGGGATTTCGACGACGCTACCGGCTACGGGGACAAAGCCGTCCTTTTCCTGGAACCGGAAGGAATCGTGGAGTCATTTCCGCTGCCGGGCCGGGTACGGCGCTGGGTGGTGCGGCTGGAACGGCCGGCTGGACCGGAAGCAGGGCCGGATGAGCTGGCGGAACTGGTGCACCGGCGAACGGGGTTCCGCCCTGATACGGACACGAACTCCATGGTGAGCGCGTTCAGCGTGCGGTCAACGATCGCCCGGCGGATTGTGACCGGGCGGTCCGTGCTGCTGGGGGACGCGGCCCATGAGATCAGTCCCATTGGGGGCCAAGGCATGAACCTGGGCTGGCTGGACGCCAAGGAATTGGTCCCCGTGATCTGTGCGGCACTGACTGGTGGACCCACGGGCAGGCAGCTCAGGCAGTTCGAGAAAAGCCGGCGCCGGGCAGCAGCCTTGTGCCGCCGGCAGGCGGAAATCAACATGATGCTGGGCAGGCCGCTGCCGCCGCCGCTTCTTCATATCCGGACAGCGGCTCTTGGCACTGCCGCTTCGATTCCCGCGGTGAACCACTGGGTCGCCAGGCGCTTCACCATGCACTAGCGCCGCGCCAAGCTGCGCGGGCTACCGGAAGTAGCAGTCGTAGCTGTCCTGGCGCACGATCACACCATTGCTCACCTCAAACACCGAGGACGTCCTCGCCCGGATCATTTCGCCGCGGTCCCAGTACCGTAAGTCCATGAGGACGGTCGCTGACCAGTCCGCCTCCACCACCACCCGGCCGCCCTCACAGGTGGTCCGCCGGACGATGAACTGCTGGTCCTTCACCACATCGCGGCTTTGGTCGGCTCCGGCGAGCACCCCCGCAAGCGTCCGGGTGGAACCTTCCGGGGCCAGCAGGTGCGGAGCTTCCGTCAATATGAACGACTCCGCCAGGAAGGGGCGGATTTCCGCTGCACCGCCGCCTGCCTCAAGGACCCGGATGAATTCCAGGACATGTTCCAGCGGGGAGGTCGGCGGGAGGGAATCGTCAGCCATGCAGTAGACCTTAGCCGAAGGTTCCTGCAGCCCTTCCGCCAGTAGGCTGTCACCATGACCCTGACTGTTCCCCAGACAACTGCCGGCGCCGACGAAATCCGTGAAACGGTGGAGCGGATCCTGACGGCCGGGTCCCTCCCGCCCATTGTCCAGGCGGGCCACCCGGCGCTGCGCCAGCGCGCTGCCGAGTTCGACGGGCAGTTGTCCGCGGACCAGCTGGCCGGCCTGATTGGGGTCATGCGCCAGGTCATGCACGAGGCCCCGGGGGTGGGCCTTGCCGCCCCGCAGCTGGGCATTCCCCTGCAGCTCGCCGTCCTGGAGGACCAGTTCGACGTCGATCCAGATACGGCCGCGCTGCGCAACCGGAGTCCACTGGAGTTCCTGGCCATCCTCAACCCCCGCTATACGCCACACGGGTCCGGGCTTGCATCGTTTTATGAGGGGTGCCTGTCCCTCAACGGGCTGCAGGCGCTGGTGGCCCGTCCCGATGCCGTGCTGCTGGAGTATGTGACGCCCGACGGCGCGGCGGAGCGGCGGGAGTTTTCCGGTTGGCAGGCGCGCATCGTCCAACACGAGACGGACCACCTCAACGGCATCCTCTACATTGACCGCGCCCAGCTTCGGTCTTTGAGCAGCAACGGAGAATATGCGGCGCACTGGGCTGAACCCGGCATCAACAAGGCACGGGAAGGACTGGGGTTCGACGACGGGCCCGCCGGCATCTCCCTCAGCTGACCTTGGCAGTGCCCTAAGACAGGCAGGAAGTGAGGCAGGACGGACTCTAGTGGAAGAGCCAGCCACCCTAAAATGGGTCCCATGCCTTCCGCGGATCTGCCCCTCCTTTGTCCTGTCTGCTCACATCCGCTGGTGCACCTGGAGGCGGAGGGCGGCCGCCAACCCCGCCTGGTTTGCCCAGACGGCCACAGCTTCGACGCCGCCCGGCAGGGCTACTTCAACCTGCTGGTAGGCAAGGGCACGCCCTTCGAGCCGGACAGCGCCGCCATGGTGGCGGCGCGCTTCAATTTCCTGGGGAACGGCCACTACCGGCCGCTGGCGCAGGCTGTGGCCGCCGCCGTCGTGCCCTACCTGCCGGTGGAAGGTGCAGCGGTGCTGGATTCGGGAACAGGGACCGGGCACTATCTGCGGGAAATCCTCGACGCCGCAGCGGCAGGAGGACGGGATGCGTCCGCGATCGGCCTGGACATCTCCAAATTTGCCCTCCGGCGCGCCGCCCGGCTTAATCCGGAAGCGGTGAACCTGGTCTGGGACATCTGGCAGCCGCTGCCGGTTGCGGCCAACTCGGTGGACGCGGTCACCGTGGTTTTTGCCCCGCGGAACCCCACTGAATTCGCGCGGGTCCTGCGCCCCACGGGCGCGCTTGTTGTGGTGACACCCCGGCCCGGACACCTTGGGGACATCGCCGCTGTGACGGGGATGCTTGGGATCGAAGAGGGCAAGGATGAGCGCCTGGCGGAGGCGATGGCCGGCCATTTCGAGCCGGACAGTAGCCTCGATGTGGACATCCCCCTGAAGCTGAGCCGCGCTGCCGCCGCGGATCTGGCGTTCATGGGACCGGCGGGCCACCACCTGGACCGGGACCAGATCGCGGCCCGGCTCGGGAACACCCCGGAGCCGGTGACAGCCGACGCAAAGTTCAGGATCTTCGTGTTCAGGCCCAGGATCCACGGCGCCTCGTAACGACTTGGCCACTATCCCCCCGCAGCCCGTATGAACCAGCCCACAGGGCAAGCCGTCGGACTACGATGAAAAGACAGTTACTGGCGGGTCCGCGGACGCGGCTCCCCCGTGGCGAAGGGGGAAACAGGGATGTTCGAGTGGCTTGGAGAAAACTGGTGGGCGTTGTGGCTCACGGCTTTCCTGGCGTTCGCAGTGATCGAGATGATCACCCTTGACCTGTTTTTCATCATGCTTGGCGGCGGATCGCTCGCCGCACTCGTCGCCGACTTCGCCGGCGCAGAGCCCTGGCTCCAGGTGGTGATTTTCTGCGTGGTGTCCCTGCTCATGGTCGCCTTTGTCCGCCCCGTAGCCCTGTCGCACCTGAAGAAGGGCCCGGCCGAGCAAAGGACCAATGTGGACCGGCTGATCGGTGAGGCGGCCGTGGTCATGGAAGCCGTCACATCCGACGGCGGCCTGGTGAAAATCGGCGGCGATATTTGGAGCGCACGCTCCGCAGCGGGAGTCCTTCCTGCGGGCCAGAAAGTGGTCGTTGCGGCCATCGACGGCGCAACAGCAGTGGTTTCGGTGCCGCCAACGGCGGGCGCCGGCCCAGATACAGCCTGACAATTGGGGAACAAGGAGTTGTATGGAAAACGCAGGTGGAGCCGCACTGGCCATTGTGCTGGTGGTTCTGATCGTCTTTGTCATCATCGTTTTGGTCCGGTCTGTCCGGATCATTCCGCAGGCGCGCGCCGGCGTCGTTGAACGGCTCGGCAAGTACCAGCGGACGCTCAACCCCGGCCTGACGATCCTCATTCCGTTCGTGGACCGGCTGCTGCCGCTCCTCGACCTGCGTGAACAGGTGGTGTCCTTTCCGCCGCAGCCCGTCATCACCGAAGACAACCTGGTGGTCTCCATCGACACTGTGGTCTACTTCCAGGTGACGGACCCGCGGGCAGCAACCTACGAGATCGCCAACTACATCCAGGCCGTGGAGCAGCTCACCACCACCACCCTCCGCAACGTGGTGGGTGGACTGAACCTGGAAGAAGCCCTCACATCCCGCGACCAAATCAACGGACAGCTGCGCGGAGTCCTTGATGAAGCCACGGGCCGTTGGGGCATCCGGGTCTCACGGGTGGAACTGAAGGCCATCGATCCGCCCCACTCGATCCAGGACTCCATGGAGAAGCAGATGCGGGCCGAACGCGACCGGCGCGCGGCCATCCTCACCGCTGAAGGAACCAAGCAGTCAGCCATTCTCACCGCGGAAGGCCAGCGGCAGGCGTCCATCCTGGCTGCGGAGGGCGAAGCCAAGGCAGCCATCCTCCGTGCGGACGGCGAGTCGCAGGCCATCCAGAAGGTCTTCGACGCCATCCATAAGGGCAACCCGGACCAGAAGCTGCTGGCCTACCAGTACCTCCAGACACTGCCCAAGCTTGCCGAGGGCTCGGCCAACAAGCTCTGGATCATCCCAAGCGAAGTCGGGGAGGCCCTCAAGGGAATCGGGAATGCCCTTGGCGGCACCAGTGCGGAAGCCGCCGCAGGCGGCCTTTTCGATGACGTGCCCACCGAGCGCACCCAGCCCTAGGCGGTCGAAGAACACAGGGAGGGTTCCGCGGGCCGCGGCGGAACCCTCCCTTTTTTGGTTCAGACGGGATAAGCCCCGTACAATTGGGTATTTGTCCGGCAGGAGAATACCGGCTGGAACAACAAAGCTTCGCAATGCGTTGAATCCTATGATGCAGCACAGTGCACACAGTAGTCCGGTGGCGACATGTTGCCGCCGGCCAACGCGGAGAGAGTTCATCCGCGTACCGACCAGAGGGAGAAATCATGAGCGATCGCAGCCTGCGGGGCATGCGCCTTGGTGCGCAGAGCATGGAGACCGAGTCCGGAGTTGAGCCGGCTCCCCGCCAGCGGGTCGAATACCGTTGCGCGGACGGCGAGCAGGTCTTCGTCACGTTCTCTTCCGAGGCGGAAATTCCTCCGGTGTGGGTCTCCAAGACCGGCAAGGAAGCGCTCCTGGTAGACGGCGAAAAGCCGGATACCAGCAACGACAAGGCAGTACGCACCCACTGGGACATGCTGCTGGAACGCCGTTCCCTGCCTGAGCTTGAGCAGATCCTCGAGGACCGCCTCACCATCCTGCGCGAACGCCGCGGAGAGCGCCGCTCGGCCTAAGGCCAGCCACGCAAAAGGGGGTGTCCCCGCACCATCGTGCGGGGACACCCCCTTTTTCGTGCCTCCGGGAGGCCGGGATCCGCGGGCTGGGGAAAAACTACGCCTGCTTGTTCTTCAGCTT
>DATIMT010000230.1:0-9798 GCA_035475035.1 Arthrobacter sp.
GCCGCGCACGCGGCAAACAACCAATCCTCAAAGGAGAACGCAATGAAGCGCAGGACTTTCACCGCCATCGCGCTGGCCGTCACCGCAGGGCTCGGCCTGTCCGGATGCGCCGGCGCCGCAGGTACGGCACCGCAGGCCCAGGACGGCAAGACCACGCTGACCGTATCCGTGTGGAACTACGAAGGAACGCCTGAATTCAAGGCCCTATTCGACGGCTACGAAGCCAGCCACCCGAACGTCCACATCGAACCCGTGGACATCCTGGCCGACGACTACCCGCAGAAAGTCACCACCATGCTCGCCGGTGGCGACACGACCGACGTCCTGACCATGAAGAACGTCATTGATTACGCCCGGTACGCCAACAACGGGCAGCTGCAGGAAATCAACACCGTGGTGGACGCCGTGGGCAAGGACAAGCTGGCAACCCTGGACGCCTTCAACATCAACGGCAAATATTACGCAGCCCCCTACCGCCAGGACTTCTGGCTGCTCTACTACAACAAGGACCTCTTCAAGGCCGCCGGCATTGATGACCCCAAGGACCTGACCTGGGACAAGTACGCCGAGATCGCCAAGAAACTCAGCGGCACCGCCCCGGACGGCAAGAAGGTCTACGGCACGTACCAGCACATCTGGCGTTCGGTGGTGGAGGCCATCTCCGCGGCACAGAACGGCAAGGACCAGAACAGCGGCGACTACAGCTACTTCAAGGACCAATACACCATGGCCCTTGACCTGCAGAAGAGCGGCGCCACCCTGGACTACGGAACAGCCAAGAGCCAGAAGACCAGCTACCGGACCATGTTTGAGAGCGGCCAGGCCGCCATGATGCCCATGGGCACCTGGTACATCGCCGGCCTCCTGCAGGCCAAGAAGGACGGCAAGACAAACATCAACTGGGGCCTGGCACCCATGCCGCAGAAGGACTCCAACGGCAAAGTCACCACCTTCGGCTCCCCCACCGCCTTCGCCGTGAACAAGAACGCCACCCACTCGGACGAAGCCCGGAAGTTCATCGAATGGGCCGCCGGCGAAGAAGGAGCCAAGGCCATCTCCAAGGTGGGCGTTGTCCCGGCCCTGCAGGATGACGCCGTGACGGACGCGTACTTCAAGCTGGACGGCATGCCCGCCGACAGCCTGTCCAAGAAGGCATTCGCACCGGACAGCACCGCCCTGGAAATGCCCGTCAGCGACAAGTCCGCGGCCACGGACAAGATCCTCAACCAGGAGCACGACCTCATCATGGTCGGCGAGAAGTCGGTTTCCGACGGAATCGCCGAGATGGGCAAGCGTGTCAAGAGCGAAGTCCTGGGTCAGTAACAGGCAAACCATGACAACCAAAACCATCACCCCGGCCGCCGCGCCGGCAGCAGCCCCGGCACCCGGCCGGGGCAACCGGAAACAGGCGCGGCGCAACACCCTGATTGGCTGGACATTCATCCTGCCGAACTTCCTGGGATTCCTGGCCTTCACCCTCATCCCGGTCCTGGCCGCGTTCGCCCTTTCCTTCATGGAATGGACCTCATTCAGCGCCCCCAAGTGGGTGGGGCTGGCAAACTTCCAGCGAATGCTTGCCAGCGACTCCTTCTGGGTTGCCCTCCGGAACACGGTGGTCTACGCGATCGGTCACGTCCCGCTGACCATGGCGCTGGCCCTGCTGCTGGCCATGCTCCTGAACCGCAAGCTCAAAGGCATCGGCTTCTTCCGGGTGGCCATTTTCTTCCCGTACATCACCTCCCTGGTGGCGGTCGCCGTCGTCTGGAACATGCTCTTCAGCCCGGACAGCGGACCCATCAACCAGTTCCTGCATACCATCGGCATCGCCAACGCGCCGGGCTGGACCTCCAGTTCCGACTGGGCGCTGCCCGCCGTCATCATCACCAGCGTCTGGCGGGACATGGGCTACTACATGGTGCTGTACCTGGCGGGCCTGCAGGCCATCCCCTCGGAGCTCTACGAGGCAGCGGAAGTTGACGGTGCGAGCGCCTGGCAGCGGTTCTGGAACGTCACCATCCCGTCGCTGCGTCCCACCACGTTCTTTGTGGTGGTCATGCTGACCGTCTCGAGTTTCAAGGTCTTCGACCTGATCGTGGTCATGACCAACGGCGGCCCGGGACGCTCCACCACCGTGCTGTCGCAGCTCATCTACCAGGAGGGCATCGGCGAAGGGAAGTTCGGCTACTCCTCGGCCATCTCCCTGGTGTTGTTCCTCATCGTGCTGACGGTCACTGTCCTGCAGTTCAAGATCCAACAGCGGAGGGAACGCTGATGACCAACATGGCCGAAGACCTCAAGGCCGAGGCACCCTTCCTGGGACCCAGCGCCCCTGCCGCGGAAGACCGCCGTCGTACGGAGCGCAGGCGCTCCCCGCGCGAGCAGAAGAAACGCACCACGGACGTGGTGATCTACGCCGTACTCGCCGTCCTGGTGGTGGCGCTGATGGTCCCGTTCATCTGGATGGTGTCCTCCTCGCTGAAGGAAAACAACCAGGTCCTCACCGTCCCCATCCAGTGGATTCCCAGCGAATTCGTGTGGAGCAACTACACGGACATCTGGACCCGCATCCCCATGATGGGCTACCTGCAGAACTCGCTGTACCTGGCCGTGATCATCACCTGCCTGCAGGTGCTCACGGGCTCGCTGGCCGCCTACGGCTTCTCCAAGGTCCGCTTCCCCGGCCGGGATGTGCTGTTCCTGGCCTACATCGGCACCATTGCCGTGCCATGGCAGGCCTACATGGTGCCGCAGTACATCATGATGCAGAACCTGGGGCTGACCAACAGCTTCAACGCCCTGATCCTGCTGCAGGCATTCGGTGCGTTCGGCGTGTTCCTGATGCGCCAGTACTACATGACCATTCCTGACGAGCTGTGCGAGGCCGCCCGCATCGACGGCCTGAGCGAATACGGCATCTGGGCGCGGGTCATCCTGCCGCTGTCCAAGCCGGCGCTGGCCAGCCTGGCGCTGCTGACGTTCGTGAACACCTGGAACGACTACATGGGGCCGTTCATCTACCTCACGTCCAACCGGCTGTGGACGGTCCAGCTGGGCCTGCGGTCCTTCGTGGGCCAGTTCGACGCCGAATACGCCATGATCATGACCGGTTCCGTGATCTCGGTGATCCCCATCCTGGCGATCTTCCTGCTGGGCCAGCGGTACTTCATCCAGGGCATCGCCACGAGCGGCATGAAAGGATGACGTCCGTGGCACAGCACCCCAGTCCGCCCCGGCGCGGCCTCGCCGGGCGAATCCCCAGCCCGGGGTTCGAGACATTCGGCGGCATCTTTGGCTTCATCTATACCTTCCTGGCAGGGAACGTGATGATGGCGCTGGCCAACGCGCCGCTGGTGCTGTGCCTGGCCCTGGTGGCGGACCCGGTTGCCGCCTGGCCGTTCTTCCTGGCGTTGTCGGTCACCGTGCCGCCGTCGCTCTCCGGGCTGTTTGCCTCCTTCCAGGCATTGAACGACGACGGCGCTGCGGCCAAACCCGTCGCATCCTTCCTGCGGGGCTACCGGCGCGGCTTCCGGCAGGCCGCTCCGTTGGGCCTGGCCGCCGTCGCGCTGCTGCTGTTCCTCGGCGTGGACCTGGCGATCGTCCAGTCCATGCCGGCCGCGGCCATATTGGTACCCGTGATGGTGGTGGCCGCAGCCATCACGGTCAGCGTGGCAGCGATGGCTGTTGCCGGCGTCGTCATCCTTCCTGATGCCGGGCTGAAGAACCTGCTCAAGGCCTCCCTCTACCTTGCGGTGCAGCGCTGGTACCTGAGCCTGGCCATGCTGGTGCTGCTCGGAATCATCGCTTCGGCCGCGCTCCTGCAGCCCGTGCTGGGTGTTGCCCTGGCGCCGGCCCCGCTGCTGTTCGTGGTGTGGAGCAACGCCGCCTTTGCCTTCTCCACCGCACTCCGCACCCCCTAGGACCCTGTTGTGACCTCTTTTGCCATCGGCGAGCGCGAGTTCCTCCTGGACGGTGAGCCGTTCCGCATCCTTTCAGGTGCCATCCACTACTTCCGCGTCCATCCCGATCTCTGGGCCGACCGGATCCGCAAGGCACGCCTGATGGGGCTGAACACCATCGAAACCTACGTCCCGTGGAACGAACACTCCCCCACTCCCGGCGTCTTCCATACTGACGGCGGCCTGGACCTGGGCCGGTTCCTGGACCTGGTGGCGGACGAGGGAATGCAGGCCATTGTCCGGCCGGGCCCCTACATTTGTGCCGAGTGGGACAACGGCGGGCTGCCTGCCTGGCTGTTCACGGACCCGACCATCGGTGTGCGCAGCAGCGAGCCCGGCTACCTGGCCGCCGTGGACACCTTCATGGACCGGCTGCTGCCCATCGTGGTGGAACGGCAAATCACCCACGGCGGTCCTGTCATCCTGTTCCAGATCGAGAACGAATACGGCGCGTACGGGTCAGACAAGGTGTACCTGCAGCATCTGGTGGACGTCGCCAAGCGCGCGGGCGTGGAGGTCCCGCTGTTCACGTGCGACCAGCCCTTCGGCACCATGATCGAGGACGGTTCGCTGCCCGGACTGCACAAGACCGCAACCTTTGGCTCGCGAGCGGATGAGCGGCTCGGCTTCCTGCGCGAACGGCAACCCGCCGGACCGCTGATGTGTGCGGAGTTCTGGAACGGCTGGTTCGACAACTGGGGAACGCACCACCACACCACTGATGCTGCCGCGTCGGCCGCGGAGCTGGACGCCCTGCTGTCCGCGGGTGCCTCGGTGAACATCTACATGTTCCATGGCGGCACCAACTTCGGCTTCACCAACGGCGCAAATGACAAGGGCATCTACGAACCCACCATCACCTCCTACGACTACGACGCACCGCTCGCCGAGGACGGCTTCCCCACCGACAAGTACTTTGCCTTCCGGGACGTCATCGCCAAACACTTCCCGGTTACGGACGAGGTACCGGCGCCGCGGCCCTGCCCGCCCATGGAAGCGGTGGACGTGACGCAGTCCGTGCCGCTGCTGGATGTCGCCTGGCGTGGCGGTTCGGCACAGGTGGTCCCCGGCGCGGTTCCCCCTGCCGAAACCACCGGCCAGTACCGCGGGTTCTTCCTCTACGGCAAAACCCTCGAGAGCGGCGGCGTCCTGTCCTTCGAAGAAGTCCGGGACCGCGCACAGTTCTTCCTGGACGGTTTCCCGCTGGGCACCCTCAGCCGGGAACTGGGCGAGCGCACCATCGTCATCCCCCGCGGCGGGCTGCTGCAGGTCCTGCTGGAAGACCAGGGCCGCGTCAATTACGGAGCGCGGATCGGCGAGGCAAAAGGCCTGATGTCCCCGGCCCTCTTGGACGGTAAAGAGGTGCAGGGCTGGAGCATCCGGCCGGTGGACCTGACGGCCCTTGATGATTTGCGCGTGGGCGCCAGGGAACTCCAGGGCTCCGGCGGCGTGCCCGGCCCGTCAATTTCCTTTGCGTCCTTTCCCGCAGGGGGCCCGGGCGACCGTTACCTCCGGCTCGACGGCTGGACCAAGGGCAACGCCTTCATCAACGGCTTCAACCTTGGCCGCTACTGGAGCCGCGGACCCCAGCGCACGCTCTACGTCCCCGGACCGCTGATCCGCCCAGGGGTTAATGAACTCGCCATCCTGGAACTGCACGGAAGCTCCACCCGGCGGGTTGAGTTCGTTGGTGCCCCGGACCTGGGGCCGTCCGAGAAGTAGGCCGATATGCAAAAAGCGCGTCATTGACATCAGGTCCAGCCGGGCGCACATTGAGAGCGTTAAGCGATGGGTTCGGCAGGCTCTGGACGGGCACTTCCCTCCCTGCCGGGCATCCCCGAAGCACCTCAGCGCGCCTACGGATGAATTCCATAAACACTCCTGCCCAAGGAGAATGACATGCCCGCAGTAACCGTCAAGGACCTTGCAACCAAATCCTTCAATGAGCCGGATGAAAAACGCCGCCCGCCCAAGACCCAGGTTGATGTGCTCAACATCGGCGGCGCCACATTGGGCCGCTTCACCTTCGAGCCCGGCTGGCGGTGGTCAGAGACCGTCAAGACCGTGGTCCACACCGACAGCTGCCAGAACAACCACCTCGGCTTCTGCACCGCCGGCACGCTCACCGTGCAACTCAACGACGGAACGCAGAAGACCATCCACGCCGGTGACGCCTACTCCATACCCGCCGGGCACGACGCCTGGGTGGAAAACGACGAAACGTTCGTTGGCTATGAGGTCATGAGTGCTGCAGAGTACGCCAAGCCGGACTGACTCAGGAGCGCAAGGCAGGCTGCAGCAGTAAAGGGAGGTTCGCCAGGACCTCCCTTTACTGCTGCCCGGGCCCTACCGTTGAGGGGAACTCAACGATAGGAGAACAAATGAAAGTCACCGTCATCGGCGGCAGCGGCCACATCGGTTCATTCCTGGTCCCCCGGCTGGTCCGGGCCGGCCACGAGGTCACCAACATCAGCCGTGGCACCAGCAGCCCCTACACCGACGCGCCGGAATGGCAGCAGGTCCACCAGGTCATTGCAGACCGGCAGCAGGAGGACCGGGAGGAGACATTCGGTGACCGGGTTGCCGGCCTGAAGCCCGACGCCGTCGTGGACCTCGTCTGCTTCACGCTTGAATCGGCGGCCTCGCTGGTGCACCGGTTACGCGGCGAGGTGGGGCATCTGCTGCACTGCGGTTCCATCTGGCGCTACGGGCAAAGCCTCAAGCTGCCGATCAGGGAAGGATCGGATTCTGCTGCTGAGCCCTTTGGCGACTACGGCATCCAGAAGAACCGGATCGCTTTGATGCTGAAGGAGGAGACGGCCCGCGGCGGCCTGGCAACCACATCCCTGCACCCCGGCCACATCGTGGGGCCCGGGTGGCACCCGATCGGTCCGCTCGGAAACCTCGACCCCGCCGTCTGGCAGGCACTCTCCGCAGGCCAGCCCCTCCCGATTCCCGGCAGCGGCGCCGAGCTGATGCACCATGTGCACGCCGACGACGTCGCCCAGGCTTTCGAGAAGGCCATCGCGCAGCCCGGGGCGGCCGCCGGTGAAGACTTCAACATCGTTGCTCCCACCGCGCTGACCGTCCGCGGCTATGCGGACATCGCCGCCGCCTGGTTCGGCCACGCCGCGGTACTGGAGACTGTCAGCTGGGAGCGGTTCCGCGAAAACACCTCACCCGAGCACGCCGAGTCAAGCTGGGGCCACCTCTACCGCAGCCAGTGCTTCAGCATCGAAAAGGCCGCCTCTGTGCTGGGCTACGCGCCGCGGTACGAGCCGGAGCAGGCCGTCTTCGAATCCATCCAGTGGCTCGTGGAGCATGAGCGGCTGCACGTTGCCCGCCCGTTGGGCGTCCCCTCGGCCTGAACATACGGAACCCGTCGTCACGCTGGGCAGCTTTTCGCAGGACGGCCCACGGCGGGAGGCCGGCTTTGCGCGGTGGACGGGCTAAAGGCGGGCCAAAAAGATGCCTCGCGTGACGCCGTCGGGCAGCTATTTACCGCCTCCGCCCCGGTGCGGGCGGCAGAAATACGACGGTGGATGGACACGAAAGTCGAAAGCATGCTTACTATGGAGGGGTCAGGCTCTGGCTTTGGCCAGGGAGAGCACCAATGTAAGGAGCAACTCCATGGGTTTGGATGACAAGATCGGCAATGCAGCTGAGAAGGTTGGCGGCAAGGGCAAGGAAGCTGCCGGCAGCGCTACCGGTGACGAAAGCCTGAAGGCCGAAGGCAAGACCGACCAGGCCAAATCGGACCTGAAGCAGGCTGGCGAGAACGTCAAGGACGCCTTCAAGAAGGATTAGTTCGACGCCTCAGGACATGGGTGCAACTCCAACCGGAGTTGCACCCATTGGCGTTTTCAGGGCTGGTCCCGGATAGCCCGCAGTTCCTGCAGGAGTTTCAACTGCTCGGCGTTGATGTTCATGAGCATTTCGATGTGCGCGGCGGCGCGGACATCCGTTTCGTAGTCATGCTGCGCCATGGCGGAGGCGATCGCGTCCTGGCGCTTGGCCGCGATAAGCAGGATTGCGCCCTGCAGGCCGGCCAGCATGGACAGGAAAAGGTTCAGGAGAATGTATGGGTAGGGGTCCCAGGCGTTGCTTGCGAGGACGTAGGTATTCACCAGGGCCCACGCCACCATGGATGCCAGGAAGATGCCCACGAAGGGCCAGCTGCCCATCCCGTTCCGGAGCGTATCCGCAGCCCTTTCGCCGGCACTAAGGCCCTCCTTGTGCCGCCGGTGCCAGTTACCCCTGATGTCTGTCATGGCCCCAGAGTATGCCCAGTCGGGGATCATCGGCCCGAACCGGCGGACAGGCTTGGGAAATCGATCCCGCGGCCCCGTCGCCTTAGTGGATAAGGCCAGAGACCAGGTTGATGGTAGTGGCCAGCACGATGGCCCCCAGGAGGTAGGACAGCAGCGCCTGCCGCAGGACCGTGGAGCGGATGGCGTTCGTTTGCAGGTCAGTGTCCGAGACCTGGAACGTCATGCCAACGGTGAAGGCAAGGTAGGCAAAGTCCGAGTACCGGGGCTGGGTCTCCTCATTGAAATCGACGCCGGTGCCGTCACGGTAGTAGATGGCGGCGTAGCGAAGGGTGAACATTGTGTGGACCAGGAACCATGAGAGCGCGATGCTGCCCAGGGCCATGGCCACCGTGGCATCCTTGGCGGTCCCCTGGGCATTGGAGGCATCAAGCAGGATCAGGGCCACCCCCGCGAAGCTGGCCATCGTGGCCGTGAGGACCAGGGCGTCCGAAAAGACCCGGCCCGGGTCCTCCCTCCGCGCATGGGCAGCAGTGGCCGCGGGCCCGAACCGGGCGATGACACTCCACACCCAGATGAGGTACGTGGCCGAGGCAGCGGCCCACCCGAGGGCAGGTGCGTAAGCCCAGTTGCCAAGGGCTCCGACCCCCAGCGCCGCGATCACGCCGACTCCAAGCATCACCAGCATCCGGAGCCGCGAATGGTGGGCCGGGGAGTTGAAGTTCCGGCGATGAGCGGCAGCGGCAGGCATCGAATCCATGGCCCGATCATGCCACGGCCACCTTGTATCCGCCTGAGAGACCGCCGTGCCGATTACGACTGGATGCCAGTGGCTGCGCCGGCCACATTCCACTAACATCCGCAATGTGACAAATAAATTTCGCTTGATGAGAAGCTTCAGGACTCGATGCGCATGGAACGGCAGAACCTGATGCCGTACATCTGCCTCCTCCTCTCCGGCGCCGCGCTGCTGCTCAACGGCCTGGCTACCCTGGGCCGCCTCCCCCGCCGCGATGCCGCCGTCTTCAGCCTTGTCCTCGGCAGCACGCAACTGGTGCTCGGCGTCGTGCATCTCTCCGCCGGTGACACCGGTACGACGGCGCTCCTGACGGCCGCCGGCATGTTCCTGTTCGGACTGACCTACCTGTACGCAGGGCTGGATGTGACGCTGGCACTCGGGTCCAGCGGCCTGGGATGGTTCTGTGGAATGGTGGCGTTCTGCGGCCTGCTGTTGGCCGCCGCCTGGTCCGGCACCGACCCGCTGCTTGCCGTGCTCTGGCTGTGCTGGTCCGTCCTGTGGGCGCTGCTGTTCGCGTCCCTGGCCCTCGGTGCCGTGCGGCTGGAACCGTTCACCGGCTGGGCGCTGGTCCTGGCGAGCCAGGTGACCGCCACGGTTCCGGCGTTCCTGGGCCTGGCCGGCATGTGGCCCCGCGACTCCTGGGCGGCGTGGCTGGCAGCGGCGTTCCTGGCCGGACTGTTCGTGGCAGCACGCGCGTTGGCCCGGCGCGGACATGGTGGTCCGCACCGGGCCGGTGCAGGTGCTGCGGGTCGTGCGGTGGGGCCGGAGAGCCTTA
>DATIMT010000231.1:0-3166 GCA_035475035.1 Arthrobacter sp.
GCCAACCTCGCCGTCGTCGACGCCAACGTGGACCTGGGCCTCGGCGGCATCACCACCGACCCCACAACCACAGGCACCACCGACGTGGCTGCCGCCGCAGACGTCAACCTTGATCTCGGCGGCATCACCAACGGCACCGGAACCACCAACGGCACTACGGCGGACCTCGCCGTCGACGCAGCCGTGGACCTGGGCCTCGGCGGCATCACCACCGACCCCGCAACCACAGGCACCACCGACCTGGCAGCCGCCGCTGACGTCAACCTTGGTCTCGGCGGCATCACGAACGGCACCGGAACCACCGACGGCACTACGGCGGACCTCGCCGTTGACGCAGCCGTGGACCTGAGCCTCGGCGGCATCACCACCGGTGACACCGCCAGCGGAATCGACGCCAGCGTAGACGTTGGCGCTGATGTGGGCACCGGAACTGCCGGCAACGGCGGCCTCGATGCAGCAGTCGACCTTGGCATCGACCTGGGCATCGGACTCGGCGGTGACAACGGCACCGGCACCCCGGGCACCAACACGCCGGGCACCACTGACCCGGGCACCACCAATCCGGGGGACGGCACCACCGGAGACACCGGCACCCTTGACCCCGGAACCAGCGCCCCGGGTTCAGACAACCCCGCGGGCAACGGCGGCGGCACTACCACCGGCAATGATTCCGCGGGCCTGAACGGCGGCAACGGTACCGGCAACTTCTCAGCAGCACCGGCCGGCTCCACCGCAGTGAGCGGAGCCATTTCTACCGTGACGGCGCCCCGCAGCACTCCGGCCAGTGGCAACTCTGCCCTCGCCAACACGGGCACCGCCCACGCCGGCCTCGCCAACACGGGCTGGGACGGATCGCTGGTTCCCCTGGCATTGCTGATCCTGGTGGCAGGGCTCCTGATGCTCCGCAAGCGCAAGGTGTCCTAGAAGCCCCAAGGCAGCACGGTAATCGCCCGCATGTGCGCCTGAAGCGGCAGCACGCAGCGGGCTGGCGGAAGGAGGTCGGTAGCCCCTAAACGAAACAAGAGTACAAAACATGTCATCAGCACACATGTCCTTGTAGCCGATAGTCCGGTGGCGAAGGTGCTTGAAATCGCCGCCGGACTGTCGGCATGTCACAGCGCCGAGACCCAGGTCAATCACTGCTTCCACCGTGCCCCCGGTATAATTTGAGGTACGAGTGCCGCAGGGCACCGGGAGGAACGGTTATGGTGGCGGATTCGCCTAGCTCCATCAAGAATGAAGTTGTTGGCGGTCGTTACCGTTTAAGTGAAGTGATCGGCCGCGGCGGAATGTCATCGGTCTACTGCGCGCGTGACGAGAACCTGGGCCGCGATGTGGCGTTGAAGCTCTTCGCACCGCAGGCTCCGGACGCGGATGAACTTAAGCGGCAGGAAGCCGAAATCCAGCTCCTTGCCACCCTGAACCACCCCGGCCTGGTGACACTCTTCGACGCGGGCATCGATGACCGGATCGCGGACGAGCCCCGTCCCTTCCTGACCATGGAACTCGTCGAGGGCCAGGACCTTCGCAGCCGGATCCGGCACAGCCGGGTGCCATTGGAGGAGCTCTCCGTGATCGGCGCCGGCATCGCTGACGCACTGGCATACGTACATGGCCTGGGCATCATCCACCGCGACATCAAACCGGCCAACATTCTTCTGGTCCAGAACCGGCCGGGCGAGCCGCTGCGTCCGAAGCTCACGGACTTCGGCATCGCCAGGATCGTCGATTCCACCCGGCTCACGGCCACGGGCACCATGGTGGGTACGGCCGCCTACCTTAGCCCGGAGCAGGCCCTCGGCAAACCCCTGTCCTCAGCTACGGACATCTACTCTTTGGGACTGGTGCTGCTGGAGTGCATCAAGGGCACCGTGGAATACCCCGGCAGTGCCGTGGAATCCGCGGTTGCCCGGCTCCACCGCGCCCCGGAAATTCCCGACGACGTTCCCGCCGAATGGGCGGACCTCATCCGGTCCATGACCGCCATCGAGCCGCTGGAACGGCCAGCAGCCGCGGACATTGAAACGGCACTCCGCCAGGCTTTGGTCTCCCCGGCCTCTACACCGGGAGAACTTGCACCGGAAACGACGCGGGTGCTGCCGGCCATGCCCTTCCATCCTCCCTCCATCACGGCCGAAGAATCGCTGGACGAAGTCCGGGAGGCTGCGGCAAGCAGCGGCGCTGGGGCGACTGCCTTATCCGCCCCGTCATCTGCTTCCTCACCTGGTCCTGGGATGGCGTCCAGTCCATCAGCAGCCAGGGACTCCCGCAGGCCCCGACTGTCCTGGAGCCGGCGGATCTGGCTGGCCGTCGTACTCGGTGTGCTGGTCATCGCTGCAGCCGCCGCTGCGGTGGTGATGAGCATCTCGGCCCGGCCTGCCGACGTCGTCCCCTATCCCACGGTGACCGGGGTCCTGGGCGACCATCTGCAGGAACTCCAGAAGAGTGTCGCGCCGTGACGCTGCGGCAGGCATTCCCGGGCCGGCTGTTCGTGGCCTGCTCAGCGGCCCTCGTGACGGCAACCTTCCTCGGCGCATGCGCCGCCCCGGGGAACGGGCTGCAGCGCGGAGCCGCAACGCAACTCCAGGCACGCGTGCTGGAAGTGACCCAGGCGTCGTCCCAGAACGATCCCGAGTCGGCGCTGCGGGCACTGGAAGGTCTTGAAGCGGACCTCGCGGCTGCGCAGGCAAGGGGCCAGGTATCTGAGGACCGGCGGCGCAGCATCACCACCGTGGCCACCGCAGTCCGGGCAGACCTCAGCGAGGCCATCGCGGCTCAGCAGGCGGCTGCCGCAAAGGCTGCCGCTGATGCCCGAGTTGCCGCCGGCCAGGCAGCACAAAGCCCCTCCCCCACTCCTGAAGCACCTGCTTCGCAGGCAGCTCCTGCGCCGGCACCGGCACCCGCGCCAGGCAATGCGGCCGGGAACGGCGCGGACGCGGGCAAGAACAACGGCGACAAGGGCAAAGGCAAGAACTGAGCCTGCACCAAAACACCGGAATACAAAAGAAGCGGTGCCCCGGTAAATATGAACTGGTCCCCGAAAGTTGGACTGGCCAAGTAAGAGCCTAAGCCGCAAGGGCCTGAGCACGGTATTGCACCGGGCTCAGGCCCTTGAGTTTTGTTGAGATTCTGTCGGTGTTGTACCAGCGGATGTAGTCATGCAGCG
>DATIMT010000232.1:0-10455 GCA_035475035.1 Arthrobacter sp.
GGATGCCTGCGGACCAGCCAGGCGGGCGGAGCGGCGGTGGCGGTGGCCAGGGCCACCTTCACGCCGATCCCGGCGAGGTTGTCCATGACCTCATCCAGCCAGCCGAAGTCGTAGTGGCCTTCGGCAGGCTCCAGCAGCGCCCACGAAAAAATCCCCACACTCAGGAAGTTCACGCCCGCTTCCTGCATGAGCTCCAGGTCCTCCAGCCGGACACTGACCGGCCACTGCTCAGGGTTGTAATCCCCGCCGAAGGCGATGCCCTCAACCTTGTTCCAAACGACCGTTGGGCCGGTGGGTTCCTGCTGCGTCATGCGACTCCTATGTCTGCTTCGGGCCGGTAACTGGATCTGACATCAGACGTTTGGAAAACGCTTGCCCAAATTCCCGATTGCAGATATTGTATCGTTTCAGAAGCCGTGTAAGCCAGCTCACTACCCGCGTTGTAGGCCGAGAAAAGGCAAAACACACATCGAGCAAGGAGGCTCCCGTGATTAACAGAAGGCATTTCCTCACAACCGTTGCCGTCGGCACCGCATCTGCCGCCGCACTGGCGGCTTGCGGCAACGGATCCAGCTCTTCCGGCCAGACCGGATCGGCCGATAAACCCGTCACCATCAACTACACCTGGTGGGGCAACGACGACCGCGCCGAGCGTACCCGCAAGGCCATCGCGTTGTTCGAATCCAAGAACCCGGACGTCAAGGTCAACGGTAACTTCACCGACTTCGCCGGCTACTGGCAGAAGCGCGCCACCGAGGCTGCCGGCGGCGGCCTGCCGGACGTCATGCAGTGGGACCTGTCCTACCTGCGCGACTACGGCCAGCGCAACCAGCTCCTGGACCTCAGCACCGTCAAGATCGATACCTCCGCTTTCGAGAAATCCCTCCTGCCCTCTGGCCAGATCAAGGGCAAGACCTACGGCATCCCCACCAGCACCAACGCCTTCGCCGTCTACTACGACCCCGCCAAACTGGCGTCCCTGGGCATCGCGGAGCCGACCGGCAAGTGGACCTGGTCAGAATTCCAGGCGTTCCTGAAGGAAGTCGGCGACAAGGGCAACGGGACCCTGTTGGGCTCCACGGATTTCACGGGCGTGTGGTGGCAGTTCAACATCTGGCTCCGCCAGAAGAACATCCAGGCCTTCAACGCCGATGGGAAGCTGGGTTTCAGCAAGGACGACCTGAAGACCTGGTGGAACCTCAACTCAAAGCTGCGCGGTACGAATGCCATCGTCCCGGAAGACAGGGTCACCCAGCTTAAGCCGAAGTCGCCGTTCGGCTCCAACGTCAGTGCTGCTGAAGTCACGTGGGACAACTTCATGGCAGGCTACCTTGGTGACAGCGGAGCGAAGGAGCTGAAGCTTGCTCCGGTACCGTCGGATGACCCGAACAACCTGGGCCTGTTCCTGAAGCCCTCCATGCTGATGGTGGCCAGCGCCAAGACCAAATTCAAGGACGCTGCCGCGCGTTTCATCGATTTCATGGTCAATGACCCCGAGGTGGGCCAGATCTTCAAGACCTCCCGCGGTGTTCCGGCTTCCAAGACCCAGCGGGACGGCACCACGTTTGAAGGCACCGACAAGCTCGTGGTGGACTACGAGACATCCATCTCGCAGTATCTCAAGGATGCCCCCGAGCCGCCCATCGTCGGATTTGGCACGCTGGAAGCATCGTTCGGCCGGATCGCCTCCGACCTCAACTACGGCAAGCTGACCGTTGACGGAGCCGTTGACGCGTGGTTCAAGGAAGCCGAAGACCTCATCAAACAGAACGCCTGAGCAGGCACCTTGCCTCATCAAGCTTTCATAACTGACGGATTGAACTCGTGACTCAAAGTCCAACATTGAGCAGGCGTTCGGTGCAGTCCGATACCGCGCTGCCGCGCAAGTCGCGGCGGCGCGGAGTTGACGCCCGCGCCGGTTACACCTTCCTCCTGCCCTGGCTGCTGGGATTCATCGCCCTGACTGTTGGGCCCATGATCTCCTCGCTGTACCTGTCCTTCACCAACTACAACCTGTTCGAGCCGCCCAAGTGGATCGGCCTCGACAACTACACCACTCTCTTCCAGGACGAACGGTTCCTGCAGTCCGTGGGCGTGACCCTGTCCTATGTGGTCTTCGGTACCCCCCTCAAGCTCGCCGCGGCTCTCGCGGTGGCCATGCTCCTTAACAGCAAGCGCCGCGGCCAGGGCTTCTACCGCTCGGCGTTCTACGCGCCCTCGCTTATCGGCGCATCGGTGTCCGTCGCCATCGTCTGGAAGGCCATGTTCGGCGATTCCGGACCTGTGGACCAGGGCCTGTCCTTCTTCGGGATTAACCTGGGCGGCTGGGTGGGCAACCCGTCCATGACCATGCCCATGATGATCCTGTTGACTGTGTGGCAGTTCGGCGCCCCAATGGTGATCTTCCTGGCCGGGCTGAAGCAGATCCCCGGGGAGCTCTACGAGGCAGCATCCATGGACGGTGCCGGCCCGGTGCGGAAGTTCTTCAACATCACCTGGCCCATGCTTTCCCCGGTGATCTTCTTCAATCTCCTCATGGAAACCATTCACGCGTTCCAGATCTTCGCCTCGGCGTACATCATTTCCAACGGTGACGGCGGCCCTGCCGGCTCCACCCTCTTCTACACCCTCTACCTGTACCTGCGGGGCTTCAGCGATTTCCGGATGGGCTACGCCTCTGCCATGGCGTGGCTGCTGGTGATCGTGGTCGGCATCATCACGCTGATCTTCTTCCGCACGTCCAAGTCGTGGGTCCACTACAGCGGTGATTCGAAATGACAACCATGGCAACGCCTACCCAGTCCGCCCCGGACGCCACCGCACCGGTCTACAACCCGAAGGCCGAGTCCACCGGTGCCAAGCGGGGCAAGAGCGCCATCTTCCATCTCGCGGCGATCGTGCTGACCTGCGTAGTCCTGTACCCGGCGCTGTGGATGATCGCCTCGTCCTTCAAGCCCAACTCGGAAATCGGCGGCCAGAACACGTCGCTGTGGTCCAACAACTTCAGCTTCGACAACTTCGTCACCGCGATGGACGGGATCGGCGGGGTGTCCACCCTGCAGTTCTTCACCAACTCGCTGATCCTGGCCGTCGGCGCCGTCGTAGGGACCGTCCTCTCGGCGAGTGTGTCCGCGTACGCGTTCGCCCGGATCAACTTCCCTGGCCGCAGTGTCTTCTTCGGCATGATGATCGCCACGCTGCTGCTGCCCTTCCACGTGGTGATCATCCCGCAGTACATCATCTTCCAGCAGCTGGGCCTGGTGGATACATATGTACCGCTGCTGATCGGCAAGTTCCTGGCCGGGGACGCTTTCTTCGTCTTCCTCATGGTCCAATTCATGCGCGGCCTGCCCGCTGAACTGGATGAGGCGGCAAGGATCGACGGCGCCGGGCACGCGCGGATTTTCGGCTCCATCATGCTGCCGCTGATGAAGCCGGCCCTGATTTCCACGTCGATCTTCTCCTTCATCTGGAGCTGGAACGACTTCCTGGGCCCACTGCTCTACCTGAACACCCCTGACAAGTACCCGCTGCCGCTGGCCCTGCGGCTCTTTGTGGACCAGACCCAGTCCTCGGACTACGGCGCCATGATCGCCATGTCGGTCCTGGCCCTGCTGCCGGTGCTGATCTTCTTCCTGATCTTCCAGCGGTACATTGTTGAAGGCGTCTCCACCCAGGGCCTCAAGGGCTAACGGAAAGCGAGACAGAAAATGAGCGTCATGGACAGCACCACACCCGCCTCCAACCCCGAGCCCATCCCGGTGAACCGGTTTGCCCTGTTCTCCGAAACCCTCCTGGCAGGGGTGCTGGTGCTGGTGCTGTCCATCCCGCTTGTCACCATCCCCGCCGCCTATGCGGCCGGGACGGCGCACCTGGAACGGCACCTGAACGGCAGGGACGACTCCGTCCGCGGCCTGTGGGGTCTGTTCAAGGCTGCCCTGCCCGGCAGCTGGAAACTTGGGATGACGACGGCGGCAGCCGCCGTCGTGATCGTCCTTAACCTGTTGCTCGCATGGGTGGGGCAGCTTCCGGGCCGCGGTGTGGTGTTGCCCGCCACCCTGCTCCTTGGCGCCGGGGCGGCCATCCTGCTGCTGCGAACGGCGTCTGCATGGTCGGATTTTTCCGGCTCCGGCAGCACCGGCACCGGCACCTCAGGGAAGGATGTTTGGCGCCAGGCCTTCGACGCCGGCCAGGCGGTCTCCCTGCGTGACTGGACCGGGTCCCTGCTGCTCGCTGCCGCCCTGTTCTGCGCCGTGGTGTTCGTCTGGATGCTCGCCGCCCTCTTCGTGGTGGTCCCCGGCACGCTCATCCTGGCCGCGGCCGCGGTCAAGCTCCGCGCCACACGCCCCCGACACTGACGGTGCCCTCCCGCCGTGCCCGCTCCGCGCCGGCCGCCCCGCGCCTCAGCCAGCCCCGCTGGTACCACCCCCTAAAGCAACACAACTACCGGATCTTCCTCGGGATGCAGCTGGCCGGCAGCCTTGGCGTGTGGATGCAGCGCCTGGCGCAGGACTGGCTAGTGCTGCAGCTGACTGGAAGCCCTGCCGCTGTGGGGGCCGCCGTCGCCCTGCAATTCCTGCCCATGCTCGTCGTGGGGCCGCTTGCCGGCCTGGTGGTTGATATCTTCCCCAAGCGCCGGATCATGATGGTGTGCCAGTCCGTTATTGTGCTGCTCGGCCTGGGGTTGGCCGCCTGGGCCGCCAGCGGCACCATCAGCGTGTGGGTTGTCTACACCAGCTGCGTTGCTTTGGGCGTCACGGCGGCCATAGACCAGCCCACCCGGCAGGTCTTCGTCAACGAAGTGGTGGGTGACGCCGCCCTGCGTTCTGCCATCGGGCTCAACAATGCGCTGTCCCAACTGGGCGCCATGGCCGGGCCGGCATTGAGTGGGGTGCTGATTTCCCAGGCGGGACCGGCCGCAGCCTTCGCCGCCAACGCACTGATCGGCGTGGTGGTGCTGGGCCTGATCTCCGGCATCCGGCTGCACGAGTTGCACCCCGGAACACCGGCCCAGCGGGGGCGCGGCCAGGTACTTGCCGGTTTCCGGTACGTCCGGGAACGGCCGCGGCTGCTTCTCCTCATCCTCCTGGCCGGCCTGCTGGGCGCCTTTGGCATGAACGGGCCCGTGGTCCTCGCCGCGTTCGCCGAGCGGGTGTGGCACAACGGAGTGGAGGGCTTTGGCCTGTTCAACACCGTGAGCGCCGTCGGTGCCCTGGCTGGTGCACTCCTGGCTGCCCGGTTGGGAAACATGGGCCGCAAGGGCATCGTGGCAGCGGCGGGACTCTTCGGGCTGTCCCAGCTGGTGGCGGCTCTCATGCCCAACCTGGTGCTGTTCGTGGCCATGCTGGTGGTGGTGGGCATGATGACGCTTCTGTTCCTGACCAGCGCAGCCACCGCCGTCCAGCTTGAGGCAGGGCCGGCCATCCGTGGCCGCGTCATGGCGCTGTACCTTCCGCTTTTGCTGGGCGGGCATGCGTGCGGCGGCCTCCTGGCGGGCTGGCTGACCGAACAGTTCGGCGTCCGGGCCGGCTTGGTGGTCACCGGTGCCCTGGGCATGCTCTCCGCGGCCGTCGTCGGGCTGCTGCTGTGGTGGCACGGCCGGCGCCGGCGGACCGCTAGGCCGGAGTGAACGTCCAGGTTCCGGTATGGACCCGGAAGTCGCGCATGGCCGGCTGCGCTTCGTTGTCACCATCTGCGGCGGAAAGCACGACGGCGGCATCCGAACTTGGCCCCTTGACCCCGTAAGTGCCGGCCGGCAGCCGCACAATTGCCATGGTTCCGGGCGGGACGCTGCACTCCAGCCCGATCAGGCCGCCACTCCGCCGCCAACTGGCGTACACGTACCCGTTGTCCACCGGGACGCTGCCGCTGGCGTGCTCCAGCCGGCACAGGGGTGGTTCGATCAGGATGTCATTGCCGCCGGCCGCGGTGTGGCGGATGCCGAGCAGGTGTTCCAGGATCTCCTTGATGACGGATGCGGACCAGGCATGGGACTGGCTGTAGTCACTGCCGTCCTCAAGGTCCCAGGCTTCCCAGGTAAAGGTGGCCCCGCGGTCCAGGAGCCGGGCCCATCCCGGCTGGTCCTTGTTCGTGAGGAGGTCCAGCACGGCGTCGGTCAGGCCCTGGGTCAACAATGCGCGGAACAGCCGGTGGACGGTCATGGGCCCCTGCCGCATTCCCATTCCGGCAATCCGGGCGGCGTCCGCAGCCGCGTGCCCCGGCTCGGTGATGCCCAGGGAGAGGGGGAAGGATGTTGCATGCTGGGATGCGTGCGTGCTCGGTGTCCCGTCCGCGTGGAGCCCATCCACCATGACGCCATCGACCCGCAATCGGGTGCGGATGGCGTCGGCGAGCGTGCGCGCAGCGGCGGCATACCGGATCGCTGCGTCCTCATCGCCTGCCGCGCTGCAGAGCCGGGCCGTTGAGACCAGGGCCGAGTAGGCCTGGGCGTTGACGGTGGTCTTGGCAGCGCACTCCATGTCGTAGCCGAACCGGCCGGGAGCGGGCCAGTCAACGATGCCGTGCAGGTAGGGGCCGGAGCCGCCGCCCAGTTTGGTGACCAGTCCCGCCGTCGGACCTTCCGCCGCAATGTACCTCAGGGCGTAGTCAGCGGTGTCGCACAGGTGCGGCAGCAGCTCCCGGACCAGCGCAAGATCGCCGGTGCGCAGGTGGTACTCCTCCGCCCACTCCGGCAGCATCAGGGAGAAATCCGGGATGTCCCGTTTCCCGTCGCCGTTGGGGTAGACGGCGTTGTAGCGTCCCTTCTCCTCCACGCCGGTCCAGTAGCGGCGGGCAGACCAGGCAAACTCCTGCAGCGCCTGCGCCGTGTAGGCGTGTTCGCCGAAGAGCGCCATGGTGGCATAGGAAATGTTCGCCGCGTCGGCCAGGAACTGGCCCTTTTCCCTGGTGGGGGTATCCACGAACTGCTCCTGGACGCCGTAGAGCGCAGAATCGCGCAGCAGCCTGAAGACGGCGTCCAGGGCGGGATCGGAGCTGCTGAAGCTGCCCTCGCCGGGATGGCCACCGTGGACGGTGACGGCACCAACGCGGGAGACCTCGGCCGCCTCAACGCCTGGAAGCTCAAGGTAGCGGAAACCCAGGTGCACCGAGGCCCGGTACTGCTGGGGCCCGGAGGTCTGGGTATACGGGAAGGACATGTCCGTGTTCTGGCTGGCGGTCTTCCCGGCGTCCACCCTGCCGTCAGGGCGCAGGCCGTAGCCGGCACGGAGCATCACCGTGCGTCCGGGAACGCCCTCCAGGAAGTCCACCTCGGGCCGTGCGGGGATGACTTGGCCGAAGTCAGCCACCATGGTGCCGTCGTCGGCGGCCAGGAACTGCCGCGGAGCAACGAACTCCCCGGCAAGGAAGGTCCTGCGGGGGTGCAGGCGGGGAACGTCCGACGACGGGTGGCGGCCGGAGCTGATGGCGTTCGCAAGGTCTTCGGTGGAGCCAAGGGACGCTGCGGCCTGGCCGTCCAGGTGCTCGACCGGATCGCCCTCGTCGTTGCGGTAGCCCGACTGGCGGTACGGCGCCTCCCCGGCGGACCAACCCGGTCCCGAGGTAAGAATGTCGCGGCGCCCGTCGTCGTAGTCCACGGTGAGCCGGAGCACGAGGCCGGGGACGCCGGCGGCGCGGCCCTGGCCCGGACCGTACCAATGCAGCAGGGCCGTCACCGGCACGGGCGTATCGAGCGGGTGTTCGGCGAGCACAGCGGTGATGTCGGCGGCGTCGTAGTAGCCCTCGCCCGGGTAGCCGAACGAGGTAGTGGTCAGGCAGTCCGCACCCGCAATGGAGACCTGGGCGTGGTGGTTGGCCGCGACGTAGAGCCGGGCCCGCCGGACGGCCCCGGTGAGTTGGACCGTGCTCCGGAACAAGGTCCACTCGTCGGGCTGGCGGTGCACCATGGTGCGGGACCACTGCTCCAGGGACGCGAACGCCTGGTTGTCGCCCGCGTCGAAGCGATGGTCCAGCAGGACTGCCTCGGTCTGGCCGGGAGCGGCGCCTGTGAGGCGGAGCGAGGCGTACTCTCCCTGGCTGCGCGGCCCCTGATGCAAAGCGAGCTGGCCGGTGGCGCCTGGTGCAGCCGCTTCATCAACCGCCAGCAGTTCCGTCCCATCTACCGAAACGCGGATGGTCTGGCCGTCGTCGCTGACTTCCAGGTCCCGCCACGAATCGGCCGCGTGGTCCGCGGCCCCGGCGGTACCCAATACTGCGGTCCCCACTGCTGCGGTTGCCAGTACCGCCGTCTCCGGAGTGGCAGGGGACGGGACCTCCCACACCGGGGCCCGCCGAAGCACCACGTCCCCGGCCGGGCCCAGTTCCAGCAGCAGGCCGGTTCCGGCACCGCTGCTGCGCAGGATCAGTCCTGCCCGGCCCATCATGGGGCGAAGCCGGGCCTCGAGCCGGAAGCTGCGGAGCGCGGGGCAGGGAAGCGGCAGGAAAGGGGACCCGGCTACCCGGAGTGCGTGGTTGAGGATTTCCAGCGGCGCGCGCCCGCCCGGGGCACGGCTGATCCAGTCGGCCTCCCAGGAGCCGTCGGTGAGGCCGGTGCTGAAGGGCTGCGGGGCGGACCAGGGGCCCGGAACGCCGGCGGCGTCCCGGATGCGCACGCGCCAGGCGTAGTCAGTGTCGTCATTGAGCCGGGAACCGCCGTAGGGGATGCCGCGTTGACGGGCGGATGCCACCGGTCCCGAGCTCCAGATGACCGCCCCATCCCTGTCCTGGACCTCAAGCTCATAGCCGGTTTGCCGTGCCACGGCGTGATCGCCGTCGTCGTCCTGCCCAAGTTGCCAGCTGAACGCGGGGGACGGGGCCGCGGTCAGGCACGGCGAAAGTCCATCCGTCAGCAGGTTGGCCGCGTGGAGTTGGCCCACGTCCCCTGACAAAGCGATGGCCTCCGTAACCGCCGTTTCCTGGCGTCCCATCAGGAGGCCGGCAGCTCGAAGACGGCCGGGGCGGAAGCCGCCCAGGGGAGGCCCAGCTCGCTGAACGTGGCATGCTGCCGGCCGGCGCGCTCCAGGGCGTCCTCTATGCCGGCCACGACGGCGTGGGCTGCGTCGCCGTCGCCTTCCCACCTGACATAGGCAGGATCGATGGGGGCAGGGAGCGGTGCTGTGCGGATGGCCTCCAGGACCAGCATGAAGGCTCCGCTGTCCATGAGGTTGCTGATGAGCGGAGTGCCGTTGGCGCGGTGGGCCAGGAGATTCTCCGTCAGGTCGTCCCGGCCGTAGGTTTGCTCGCTGCGTTCGGTCTCCGTCTCAACGGTGAGCCGGTCCTCGGTGTAGTAGAACACTGCGGTGCCGGCCGACCCCTGGAGGGTTACATAGGGCTCAACGGACTCCGACGCGCAGATGGTCAGGGCGCAGGTGATGGGCAGGCCCGCCACAGTGCGGATACGGATCACGGACGTGTCATCCGATTCGATGTCATTGGCCCGGTAGAGTTCGGTCTCCACGGAGGCAATATCCCCGGTGGTACGCGCCCCGGCAATCCGCAGCGCTGTTGCCACGGCGTGCGCCAAGGGGTTGGTGGCCACTCCGTCCACCACGTCGACGCCGTTGATGCTGCGTTTCCCGGCCCACCGGGAGCGCTTGTAATAGGCCCTGTCCCGGACCCAGCGGCCGGTGGCGGAGATGCCTTCCAGCGTTCCGATGGTTCCGGCGGCAAGTAGTTCTTCTATGGCTTTGAGGGCGTGCGAGCCGAGGCTTTGGAAACCGATCTGGACTCCCCGGGCGGACCCGGCGGCGGCCCCGAGCAGCCGGTTGAAGTCCGCCAGGGAAGCCACGGGAGGTTTTTCCAGGTACAGCTCTGCTTCCGTGGCGAGGGCGGCCAACGCCAGCGGGGCATGGGTCTGGATGGGCGTGGCCACGATGATCAGGTCCAGGTCCCGTGTCGCGCTGAGGAGCTCATCAATCCCCGCGTAGACAGCGGCCGACGGCGGGACGGCGCCGGGGGCCGGCGGCTGCGGGTCGGCCACGGCAACGAGTTCGATCGTGCCCGCCATCTGGAGGCGCTCAAGGTTCCGGAGGTGGTGCGTGCCGAAGCCGTGCACTCCCACCAGCGCAACCCGTGCCGTCGCCGTGGTGGCCGTTCCGGCCTCGCTGCCGGCGGCTTCCGTAGCCGTTCCCATGGTTCTCCGTCCCGCCCGCTTGGGCACAAGCTTCATGGGCGCCCGCAAAGTCCAGCAAGCGCTTTCCACCTTTTAGTGTGCGCCATGCGGGCACGTCCAGTCCAGCTATGTAACGATTCAAAATTTGGCTTGACCACGGCGCTGCCCCGGGTCTACATTTTCGAGGAACCGATTACCAGCGTGATGCGGAACACTTTCCGCTTCGCCTCTGCAACGATGGAGAACAGAAGGGAGCCGTGCCATGCTGTCCGGAACCTTCAGTGCGCGCGCCTACTCATTTTTCGACACGCTTGTGTGGATCGCGGGCCTGAACCTGTTGTGGATCG
>DATIMT010000233.1:0-7115 GCA_035475035.1 Arthrobacter sp.
GCAGACGGTAGTTTGGAACCATGATCCAACCCGCTTCGAGCTACAACGATGACCTGCGCCTGGCCCATGTCCTGGCCGACTCCGTGGATGACCAGACGATGAGCCGCTTCAAGGCCCTGGACCTCCACGTTGAGACCAAGCCGGACCTGACGCCGGTCACCGACGCGGACAAGGCCGCCGAGGAAGCCATCCGCGGCCAGCTCTCCCGGTCCCGGCCCCGTGACGCCGTCCTGGGCGAGGAATTCGGCAGTACCGGCCATGGTTCACGGCGCTGGATCATCGATCCCATTGACGGGACAAAGAACTTTGTCCGCGGCGTTCCGGTCTGGGCAACGCTGATCGCCCTCGTCGATGAAGGCGAGCCGGTGGTGGGCGTGGTCAGCGCCCCGGCTCTCGGCAAGCGCTGGTGGGCAGCGAAAGGCATGGGCGCCTACATGGGCAGGTCCCTTGCCGCTGCCACCCGGCTTCGCGTCTCCAACGTAGCCACCCTGTCCGATGCCTCCCTTTCCTACTCCAGCCTGGGCGGCTGGAAGGAACGCGGAAACCTTGAGGAGTTCCTTGGCCTCACCGAGGATGTGTGGCGGACCCGCGCCTACGGGGATTTTTGGTCGTACTGCATGGTGGCCGAGGGCTCGGTGGACATTGCCTGCGAACCGGAGCTGAACCTCTATGACATGGCCGCCCTGGTGCCGATCGTGGTGGAGGCCGGCGGCAGGTTCACGTCCCTTGAAGGCGAGGACGGCCCGTTCGGCGGGAACGCCCTGGCCACGAACTCGATCCTGCACTCAGAGGTGCTTCACCGCCTCAACCCGTACCTGGATGACCTGCTCTAACTGCCACCGTTTCCCGGTGAAAGCGAATATTAGGACGTCGGACATCTCGCAAGCGGGGTGTCCGGCGTCGTTTATTCGGCAGCACGTAACAAAGCCCTTAACAATTGCAGCGGCTTCAATCCTGGCCGCCCCATGTCCTACGCTTTTATGCAGGTCACGAGTGCCAGCGCAAAACCCCGGTTTGCTGGCCGGCAACCCTCCATTCGCGGTGGGGTGCCCCGGGTGACGACCAGGCCGGTCCGGAGTGGATACGGCAAGCGCGGATTCCCTATGCCGGAGTCCTGTACCCAAGTGAGGCCTCTGTGACAACTGCCACCGTCTCCCCCAACGCCACCGCCGTAGCCGAAACTGCCGGTGCTGGAACCATTCCTGGTGCCCGCCAGGCCGTTGCCGGCCGGCCCCTCGCTGCCGTCACGGGCGCCGAAATCCAGGCGCCCCTGATCTCGGGCGGCCACATCCGCTACGCCAACCTCGATTACGGTGCATCCGCACCCGCTTTGTCCGTGGTGTCCGCCTACCTGAACGAAATCCTGCCGTACTACGCTAGCGTCCACCGCGGCGCGGGTTATGCCTCCCAGATCAGCACCTCCGTGTACGAGAACGCGCGCACCATCGTCCGCGACTTCGTGGGCGGCCGACCGGACGATTCGGTCATCTTCACCCGCAACACCACCGACTCCCTGAACCTGCTGGCCGGCTGCCTGCCGGTCACCGAAGGCCGCCACGACGGCGATGTCCTCTACCTGGACATCGAACACCACGCCAACCTCCTGCCGTGGCAGGGCGTCCCGCACCGCAGCATTGTTGCCGCCGATACGATCACCGGCACCCTGGAGGCCGTCCGCGCCGAACTGGAACAGGGCGGCGTCAGCCTGCTCGCCGTCACCGGTGCCTCCAACGTCACCGGCGAGATCCTTCCCATCCGCGCCCTGGCCGCGCTGGCCCACCGGCACGGGGCACGGATCGTGGTGGACGCAGCCCAGCTCGCCCCGCACCGCCGGGTGGACATCACCGCGGACGACGTCGACTACCTCGCTTTCTCCGGCCATAAGCTGTACGCGCCCTTCGGTGCCGGTGTCCTGGTGGGGCGCCCTGACTGGCTGGACGCGGGCGTCCCGCACCTCGCCGGCGGTGGCGCCGTCAAGGAAGCAAGGCTCGACGGCGTCAGCTGGGCCACCGGACCGGCCCGCCATGAGGGGGGCTCGCCGAACGTCCTCGGGGCCGCCACCCTGGCCCGCGCCACCCAGGTCATCGCCGAACTGGACCAGGAACGCTGGCATGCCCACGAGTCCGCCATTCGGTCCTTCCTGGTGGAGGGCCTGCAGGGCATCGACGGCGTCACGGTCCACCAGATCTTCAAGGACACCAACCCGGAAACGGACACGATCGGCGTGGTCAACTTCTCCGTTGAGGGCTACGACGCAGGCCTGGTGGCGGCCTACCTCTCGGCAGAGCACGGCGTGGGCCTGCGCGATGGACGCTTCTGCGCCCATCCGCTGCTGAAACGGCTGGGCCTGCCGTCAGGCTCACTCCGCGCAAGTTTCGGCGTTGGTTCGCGCCTGGAGGATGCCGAACGCCTCCTTGCAGGCATCAGCGCGCTGCGCAGCAACGGGCTGGGGTGGGACTACGTGGTGGATGCCGGCCGCTGGGTGCCGGCGAACGATTCCCGCACTTACCCGCACTGGGCGCCCAACACCCCGGGAACGGCCGGCGCAGCGCCCTGCACGGACGATTGAGCCCTGCACGGACGACTGAGAAGTCCGGCGGGTGCGGTAAATTCGGAAGGTACCGCAGGACGTTGACTGAAGGAGGCCACGCGTGGTTCGGGGTGGCCCCAAGCTCGATCACGGGCGGCGCCGGGAGCTTGGGCAGAGTTTCCAGGACGGCGGCAGGCACTACCAGCGCGTCCGGCCCGGCTACCCTGGGGAGTCGGCCCGGTGGCTGGTGCCCGCAGGCGCCCATGACGCCCTGGACGTCGGGGCCGGTACCGGGAAGTTCACCGCGTTGCTGCTGGACATGGGACTGGACGTCACCGCCGTTGACCCTTCCGCGGATATGCTCGCCCAACTCAAGGAACACTACCCGGCTGCCACGGCCGTGCCCGGAACTGCCGAGGCGACAGGCCTGCCGGGCGCCCGCTTCGACGTCGTTACCGTAGCCCAGGCATGGCACTGGTGCGACGCCCTGGCGGCAAGCACCGAACTGGCCCGCGTCCTGCGGCCGCACGGAACCCTCGGCCTGGTCTGGAACCAATTGGACACCTCCGTCCCCTGGGTGCACCGGCTCTCCCGGATCATGCACGCAGGCGACGTGTACCGGCCGGGCCACAAACCCGTCGTCGGACCTGAATTCCAAGGCCTCGAAGGGTACGTAACGCATTGGCAGGACAGGGTCACCACGACGGACCTGATGGAACTCACCAAGTCGCGGAGCTACTACCTGCGGGCCGGCGCGGCGACGCGGGCCAAGGTCCTGGCCAACCTGGACTGGTACCTGCACGAACACCTGGGCTACGCCCCTGACCAGGAACTCGACCTTCCCTATCTCACCCTGTCGTGGCGGGCCGTCAAGGCGTGACGGCTGCATCCCGTACGGCTCCCGCCGAGCCGGTAGGCTTGACCGTGTGAAGACCAGCGCGCCCTCCTCCTCGATCGAGGATTACGTCAAGGTCATCTATTCGTTCACCGAATGGCAGGACAAACCCATCACGTCCTCGCAGCTTGCGCAGCGGCTGGGGGTGGCAAATTCCTCGGTGTCGGAGATGGTCCGCAAACTCAAGGACCAGGGCCTGGTGGACCACAAACCGTACAGTGCCGTCACGCTGACCGAGGCCGGCCTGCGGCTGGCCCTCGCCATGGTCCGGCGGCACCGACTGATCGAGACGTACCTCGTGCAGCGGCTCGGATACAGCTGGGACGAAGTCCACGATGAGGCTGAACAACTCGAACACGCCGTGTCGGATACGTTCATCGAACGCGTCGCGGCCAAGCTCGGGGACCCGAAGCGTGACCCGCACGGCGATCCGATCCCCACGGCGGACGGCCAGGTGCTGATGCCGCGCGCGCACCTCCTCGCCGACCTGGACCAGGGACATACCGGCAGGATCACCCGGATCAGCGACGACAACCCCGAGCTGCTGCGCTATCTCGCCGCCCAGGACATCGACCTCGACGCGGAAGTTGAGGTAGCGGGACGGCGGCCGTTCGGCGGAGCCCTGGTGGTGCGGATCGGCGGCCCCGAGGGCGTCCGCGAGTACGACCTTGCCGACGAAATCGCGTCGGCGCTGTGGGTCTCCAGCGACGCCCCGCATGCGGGCTGCGTCCTGGACGGGCTCTGACGTGGCGATGCCAACCGGCCGCGCCTGGCTGGCTGTCGCCGTCGGCGGGCTGGTCGGCAGCGAGCTGCGGTATGGACTGGGACTGGCGTTCCCGGACGGGCCCGGTTCGGTCCCGTGGGCCACGCTGGGCATCAACATCAGCGGCAGCTTCGTACTCGCGGCACTGACCACCGTCTGGATGGCCCGCCCGCACACCGCCTTTTGGCTGCGCGCAGGGCTGGGGCCGGGCCTGCTGGGCTCTTTCACCACCTTCTCCGCGGTCATCTTCGCCGCCGACCAGTTGGCGCGTGCCGGTGCGCATCCCGTGTGGCTCACGTATCTGGGGCTGTCCCTGGTCCTGGGCCTTGCGGCAGCCGGCCTGGGCTGGCGGGCCGGCAGGCTCATCTCCCGGAACCGGGCCCGGGTATGATCACGGCAGCCCTGGTGGGAATCTTTGGCATGGCCGGCGCGCTGCTGCGGTTCGGGATCGACAGCTGGTTCGCGCACCACAGCAGCATCCGCAGCGTCCGCGCAGGTGGCAGCGGGCGGCTGCACTGGCCTTGGGCCACGCTGGTGGTCAACGTGGTGGGGTGCTTCATTATCGGCATGGCACATGGCCTCACCGCCGGCCTGGGACTGGGCGCCGAATGGCAGGTGGCCTTGGCCACCGGACTGGCAGGAGGACTCACCACTTTCAGTTCCTGGACCACCGCCACCATCCGGTTGCTCAGCGAAGAACGGTTCGGTTCCGCTGCCCTGAACGTGGCCGTCAACCTGGGCCTTGGCTTTGCTGCGGCGGCTGCCGGAATTGCGCTGGCGGCCTGAGGACGCTGTTTCCCGTAGGCGCCGACCTGCGATTTGGCGGCCTCCCGTATGGTGGAAGGTGATGATCAGCAGACGCGACGCCGCAATAACCCTTGACGTTCCCTTGGAAATGGCACAGCGCCACGGCCTGCCCAAGTGGATGACGGAGGCCGAGCTCCGCAATTTCCTGGACAACCCTCCGCCCTGGCTGGTGCAGTCGCGCGCCAACCGGACGGGCAAGCGGCCCGTGTGGGTCCACCTCGAATGCGCCGTCTGCGGTTACGAGGAAGCAGCCCGGCCCAAGAAGTGGTGGCCGGACTTCACCTATGTGGTGTGCAGCCACCATGCGCCGTCCGACGTTCCTGCCGTCCGCCCGGGCTGCGTCCGCAGCGAGTACGACGGCGTGGGGACACGTTTCGTGGGCATAGCGGACGTGGAAGCGCCTCCGGTTCGCCCTTAACCTGCCCGGGCGGCGTGCCCGGCGATGACACGCGCGGCGGTGACGCGGCCGCCTGCCTTTGTGCCGCCGTCGTCCATTACGCCGCGCCGTTGCCCGTCATTTCCTCCGGGACTGCGGTAAGGTGCAGCTCGCTGCCATCGCGCAGGACGGCAACGTCGAGCGGCTCGCCGATGGCATCGGAAAACAGGAGCCGCTGCAGGCTCTCGGCGTTGCTGACGGGGCGGCCTCCGGCTGAGACGATGATGTCGCCCGCCGCCAGGCCTGCCTTGCCGGCCGGTGAACCAGGCAGCACCTCCACAACGCGGAGCCCTTCGCGCATGCCGCTGCGGATCACCGCGCTGGGGCTGAGCTGCATTGGGGTGCTGACGAGGCCCAGGTAGGCGCGGCGCACCCTCCCGTCGGACAGCAGCGCGGAGATAATCCGGCGGGTAGTGGCGTTGATTGGGATTGCCAGGCCCAGGCCGGCGCCGGCCACGGCGGTGTTGATGCCGACGATCCTGGCGTGGGTATCAGCGAGCGCTCCGCCGGAGTTTCCGGGGTTCAGGGCCGCGTCTGTCTGGATGACATCCTCGATGACCCGCCTGTTGCCGCCCGACCAGACCGGGATGGCCCGGCCCAGGCCGCTGACCACCCCTGCGGTGACTGAACCTGCCAGTCCCAGCGGGTTTCCAACGGCGACCACCAGCTGGCCCACGCGCAGGGTTTCTGCCGCGCCGAATTCCGCGGGCGGAACCTTGGGCCGCGAGCCATGGACCACGGCCAGATCGGACAAGGGGTCGGCTCCCACCAGTTCCAGTTCCATCCGGCTCCCGTCCCCGAAGACCGCGTGCCCTTTTTGCGTTCCGGCCACCACGTGGGAGTTGGTCAGCAGGTACCCGTCCTCGGTGAAGAGCACCGCCGAGCCGGCCCCCACCCTCACCCTTCCGTTGCGGCGGTTCGCCGTCATTTCGATGGCTGCCACGTGGGGTGTGACGGCTGCCGCCACCCGCATCACGGTCTGTGAGTACGAGTCCAGGACGTCGTCGTCTTCCCGCGGCGTGAATTCCCGCGCCTGCTCCATGGCGCACCTCCAGCTTCATGCCGTTCCCGGCTGTGGCGTGGCCCTTCCGGGTCCTTACGGGAAACAACGACGGACGGGGAGATTCAAGTCCCGGTACCGCTACGCCGTGGGTGAACGGCAGCCGTTGCGATCCGTTCCACGGGCGGCTCCCTTACCCACCCGTGCGCGGCGGCTGTCCAGGCCCTAGGATCGGAGCATGACTGACTCCCCCGCAGGGTCTCAAACACAAATACTGGGCGTTGACGAGTGCTGGAAGTACCTTCGGTCCTCCTACATCGGCCGGCTGGCGGTTATCAACGGTGACGTGCCCGAGATTTTTCCGGTGAATTTTTCCGTTTCCGGAGAAACCCTGGTGTTCCGCACGGCCCCAGGCACCAAGCTTCGCGCCCTGCTCGGCGGTGCAGTCGCCGCCCTTGAGGTGGACGGGCTCAACCCGTATGCCACGGAGGTCTGGAGCGTTGTTGCCAAGGGCAGCCCGCAGCCGTTCGATGAAACCAGTATGCACCTTCCGGACGACGCCGAGCGTGAACCGTGGCAGCCGGGGATCAAGGACCACCTGGTGGCCATCACCCCCACCGATATCACGGGCCGCAGGTTCGCGGTCAGCCCGCGCACGCGCTGGTGGCCGCCCGTTGATTTCTC